>JAFWAE010000016.1 GCA_017507855.1 Clostridia bacterium
CGGGGATGAGGTGTCCGTTTTCTTCGCGGTACGTTCCACCGAGCGTTTCATAAAGGGGTTCAAAGTTCTTTTTCATTGTAGTATCCTCCAAAATTAGATTTTGATTTTACTACAATTCATCCTCGCATCCAAACCAATCAACAAAGTTTGAAGGGAACCTGCTCTATCGCAGGTTCCCTTCGCGGGTGTCTTTTTTGGTTCCTGCCTTTACGGAAAAAGGGCGTAAAAAATCCCCCTGTATGGGGGATTTTGTTTTTTGAACGCTTTTACAGCTCGTTGTCTTGGGCGCCGGTGGGGTTGACGATACTGTAGCCCACGTTGACCAAGTGGTCGGCCACCCTTTCCAAACCGGTGATCACAGAGGAATAGTAAGGACTCACGTCCACGTTGCAATTGCCTTCGGCCAGGCGGGCAAAGTGGCTGGCGATCAGCTCCTTCTTCTGCACGTCCACCCCTTCTTCCAGCTTGGTCAAGGCCGGGAGCCCTTCTTTATTCAAATGCTCGAAGGCGTCCTTGGAAATGGCAAACATCTGCATAATGCTTTCCCGCATGGCCGCGATCTCGCCACGGGCCTTTTCGGAAAAGGCGATCTTCTTTTGGGACATTTCCACGCCGATCTCATAGAAGTTTTCGGCATGGTCACCGATACGCTCCAGGTCGTTGAGCACGTGGAAGTAAGAGCCGATCACGGCTTCGTCGCTCTGCTCTACCTCATTGGAAAGCTTGATCAAAAACTTGGTCAGCGCACTGTTGGTAAAGTCGATAATGCATTCGTTGCCACGGATCGTTTCATCGTGCTCTAAGGAGTTGGCATCCATCGCCTCAAAGGAAAGCACTGTATTCTGCTCTACCAAGCTAAGCATATATTCCATTTCCTTTTTGACCTGCAATAAGGCCACGGAGGGCATGGACAGCAAGCGGTCATCCACATATTTGAGGGAAAGTCTTGTCTCTTCTTCTCCCTTGTCCTTGATGACCAGGCAGGCCCAATCCACCAGTTGCCTGACAAAGGGAAGCAGGATCACAGTCGTGGTTACGTTAAAGACCACGTGGAACGTGGACACCCGCATTTGCAGGGACATGGGATCCTTTCCGGGAATTAGAGACATCAGCAAATCAACAGCCTTCTCCTTAAACAGCCAAAGGACAACGGTAAACAATACCACACCGATGGAGTTGCAGGTAAGGTAGATCAGCACCGCACGCTTGGAATTGGTGTTAGCACCTACACAAGCCAGCAAAGCCGTCACGCAAGTACCGAGATTGGCGCCCACCACAATAAACATGGCCTGTTCCAAGGGAAGAACCCCTGTACCCACCATGGTAATGACCACACCTGTGGCGGCGGAGGAGCTTTGGATCAGGGCCGTGAAGATCACGCCTACCAAAACCAGCAGCAAAGGGAAGTCGATGGCTTGGAAAACGGCGGTAAACATTCCCTGCACCAAGGCGTTTCCAAAGGCCTGTTCGCTGCTCATGATCTCCAAGCCCACGAAGATCATACCCAAGCCGCAGCAAAGGCTGCCTGCGAGCTTGATCTTTTCCTTTTTGAAGAAGCCCATCATCACACCTGCAAAGGCAAGCAGATACATGGCCATATTGAAATAATCGTTTTTCAGCGCCACCAACACACCCGTAATGGTGGTACCGATCTTGGCACCCATTAGGATGGGGGTGGCCTGCATCAGCGTCATAACGCCTGCGTTGACCAAACCGATGACCATGACGGACGTGGCGGAAGAGCTTTGGATAATGGCCGTCACACCGGCACCGATACCAACGCCGGAAAAGCGGTTATTGCTGATCCTTTCCAGCATCCGCTTCATACCGCTGCCGGCGCTTTTTTCCAATGCGTCGCCCATAAAGTTCATACCTACGATGAACACGCCCACACCGGCCAAAAGCCAGATCAGGCTTTGGATCAGTTGCATAATCTCCTGTGCAGTTAACATGTTTGTTCTCCTTTCGATCCTTTCACTACGGATGAATCCATTCAATCCCACTTTATATTATCGTGGGGTATTATATCACAGTTTCAGACAGAATGCAACGGTTTGCGACCTGTTTTTCCGCGGGCGACGGTCGGTTTTTTCAAAAAAAAACGGCAAGAGCTTTTGGCCAAGCCCTTGCCGCGCAGATACGGATATCAACTTTCGCTCATCCCAACAACACGTCAGTGATCAGCATGACGCAAAAGCCCACCAGCAATGCGTAGGTGGCCCCCCGCTGACTTCCGTGGGCGTGAGTCTCGGGGATCATTTCGTCACTGATGACGTAGAGCATGGTGCCCCCCGCAAAGGCCAGCGCAAAGGGCAGGATGGCAGAGGCAACGCTGACGGCCAAATACCCCAGAAGCGTGCCCGCCACCTCCACCAAGCCCGTGGCCATGGCGCAAAGGAAGGTGCGACGAGGGGTGACCCCTGCCGCCAGCATGGGCCCGATAATAACCATGCCTTCGGGAATATTCTGCAAGGCGATGCCCCCCGCAATAACCAGGGCACGAGACGTATCCCCTGCCCCGAAACCCACACCTGCGGCAATGCCCTCGGGCAGGTTGTGGATGGCAATGGCCATAACGAAAAGAAGCACCTTGCTCAATTGGGCATTTTGGTGCGCCTCCGGCTCGGCCCCCACCAGCTTGTGCAAATGAGGCACCAGCTTATCCATCAGGTTTAAAGAAAGGGCACCGGCAAAGATCCCTACCACGGTGATCACCAGGCCGAACTCACCGCCGTAGTCCAACGAGGGCAATACCAGGCCCAGCACAGCCGCCGCCAGCATGACCCCTGCCGCAAAGGAAAGCACGATATCTGAAAAGCGGTGGGAAAGCTTTTTAAAGGCAAAGCCCGCCAAAGACCCCACCACCGTGGCTCCGCCCACACCAAAGGCGGTCAGCAACACCATATCCATGTACGTTACCCCTTTTCCGTTGAAAAAAGGCCCTCGCGTCGTTCCTGTTGCAAAGGCCTTTTTCCTTGATTCGAGTGTTTATTCCCCTTCGGAGAACATGGACTTGTCCACACCGCACAGAGGGCAGGCAAAATCCTCGGGCAGGTCGGCAAAGGCCGTGCCGGGGGCAATGCCGTTGTCGGGATCTCCCACGGCCTCGTCGTATTCCCAGCCGCAGGCGTCACAAACGTACTTCATGTTGAACCTCTCCTTTTCTTTTACAGCTCGGTCTTCCACAGACCGTGAAGGTTGCAGTAAGCGTACACGGCCACGGGCTTTTCGTCAGCCAGAGCGAAGGTCACGGCAGGCTCGCCCTTCAGGCATTTGCGCTGGCCGCCGCAGTCGGTCTGTAGATAGACCCAAGCGATATGATGCTCTTCGGTCATGGGGTGGGCCACAGAGCCCACGCTCACCTGCACGGTATTGCCCTCCACCGTTACCACGGGGATATGCTTTTCCTTGCTGGCTTCCACCACACCCGCTTCCAAACGGGTCATCTTTTGGCCGCAGCACATCATGGGTACGCCTGCGTCGTGGATCAGGCCCACCATGTTCCCACAATGCTCGCAAACGTAGAATCTGTTGTTTTCACACATAGTCTTTTCCTCCGTTAATTTTGATTGTATTTGATTTATTCAATGGGTTCAAAATCAGATGCGCCGTGTTTGCACAGGGGGCAAACGTAATCCTCCGGCAATGTGTCTCCCTCGTAGATAAAGCCGCACACCTGGCAGACGTAGCCTTTTTTCCCCTCGGTCTCGGGCTTGGGCTTGACACGGTTTTGGTAATAGGTATAGGTCATGGTCTCCTTGTCCGACAGCACGCGAGCCTCGGTAACCGAGCAAATGAACATCCCATGGGTATCCAGATCCAAATACTGCTCCACCTTCAACGACATAAAGGAGTTGATATAGCGAGGCAAGAAGGCCAGGCCGTTATCGGAGCGCATGGGCGTGCAATCTTTAAACTTATCCACGTTGCGGCCGCTGGCAAACCCGAATTTTTCAAACACGGAGAAGGGCGCCTCCACCGTCAGGCAGTTGATGTTCATCATACCCGTTTGACGGATGACGTGGTGGGAGTAGTTGTTTTTATTGATGGTCACGGCAATGCGGTTGGGCGTGCTGGTCACCTGGGTGACGGTATTGACGATCAGGCCGTTATCCTTTTTGCCGTCGTGAGAGGTGACCACGTACAAGCCGTAGCCAATGTTAAAAAGAGCGGTCAGATCGTTTTTATTGGCCGTGGAGGATTGTCTGGCCAGGTATTCGCGGCAAAGCTCCTCGGCCAGGGAATTCAATTGGGCATTGCTTTCCTCGTTAAGAGCCGATTGAATATGCACGGTATTTTCCGCCAGGGTCAGGTTCTTGCAAGGAGCCAACAGCTCCTTCATCACCTTGGCGGCCAAGGGGGCCCAGCTTCCGTTTTCCACCAAAGCCACCGTGCGATTGCAGAAATTGCGCTCGGTCAGGTGGTGAATATAATCCCGCATGGAGGGGAAAATGCCCGCGTTATAGGTGGTGGTGGCCAGCACCAGTTTGCTGTAGCGGAAGGCATCGGCCACAGCCAGGGCCATGTCGCAACGGGCCAAGTCGTGCACGACCACCTTGGGGCAACCGGCCGCCTTCAGTTTTTCAGCCAGCTGAAAAACCGCTTTTTTCGTATTGCCGTACACCGAGGTATACGCCAGCACGATGCCCTCCTCTTCGGGCTGATAAGAAGACCAGGTGTTGTACAGGTCCAGGTAATAACCCAAATTCTCCTTCAGCACGGGGCCGTGAAGGGGGCAGATCTGACGGATCTCAAGCCCGGCAGCCTTTTTCAGCAGGGCCTGCACCTGGGTACCATACTTTCCCACGATCCCGATATAGTAGCGCCTGGCCTCGTCCGCCCAATCCTCTTGGGTATCCCAGGCACCAAATTTGCCGAATCCGTCGGCGGAAAAAAGCACTTGATCGGTGCTGTCGTAGGTGACGATCACCTCGGGCCAATGCACCATGGGAGCGGTCACAAAGGTCAGCTCATGGCGCCCCAACGAAAGGGTGCTCCCCTCCCCCACCACCAAGCGGCGGTCCTCAAACGCCGTGCCAAAGAAATTTTTCATCATGGCAAAGGCCTTGGCAGAGGCCACCACCGTGGCGAGGGGATAGGTGCGCATAAAATTGGCAATATTGGCGGAATGGTCGGGCTCCATATGCTGTACGATCAGGTAATCGGGTGCACGGCCGGCCAGGGCGTTCTGGATATTGTCCAGCCACTCGTGGGTAAAGGCAGCGTCCACCGTATCCAACACCGCCACCTTCTCGTCCACGATGGCGTAGGAATTGTAGGACATGCCGTTGGGCACAGCGTACTGCCCTTCAAAAAGGTCTATGCGGCGGTCGTTCACGCCGATATAGAGAATATCTTGGGTAATGGTCACGCTGACGGGACCTCCGTTTCTTCGATAATGTATGAACTCTTTGATATTGTATCACAAAAGCGGTAAAAATTCAAGCACTTTGCCCATTTATTCCAGAATTCTTCCGTCTGTGGAGACCATGACCACCTGCCAGGGGATCATTTTTCCGCAGGCCTGCAGGGCGCGCTTGACGGCATTTTCCAGGCCGCCGCAGCAAGGCACCTCCATGCGCACGATCTTCACGCTTTTGATGGCGTTATGAGCCAGGATCTGCGTCAGTTTTTCAGCGTAATCTCCCTCGTCCAGCTTGGGACAGCCCACCAGGGTAATATGGTTACGGATGAAATCGCGGTGGAAATTGCCGTAAGCAAAAGCCGTACAATCGGCCGCGATCAACAAATTGGCGTCTTCAAAATAAGGGGCGTGCACGGGCACCAGTTTGATCTGGCAGGGCCACTGGGACAAATAGCTGGGGGCAACGCTCCGTTCGGGCTCTGCCGCCGCGGGACGGCGTTCAATGGTTTTGGCCAGGGTACCGGGACAACCGCAGGGTAGCTTGACTCCGTGTTTGTGCATTTTGGCCCGTCTGACAGCCTCCTCGTCGTAGGCAGGGGCTTCCCTTTCCTCGAAGCTGATGGCATCGGTGGGACAGGCGGGCAGACAATCCCCCAACCCGTCGCAGTAATCCTCGCGGGTCAGGCGGGCTTTACCACCCACCATTTCAATGGCGCCCTCGTGGCAGGCGGCGGCACAGGCTCCGCAGCCGTTGCATTTTTCTTCGTCGATCTTTATAATTTTACGGATCATTTTCACGCTTCCTCCTTGCTTTTGTGACTTTATTATAGTATAATAAGGCCAATAATTCTGTTGAAAATTCAACAAAAAGGAGAGAAAATGGAAAAATTTTATCCCATTCTGGAAAAATGCTCTCTTTTTGACGGCATCGAGTCCAAGCAACTGAGCGCCCTGCTGGGTTGCCTGCAGGCCCGAGTGGAGGAATTTGATAAAAAATACACCGTCATGGCCGAGGGGACGCCGGCAAAATACCTGGGCATTTTGCTTTCGGGCGCCCTGCAGATCAGCCGAACGGATTACGGGGGCAACCGCAGTCTGCTGGCCACGGTAGAGCCCGGCGAGCTTTTTGCGGAGGCCTTTGCCTGCGCGGAGGTGCGTGATCTCCCCGTGACCGTCACCGCAGACGAACCCTCACGGGTCATGCTGATCAACTGCCGCCACATTCTGCACACCTGCTCCAACAGCTGTGCCTTTCACAGGCAACTGATCTTGAACCTGATGAAGTCCTTGGCCGAAAAGAACCTTCGCTTTCACCAAAGGCTGGAGGTGACCTCCCAACGCTCCACCCGTGAAAAACTGCTGACGTACCTTTCCCTGCAGGCGAAAACGGCAGGAAGCTCCCGCTTTTCCATCCCCTTGGACCGCCAGGAGCTGGCCGATTACCTGGAGGTGGAACGCAGTGGTCTTTCCGCCGAGATCGGCAAGTTGCAGCGCGAAGGCGTATTGATAAGCCGCAAAAGGGAATTTGAATTGCTGTAAGAAAAACCCCCGCCGTTTGAAACAGCGGGGGTTTGCTTTGGTTTATTCTTCGCTGATGTCGATAATGGTGTAGGGATCCTTCAAAATCTGCGGGATGAGAGCCTTGGCATCCTGCGCGATCTGGCTATTGACGCCCGAGGGCAGATAGCTCAGCTCATCCAAGGGCAAACCCGTGAGCGCCGCGTACCACATCAAGCCCACCACGTAGGAGCCGGTGGTGTTGATATGCACGCGGTCGGCCACGTGAAAGGCCTCGCCGTATTTCGTGCGCAGGCTTTGGATCAGCGTGGCCAAGGGAATGATGCCGTCGATCCCCTCTGTGCCCACCACCATTTTCTTCGTCATTTCAATAGCGGCGTTGTGCATGGTCATCTGATCTGCACCGTAATTATCCACAAAGCCGGGAGTCTTGCTGTCTGTGGGATAGGCCCACATGATGCCGTAGTAGATCTTGGCGTTGGGGCAATAGCGCTTAATGGCGCGGATCAGGTTTTTCAGGTAGGGATCGTAGGCCCCCTCATCGCCCAGCGCGGGACCTCCCTGATAGATCACGATGGCATCCCATTCACGGTCCTTCAGCACGGTACGGTAATTGGTCAGGTTTTCCGTATCCGCGGGATCGGAGAATTTTTCCAAGGTGGGCTTGTGATACACCACACCGGCCTGATTGGTGTTGGCCAGATTGGTGTGCACCTTGAAGTTGGAATCCCCTCTCCACAGCACGCCCAAATTGAAGTTTTCGTATCCCAAATTGTCAAAGATCTTGCAAAGCTCGTAGGTGGACATGCAGGTGTTGCTGTGGCCGATAGCCAGCAGATCCATTCCGTCCTTAAAAACAGGCATCGTGCTTTCCTCCGTAACGGGCGTAGTGGTAGCGGGAGACGTGGCGGGTTGGGAAGAACATCCCGCTAACGACACGATCAGCGTACAAACAGCCAGCGCCCAAGCAAGCTCCTTTTTCAGCAGTTTCATAAGGCCATTTCCTTTCCGCAGCGCAATTCGCCTTTTTCCTTTTATGGAAAACATTATATCTGACGCAGATTTTTTTGTCAACAAAAACCTTGTTTTTTTCCTTTTCATGTGGTAGAGTAAAAGTCAAAAGCGACAAAAAAAGCATTTTTTCACCAAAAGGGGTTTTGCCGTATGAAATATTTTTGGGAGACCACGGAAACCATCGTCAAAGGCGTGGGCTTTACCCATTTCAAGGGCTGTCATTGGATCTGGCTGGCCCTGTTCGTTCTGACCTGTACCCTGCTGACACTGTTCTACCGCCAAAGCTCGCCCACCCGCCGTTTGAAGATCCGCCGCGTGCTGGCGGCCCTGCTGGTGGCAGACGAGCTGTTCAAGATCGTCTGCCTGGCTGCAGGTGGGAATTACACGCCCAAATACCTACCCCTGCACCTTTGCAGTATCAACATCATCCTGATCGCCGTGCACGCGTGGAAGCCTTCCAAAACGCTGGACAATTTTCTCTACGTCATCTGCATTCCCACCGCTCTGCTGGCTCTGCTCTTCCCCACGTGGACCAAATTGCCCCCTGCCAATTTCATGCACCTGCATAGCTTCAGCGTGCATATTCTGCTGGCCGCGTATCCGATCGTACTCACCCTCGGGGGTGACATAAAACCAAGTGTTCGAGCTTTGCCCCGCTGTCTGCTCTTACTGTTGGGATTTGGGGTATTGGCTTTGCTGGCCAATCATTTTTTCGATACCAATTTTATGTTTTTATCCTCGGCCTCCAATGGCAATCCCCTGTATTGGTTCAAGCAGGCCCTGGGCTCGCACCTGTGGGGCTTCCCCATTTTGGCCCCTGTTTTGGTCACCGTGATGTACCTGCCCCCCTATTTGATCCGCAAAATAAAAACACTCAAAAAGCCTTAAATATCAAGGATTTTCGAGTGTAAAGGATGTTGGCTTTTCACCCCGCTTTTCACAGCGGGGTGTTTTTTTCAGCGTCGCAAAGTGCACAGATAGGCCTTGCGTTCCTCGGGGACGCGCAGGCTTTCCACCGCTTTGCGGATGGCCATGTTATGCACCTGCGCGGGCAGCTGCCTTTGGCGCAGCCAAGACAGGGCCTCCCCCTCGCGTTTTACCAGGGCGGTGGCAAAATACCAGGCCACCATCGTGTTAACATAATATTTTCCCGAGCAGGCCTCCGTCACCCATTGAAAATGCAAGGGGCGGAAAAAGGGATCCTCCAAGAAAAAGTCCATGAGCGTTTTCACGGCAAAACGCACGCTATATTCGTGTCCGCTTGCCAGCCACAAGGGCAGATGGGCCTCCACCTCCCCGCGGTGAGCGGCAAATGCTTTGGGGCGCATCAGGTCGCAGGTGGCCCAATTGTCTACCCAAGGCAAAAAGGCATCCAGCCTGCGCAGGCAAAGGTGAACGTTGGGCGTAGACTCCGTCAAAATGGCGTGGAGATTGTTTTCTTCGTAATATTGGTGAGGCAAATGGGAAAGGAAAGCCTCCCCCTCAGCCGTGCCGACCAGCTCCTTGGCCAAAGCGCGCAGGTGGGGCATTCGCACCCCCAGCACGAGGCGGCGCTCTACGGTGGGCATCAAACGGCTGTGAAAATCGCCGTAGGCAGGCTCTGCCAACGTCTGCAACCGCTGAAGGATCGTCTCGCTCATACGCGGGCCCTCCCGAAACGCATCAGCAACACGTAGGCTGCCAAAACAACCGCCGCAAAGCCTCCCAACACGGCGTACATGCCCCAAATGGGCCCGGCCGTGTCAAAAAAGTACAGTTGGCAGTCCATGGCGTCGCGCAGACCGTCCACCGCCTCTTGCGGAAAGCCCAGTGCCGTCAGCTCGCGAAACACCCCGCCCAGGGCGTGATTGCGCAGCAAGGACGTGCCGTAGGTCCCCGGCAGAAAAGAGATGACCCGCTGTAAGCCTTCGCTGAAGGAGGAGATGGGCATGTAGGCACCGCAAATAAAGCCGTAGCCCGCACTGACGATGGTGCCCACCGCCGAGATCTGCCCCTGAGAGGACAAAAAGAAATTGATCAGCCCGGACAGCGCCGTGCCGAACACCGTCAACAAGCATACGTCCGCCAGGATCAGCCATACGTCCGCGCCGCTGAGATACCACCCCGTGGCTCTCATATAGATCAGGCAGGCCCCCGCCGCACAAAGGCAAATGAGCAAGGTGGTCAGCAGCGTGGCCACGTAGTAGCCCAAGGCCATCAGCCCGGGGCGCATGGGGCTCACAGTCAGATCCCGCAGGGTGCCGTTGGCCTTATCCTGCACGGAAAGCATGTTGGAGCAAAAGGCCACCGTCACACAGCACACCGCCAAAAGGGAGGAGGTTAGCTGACCGCCCACCGCCCCGTTGAGCAGATCCTCGGAAACGGGCAGACCCGCCGGGGCCAGCGCCGCTTCAAAAGTATCCCGATAGATCCCGCCCAAAAACGTCGTATACAGCACCAGCAAGATCAGCGGCGTGATCAAGGCTGTAAAGAACATTCCCTTGTCCTTAAAAAACAGGCGCATATTCCGCCCCACCCAAACCGTAAAGACCTTCATCGGTGCCCCTCCTCTCCGTTTTCTTGCTGTAAAGAGCGCCCTGTGACGGCCAAAAACACGTCGTCCATGCGTCCCTTGGTGATCTCGTAATCCCGAAACAGACGGGGATGGCGAAGGATCAGCTCCGTAGCGGCCGCCGTGTCGGGCACCTGAATGCGCAAAGCATCGCGCAAGATCTCGTAGTTTTCCGCAAGGAGGCGGATCTCCTCCTCGCTGACCCCGTACAAAGTGACGTAGTCCCCCGCAAAGCGGTTTTTCAACTCCAGCGGCGTGCCCTCGGCCACCACCCTGCCCTTGTCCAGGATCACCACGTAATCCGCGTCTGCAGCCTCCTCCATATAATGGGTCGTCAGCAGTACGGTCATCCCCTCTTCGCGGCGCAAACGGGCAATCAGATCCCACAAATTTTTACGCGTTTGGGGATCCAGACCCGTGGTGGGCTCGTCCAGCACCAACAGCTCGGGGCGGTGGACCAAGGCACGCGCCACGTCCGCGCGTCTGCGCTGTCCCCCCGAAAGCTTGCCCACGGGTCGGCGGAGGATCTCCTCCAGCTGCAGCATATCCGTCAGCTCGGCCAAACGGTCGCGAAAGGCGTTTCCCACCAGGCCGTACATGGCCGCACGGCTTTTCAGGTTTTCGTAAACGGACAAGGGTTTGTCCAGGTAGGAATGCTGAAACACCACCCCGATCTTGCTTTTGGTGGCGCTTCCCTGCTTTCCGGGGTCCTCCCCGTCAATCAGCACGCTGCCCCCATCCTGTTCCAGCTGGCCGCACAGCACGGAGATCGTGGTGCTTTTTCCCGCGCCGTTGACCCCCAAAAAGGCAAAAAGCTCCCCTCGCTTCACGCGAAAGCTAACGTCCTGCACCGCCTTCACCTTGCCGAAACTTTTGCTTAAGTGCTCAATTCGGATCATGTCCTCCAAGCTTTCTTTCCCTCTTTTCTCTCCCCCGCGGTCGAAGCCCGAAGGAATATCTTTATGATATCAAAATAATATCATGTTTCCGGTCTTCTGTCAAGGGCTTTCGGCAAATTTTCCGTCTTTTTTCAAATTCGAATTATTTTTTAACTTTTTTGGGAATACTTTACTTTTGAAACAAAGAGTTGTATAATGGTAAAAAAACTGTCGGACGGTGTCGCCTTTTATGAAAAATTCAACTGCTCCCGCTTCCTCGCGGACAGTCCCCTTCTGGAGACTGCCCGTCTATATAGTCGCCTCCGTTTTGCTCAGCGAAACGGGCTTTCACCTGCTTCAGTTCGGGTCTTTTTCCCCTAACTTCTGGCTGACGGTGCTTTTCTCCCTGTCCTTTGCGGGGCTGATCTGGCTGGTAAACTGCCTGCTGCCTCCCAAGGGTCGCACCGCCGTGACCGCTACAGGTCTGTTTTTGTTGGCCGTCTATCTTTGCATTCAGCATTGCTATTACGACGTCTTCCGCGCGTACATGAGCCTGACCAGCCTGTTTATGGGCGGCGGCGACGTGTTCAAGCAGTTCTATAAAACGATCTTCGCCACCATCGGCGCCAACGTCCCCGTCATACTGGGCTTTCTGTTGCCGGGGGTGCTGTTTTTGGTGTTTCACCGTCATTTGGTGCCCCAAAAGCGTCAACCCCTTTCCCGTTGCCTGATGGCTGCAGGCGCTTGGATATTGGGCTATGCCGCCGCCTTAACGGGAATTCTGGCAGGCCCCAAGGATTCCCTTTCTCCCTATGACCTGTACTATTACAGCGACGTGCAAGAGCTGAAGATCTGCGAATTCGGTGCCGTGACCTCCCTGCGCTTGGACGTGCAGACCCTGCTTTTCGGCACCAACAGTGTTTTTGACCCCCTGCCAAAGGAAGAAGAACCCTTTACCTTGCCTGCCACGACTCCTTCCACCGTACCTGCCACGGTTCCTGTTACGACCCCTGCCACCGCGCCCGTCACCGCACCTGTCACGGCACCTGTCACGGCACCTGTCACGACCCCCGTCACCGCGCCCGTCACCGCTCCCCCAACCGCGCCCGTAGTCTACGGTGACAACGTCATGGACATCGATTTTGCTTCCTTGATCGCCAATGCGCCCAATAAGACCGTGGCCGATATGCACAAATATTTTTCCCAAGTCCCCGCCACCAAGAAAAACGAATACACGGGGATGTTCGAGGGCTATAACGTCGTGCTTCTCACCGCCGAATCCTTCTCCTACCTGGCTGTGGACGAGGAGCTGACCCCCACGCTGTACAAAATGGTCAACGGGGGCTTCGTGTTCAACAATTTCTACAATCCCCTTTGGGGGGTGAGCACCTCCGACGGGGAATATCTGCCCTGTACGGGCCTGCTTCCCAAGTCGGGCGTGTGGAGCATGTGGCGCTCGGGCAGCATTTATATGCCCTTCGTGCTGGGCAACCAGCTTGGCTCTTTGGGTTACAGCGCCCGCGCCTACCACGCCAACACCTACACCTACTACAAGCGCCACGAGACCTACCCCAACCACGGCTATATCTACAAGGCCCATAAAAACGGCCTGGAGGTATACCAAAGCTGGCCCCAGTCCGACCTGGAGATGGTAGAAAAGACCGTGGACGAATATATTAACGACGAGCTCTTCCACGTGTACTACATGACTGTCAGCGGCCATATGGACTACACCTTCAACGACAACTATATCGCCTGGAAAAACTATAAGCTGGTCAAGGACCTGCCCTATTCCGAGGCGGCCCGCGCCTACCTGGCCTGCAATATCGAGCTGGACAAGGCCTTGGAGTACCTCATTCAACGCTTTGAAGAAGCAGGTGTGCTGGATAAGACCCTCTTCGTCATGAGCGCCGACCACTACCCCTACGGCCTTCCCAAAAGCGCCATTGAGGAGCTGGCGGGCCACGAGGTGGACGATACCTTCGAGCTTTACCGCAGTAACCTCATCATTTGGAACTCCGCCATGGAAACGCCCATCGTGGTAGACAAGGTCTGCTCCAGCCTGGACGTACTGCCCACCGTTTCCAACCTGCTGGGGCTGGAATACGACTCGCGCCTGCTCATGGGCACGGACATTCTCTCCGACTCCGACCCGTTGGTCATTTTCCTGGACCGCAGCTTCATCACCGACAAGGTACGCTACGCCAGCAAGGGCAAGGTCGTCACCAAGCTGACCGACGAGGAACTGCCGGAAAACTACGTTTCCGCCATGAACAGCCTCATCAGCAAAAAGTTCACCTACTCGGCCCGCATCCTGGAAAACGACTATTACGGCTGGGTCTTCGATAAAGTGCAAAAAAAGTAAACTTTTTTCGAAAAAACATTTGACAAATCCTTCCCATTGTGTTATAGTATTACTTGCCGCGTGTTCCGGGGTTTTTTCAAGTGTGCCCATATGTGGTTCCACCCCTGTCAGCGAGTTTATAATTGAAAGGGAGTTTGCTTTCCATGTACGCAGTCTTTGTGACGGGCGGAAAGCAGTACAAGGTCTCCGAAGGCGATCTTGTATTCGTCGAAAAGCTCAATGTCGCCGAGGGCGAAACGGTCACTTTTGACCAGGTGCTGGCTGTCAACAATGACACCGAAACCAAGCTGGGTACCCCCGTGGTGGACGGTGCCAATGTGGTTGCCCGTGTGGTGAAAAACGGCAAGGCCAAGAAGATCGTCGTTTTCCGCTACAAGTCCAAGAAGAACGAAAAGCGCAAGCAGGGTCATCGTCAGCCCTACACCAAGGTGCAGATCGAAAAGATCAACGCCTAAGCGCCAAGGGTCATGACGCAAGCTGAGTTCCGTTGCTGTGACGGAGTCCCCGTGGCATTTGTCATTCGGGGTCACAGCGGGTATGCGGAAAGCGGGGCCGACATTGTCTGTGCCGCCGTCTCCTCTGCCGCCCAGCTGGTGTGCAACACGGTAACGGAGGTCCTGGGGATCCGGGCAGACGTCCGTGCGGACGAAGCCTCTGCCACCCTTTCGCTGCAATTGCCTGCGGGCTGCAGTGAAACCGCCGCTTCCCTTCTCAAAGGGTTGCAGCTCCATTTGCAGGAGCTTGCGGCGCAGTATCCCCGTTTTCTGAAAGTAACTACGAAAGGAAAATGAATCATGCTGAAGCTGAACATCCAATTCTTCGCTCATAAAAAGGGTGTGGGTTCCACCAAGAACGGCCGTGACAGCGAATCCAAGCGTCTGGGCGCCAAGCGTGCCGACGGGCAGTTCGTGTTGGCCGGCAACATCCTGGTCCGCCAGCGCGGCACCAAGATCCACCCCGGTAACAACGTGGGCATCGGTTCCGACGATACCCTCTTTGCCCTTATCGACGGCGTTGTCCGTTTCGAGCGCATGGGCAAGGATCGCAAGCGTGTAAGCGTTTACGCGCAGTAATCGTTCCCGTGGTCTGAAACCCCGAACAACCCGCTTGTTCGGGGTTTTTTCTTCACAAAAGAGAGGTGCTTGTTATGTTTGTAGATTCGGCTTTGATCCGTATCAAGGCGGGCAACGGCGGCAACGGATGCGTATCCTTCCACCGTGAAAAATACATTGCCAAGGGCGGTCCCGACGGAGGCGACGGGGGCAAAGGCGGCAACGTGGTCTTCGTGGTGGACGACGGGCTTTCCACCCTGGCTGACCTGCGCTATCGCCGCAGTTACCAGGCCGCCAACGGCGGCGACGGAAAATCCTCCAAGTTTCACGGGAAAAACGCCCCCGACTGTGTCATCCGCGTGCCCAAGGGAACACTCATCTTCGACGCCAATACGGGCCGCCTGATGAAGGATATGTCCGACAGCGAGCCTTTTGTGGCCGCCAAGGGTGGAAAAGGCGGGTTCGGCAACGTGCATTTTGCCACCCCCGTAAGGCAGATCCCCCGCTTTGCCAAGCCGGGCATGCCCGGTGAAAGTTTCGACCTGCGTCTGGAGCTGAAGCTTTTGGCGGACGTAGGTTTAGCCGGCTTCCCCAACGTGGGCAAAAGCACCCTGCTCTCCTCTGTCAGTGCCGCCACCCCCAAGATCGCCAACTACCATTTTACCACCCTTCAGCCCCAGTTGGGCATGATCCGCATCGGCGACGGGGCCGACTTCGTTATGGCAGATATTCCCGGCCTGATCGAAGGTGCCTCCGAAGGGGCCGGCCTGGGGCACGACTTCCTGCGCCATATCGAGCGTTGCCGTTTGGTGGTACAGGTCATCGACTTGAGCCAATGTGAAGGGCGCGACTACCGCGAGGACATTGCCATCATCAGCCGCGAGCTGGAGCGCTACTCTGCCGTGCTGGCCTCCCGCCCCCAGATCTGGGCGGCCAACAAATGCGACTGCGTGGACGAGCAGACCAAAAACGAATTTTTGGCCTATGCCGCCCAACACGGGGTGGAGGCCTGTTGTATCTCGGCCGCCACCGGGGAAGGCACCCGCGAGCTGTTGAACCTCATTTGGCAACGTCTGCAAACCCTCCCCGCCGTAGAGATCTACGAAGCGGAAGCCGCCCCCACCTTTGAAAACACCTCCTCCCGCGAGGTGCGCGTGTCCGTGCAAGACGGGGTGTACATGGTGGAAGGGGATTGGCTGCCCGCCTTTCTCAATACTATCGACCCCAACGACGAAGAATCCATGCGCTATTTTGACCGCGTACTGCGCAAGAGCGGCATCATCGACCGCCTGCGGGAAGCCGGTATTTCCGACGGCGATACCGTCAGCATCTACGACGTGGAATTTGATTTTGTGGACTGACACATTCTTACGCGCTTTCCCCCTTCCCTGCTCTCATACTGCCCCATGGGTCCGGCCTTTGCGTGCAAGGCAGTCCCCTTCTGCCATGCCCGCGCAAGCCTTTACCTCGGCGTCCCACCTTTGGGACGCCTTTTGTTTTCCCCAAACGCTTTCACCCGTCCCCGCCGTCGGCCTCAAACGAAAGCTTCCTCTTCCTCCCCCCTCTGCCCCCTCCGCCCCATGAGGGGGAGAGAGGGGGAGTTCTTGTTCATGTGAGTCTTGTTATATATGGGTCTTGTTAATAGGGGTGTCACCATGGGTACACCCCCTGTTCACCATGGGTACACCCCCGTGTCAAAATAAAGCGCGGCAAAAAAAAGAAAATCTCCCCTCTCCCCTACGTTAGGAAACAGGAACTTGTAGGGGCGATTCACCAATCGCCCGCCGCGTAACCCCTTTCGCAACCCTAACGGCTACGGAACGGCGTTTCCATGCATTTCCGTTGAAACGATGGCAACGGGGGAATGGTTGCCATCGGGCGATTCGTGAATCGCCCCTACGGTTTTAGGTTACGTTCATGAGAGCTTGTAGGGTGCGATCTGCCAAATTCTCGGCTTTGCCTCGAATATGGCCACCAATCGCCCGCCGCTTCCCACCTTCTTATAGGGGCGATTCCCCAATCGCCCGCCGCTTCCCACCTTCTTGTAGGGGCGATTCCCCAATCGCCCGCCGCTTCCCTCCTTCTTGTAGGGGCGATTCCCCAATCGTCCGCCGCTTCCCACCTTCTTGTAGGGTGCGATCTGCCAAATTCTCGGCTTTGCCTCGAATATGGCCACCAATCGCCCGCCGCTTCCCTCCTTCTTGCAGAGGTGATTCCCCAATCGTCCGCCGCTTCCCACTTTCTTGTAGGGGCGATTCACGAATCGCCCGCCGCCTTTCACCTTCTTGTAGGGGCGATTCACGAATCGCCCGCCGCTCCCTCTCCTCCCCTCTGCTGTCGCAGAGGGAAGAACTTCGTATTTTCATGTGAACACGAAAATCCTCGTTCTTCTGCATAAGGCTAATATATCTTCGATGAAACAGCTCTCTGCCCTTTGCTCCGCAAACTCCTCTGCTGGCGCAGAGGGAAGAACTTCGTATTTTCATGTGAACAC
>JAFWAE010000017.1 GCA_017507855.1 Clostridia bacterium
AGAGAAGCTGAAACTGCAGAATGAACGCTCCGAGATCGAGAAACGACAGGCTGACACCACGAAGGAAAGGGCAAACGTTGACGAGTTTATTTCCCGTCTAAAAACCTATCTGACCGTTCCCACGCTTACCCGTGAGATGTGTATGGAGCTGATCGAGTTCGTTACGGTTGACAAATGCCCCGGCAAATACAGCAAGGAACCACGTGAAATCCACATCTACTACAAGCTAATCGACAAAACCCCACCGCCTGAGAAAAAATATCTTAGTACACCAACATGTGAGGATTGTTGATATTCACTACGACCGATATTTACGCCCACGTGATCGAAAAAGCGGATCTGCAAAACGCGGACATTTTGGAGGGGATCGTGTAAAGAAGTTGAATTTTTGTTGAATTTTCCCTCTTTTTTTTAAAAAAAGAACGTTCGCCCGAAGTCCGAAACAGCAGGGTCGGTTTGACTTTCTTTTTTCGAATTACAATTTCAAAACGATTGTGTGGCCCAGCACTTTCATGAGCACGGCCAAGACTCAGGGCCTGTTCAACGGTATTACCGTAGAGTTCACTGCCGGCACCGAGGCCACCCGTGGTTTCGTGGCTGTGATGCTGTACAACGCTCTCTTCCTGGATAGCGTAAAGTACAACACCTCTCTGAACCAGAACACTCAGACTCCCGGCTCCTCCATCATGGAGCGCGTGTTTAACTACGACACCTTCGTCGGCACCGTAGTTGCCACTAACAACCTGGGTACCGCTTCCGCTGCTGCTCGCTTTGATGCCGCCCACAACGGCTACAAGGTAACCGATGCTAACGTCACCAAGGCTTTCTATGCCGAGTCCGCCACTCAGATGGATGCCTACTTTGGCACCACTGTGAAGGTGTTCTACAAGGCTGATGTGGATACTAACGGCGCTTATACCAACAGCATCTGCATTCCTCAGCAGGGCACCATCGAGAGCTCCATCGTCAACAAGATCAACACCGATGCTTCCGGCAACTACGTCATCAACGGCACTGCTTTTGCTCCCGCCAATGTGCTGGTCGCCACCGTGGAGAACGGCGTAGGTACCTACAAGCCTGCGACTGTGACTGCTCCCACCGGCACTGCCGCTTACCGTGTGTTCGTGGCCAACGGTGTGGCTTACGTCACTCCCGGTGCTGTGGGCCGCTACTATGCCGAGTTGAGAGCCGGCACTGCCAAATATGAATTCGGTGTGGCTGCTATTGCTACCGCCGATGACGCTCTGTTGGCCGGCGCTGGTTTGGGCACCGGCTTGGATCTGGAAGAAAATGCCGTTCTGAACCTGAACAAGGTCGTTTCCGGCAGCTACGTAGAGTATTTCTACGACGGCGCTGTGATGGATGCTTACAAGCTGACCAAGACCACCGCCAAGTACGTTGCTTACAGCGAAAACACCTACAAGTTCGGTGACAACTGGTATCAGGAATCCGCTTATGCCGGTTCCGTGGATATTGCCTCCGTTAACCCCACCGGTGCTAACACCAACCTGTACGTGGACAGCTTCGGCAAGATCGCTTACGCTCCTGCCGTTGTGACTTCCGCTCCCGGCTATCAGTATGTACGTCCCACTTTTGCTTTCATCACCAAGATTGAAGCCAGCTTCGCTTTTGATCCTGCCACCGGTCACGGCACTCTTGTTGGCTACGCTTTTGAAGCTTACAAGTCCACCGGCGAAAAGTTCACCGGTATCACCAACGACATGTGGTTGCTGGATGCCAACAACGGCGTTGGCTTTGCAGGTCAGCCTCAAGCCAACGCCGAGGCTACTACCAACTGGCTGAACCAGTGGTCTGACAACTGGTTCAACCGTCCTTACCTGTTCACTCAGAAGGCTGACGGTTCCTATGTGTTCCAGTCCTTCAATAACCTGTACTACATGGATGCTCAGCCCACCTGGCACCTGTTTACCAGTGCAAACGGTATGATTTCCCAGAACCTGGCCGGTTATACCACGGCTACCTTTGACGCTACTAAGGGCTTGAGCGGTTATGACGGCGTGACCACCGGTTTCTGCGCTGCTTATAATGGCATGCACGGCCAGACCACTTGGCCCGATGCTCAGATTATCAATGCAGGAAGCTATCTGGTTTACAGCTCTGCTACTTTTGCTTCTGGTGCTCCTCAATTGGTTCTTCCCGCAAGCGATGCCAGAATCGTGGTTCTGACCACTGCTTCCGGTAACGTCAACTCTGATGCTACAGATGGTTCCGGCAACTTTGTTGACAACAAGTTCAGTGCCATCAACTTCTACACTCCCGCTACTCTGCCCCAAGGTACTTATGGCTTTGTTGGCATGTTTGGTACTAATTTGGCTCAGTCTCCCGACACCATCGTGTTGGTGCAGGCTCCTGCCGGTCCCAGCTACATTCCCGCTACTTTTGAGGCTATCGTAACTAACCGTGTGGTTACCATCAACGCTACCAATGCCGCTATGCGTGACGTAAACTACACTGTTTGCAAGCTGGATGGCACCACCGCCACCATTGTTGTGACCGTGGCTGATCCCACCACCTCCACCTTCGCTCCTGGCGATTTCATTAACTACAGCTTGGCCGCCGACGGTACCGAGACCGTGGTTGAAGTGGATCGTGCTCCCAATGTTGCACTCTACTATCCCGGCACCATTGATGGCTGGTACTACTTTGCTAAGAATACCTCCGCTCTCCCTGGCGGCTTTGACGATGCCAATCCCGCCCCTGTGAATCACGGTACCCAGTATGGCTTCACCGCCGACTGCAAGGTATACGTTGTGGCTGCTGACGGTTCCGTCCGCACCGGCACCACCGCTGACCTGAAGTACTGCGCTCACCTTCCCGGCACCGCTGTCGCCGACCAGAGCTGCCCCTCCGTTTCCACGGCGAACTACGTGTATGTCTATAACGTACGCGTCCACGCTATGGAAACCGATGCTGCTACCGGTCTGAGCTTCATTGACGTGATCTACGTCTACGAGGCACTCTGCGGCTAATAACTTCCACAGTTAAAAAGAACGCCCCTTTTGGGGCGTTCTTTTTTTTGTAAAAAAAGAGTCAAAGAACCCTAAAAAGAGAATGATCCATCTTTCGGAGACAAGAAAAAAGCCCGTGATTTATGCACGGGCTTTAGGGAACGGGAAAGCTAAATCGTAAGCAGAGAAATACTGTGAGGAGGAAGAATGGCCGAGTTTCCGCTGGGAGAGAGCGTATACTCCTGCACGTAATCGTGTTGAGCATCATTGACCAGGTCGGGGGAAGCGCACGTGAGGACGGAATGAGAACGGAGAGGAGCTTCCAATTCTACCGTTAAAGGATCAGCGGCGGTATTGACGGCAAAGATCGCGTAGCCTCCGCCGTTACGAAGGGTAGCGACCAAATCCAACTGAGGACAGTCGTAAGAGACATTAAGAAGGCTTTCACCGCAAAAGGCAGGGTAAAGACGCATAGGGTAGAAGATGGTCTGTTTCCATGAACCGTCTTTTTCTGCCACGATGGGAGCGATCACGTTGACCATTTGTGCCATATTCCCGATGCCGATATGATGAGAGTGACGGATCATCATATGGAGAAATTTGGCTACCCACAGGGCAGATGTCCAATCATAACGGTCAAAGAGGCCGTAGGGATCTGCAGAGGTGGGACGGTTGCTCCAAATATTCCATTCGTCCAAGGCGATGCGGATGTTTTCGGCACGGGGTGGGAAGCGATACCATCGGGAGTGAGTCAGTTCCTTTTGGTTATACTCATCCAACAACTGCTCGACGGCGCGGAGGCTTTTCGTTTCAAAACGTTCAATATGGGAAAAATCGGGAGTTTGGGTATAGTAATGAAGGGAAAGATAATCGCACACGTCGCCGAGGCTATCCAACACAGCGCGGTTCCATGCCTCGTCATGACCTACAAAGACCAATTTCAGGGTAGGGTCGGTCAGTTTCATATATTTTGTAAATTCCCAGGCTTCGCGGATATAAATGTCCACGTTATGTTGCCAACCCAGGTCGGGCTCGGCATGGCTTTCATTACCGATACACCAATATTTGACATTGAAGGGCTCAGGATAGCCGTGGGCACGGCGAAGATTCGCGTAATAGGTATCGTCGGTGCCGTTACAGTACTCCACCCAATGGGCGGCTTCTTCGGCACTGCCCGTGGGCATATTGACGCAGATCATAGGCTCAGCGCCGATTTGGCGGCAGTAGGTGACGAATTCCGCGGTGCCGAATTCGTGGCAAAGGCGGTTCCCCCAAATCAGGTTACGCATCTTTTTGCGGTTTTCCACAGGACCCACGTGATCCTCCCAGTGGTAGATCCCTATTACGGTGCCGCCCGGAAAGCGCAGGATGGGAGGAGCCAGTTCTTTGCATTTTTCCAGTACGTCAGTACGTATTCCCGTACTGTCTGCGAGAGGGCTTTCAGGATCGCAGATGCCGCCCAGAATGCAATTTTCAATATGCTCGATAAAATTTCCGAAAAGCTTTTTATCAATATGAGATACGGGAGCTTTGTCAATATGGATCTTTATGGTCATGGCACTCTCCTACGGGATGTTTTTTTACAAAAAGGATACTTTTATTATAATGCAACAGAAGGAAAAAGTCAATTTCAAGCTTTACAAGTGATGTGAAAAGTTGTATAATCAGGACGATCTATTTTATCAAGAGGAGAGATTTGCAATGAAGAGAGCGGGAGCTTTTTTCCTGGCCTTGATGATGGGCGTTTCTTTGGCCGCTTGCAGCGAAGGCGCCAAGGGGCCGGAAGTCTTTAAACGGGAATGCGGCAGTGCGGAGGAAGTGGTTGAGCTTCTTGCGGAGCATTATACCGGCACAAAGGAAGAGCACGAGATCATGCGGAAAAACGAGAGCATTTACAAGTATTTCCGCAAGGAAAACGCTGAGGGAGAAATGTGGAAGAAGCTGAGAAGTCTGACCGATGAGGAAGGCATGCCCGTTTTTTCTTTGAGGGAAGTCAGTAATTTGTACAACGCATGTAATCAGCTTGCAGATATTGACGCGGAGGAAGGCGTGGCGGTTCCCCTGGAGGGACTCATGGATTTTTGGTATGAGTACATCAGCATTGAAGGGGAGCCTTTGATTATGTACGGAAGCGATGCTTTGACGGTGAAAAAGTTAGTCGATTCCATCAAAAAAAAGTTTAAGGATCTTGAATCCGTATCCATTGAAAATGCGTGGATCTGTTTTGAATTTCCCGAGGGAGCAGAAAGCGCAGAGGATTTTAAGGTTTATGATGAAGATTGCAGATATGTCGTTCGCGCTTCTGTGAGGGCTAAAAACGGCTTTGGTGCTAACGATATGGCGGTTTGTGTCATTGAGGGTGACGTGGGTTGGACCTTCAGCGTGAAGGAAACGTCCGGTACCTCGGATCTTTTGATCAGACCTACGGCAATGACCGGCTATAGTGAGTGGTACAGACTCTTTTAACAAAAAAAACGGACGCATCCTTTGGCGGGATGCGTCCGTTTTTTTGTTAAATTCAAAATCGCTTACTTAGAAGCCTCTTCGATAGCCACAGCCACTGCAACAGTCATACCAACCATGGGGTTGTTACCTGCGCCGATCAAGCCCATCATCTCAACGTGAGCAGGAACGGAAGAAGAGCCTGCAAACTGAGCGTCAGAGTGCATACGACCCATGGTATCGGTCATACCGTAGCTGGAAGGACCTGCGGCCATGTTGTCAGGATGCAAGGTACGGCCGGTACCGCCGCCGGAGGCAACGGAGAAGTAGCCGACACCGTTCTCCTGGCACCACTTCTTATAGGTGCCTGCAACGGGATGCTGGAAACGGGTGGGGTTGGTGGAGTTACCGGTGATGGAAACGCC
>JAFWAE010000018.1 GCA_017507855.1 Clostridia bacterium
ATGTACAAGATCGCCGGCGAGTTGCTGCCCAACGTCATCCACGTTTCCGCACGTGCGGTGGCTTCCCACGCTTTGTCCATCTTCGGCGACCATTCCGACGTGATGGCCTGCCGCCAGACCGGCTACGCTATGCTGTGCGCCGGCAACCCTCAGGAGGTCATGGATCTGGGTGCCGTGGCCCACTTGTCCACCATTAAGGGCCGCGTGCCTTTCCTGCACTTCTTTGACGGCTTCCGCACCAGCCACGAGATCCAGAAAGTGGCCTGCTGGGACTATAAGGACCTGGCCGAAATGGTGGATATGGACGCCATCAAGGCTTTCCGTGAGCGTTCCCTGAACCCCGAACACCCCGTGCTGAAGGGTTCCGCTCAGAACCCCGACATCTTCTTCCAGGCACGTGAAGCCTGCAACTCCTACTACAACGCGCTTCCCGCCATTGTGGAAGACTATATGAACCAGGTCAACGCCCGCATCGGCACCAAGTACAAGCTGTTCAACTACTACGGTGCCAAGGATGCCGAGACCGTCATCATTGCCATGGGCTCTGTGTGCGACACCGCCGAGGAAACGGTGGACTATCTGCGCGCCAAGGGCGAAAAAGTGGGCCTGCTGAAGGTCCGTCTGTACCGTCCCTTCAGCATTAAGCATTTCCTGGCCGCTCTGCCCAAGACGGTCAAAAATCTGTGCGTGCTGGACCGCACCAAGGAACCCGGCTCCATCGGCGAGCCCCTGTACCTGGATGTGTGCAACGCCGTGCGCGGCACCGCTTTTGAAAACTGCAGCATCACCGGTGGCCGCTACGGTCTGGGCTCCAAGGATACCACGCCTGCCTGCATCATCGCCGCCTTCCGCAATGCTCAGGCCAAGAAGCCCAAGAAGATCTTCACCGTAGGTATTGACGACGACGTGACCAACCTGTCCTTGAAGATCCGCGAGAACCCCGAAACCGCGCCTCAGGGCACGGTGGCCTGCAAATTCTGGGGCTTAGGTGCCGACGGTACCGTGGGTGCCAACAAAAACTCCATCAAGATCATCGGCGACCACACCAAGCTGTACGCCCAGGCCTACTTTGCCTACGACTCCAAGAAGTCCGGCGGTCTGACCGTTTCTCACCTGCGTTTTGGCAAAAAGCCCATTCGCTCTACCTACTACGTTTCCAAGGCCGATTTTGTGGTTTGCCACAATCCCTCCTACGTAGGTAAATATGACCTGACCTCCGACCTGAAGAAGGGCGGTAAGTTCCTGCTCAACTGCAACTGGGATCTGGCTGAAATGGAAGCCCGCTTCCCCGCTGCCATGAAGCGTGATCTGGCCACCAAGAAGATCGATTTCTACACCATCGACGGTGTGGGCATCGCCAAGGAGATCGGTATGGGCGGCCGTATCAACACCATTCTGCAGGCTGCCTTCTTCAAGATCGCCAACATCATTCCCACCAACGACGCCATTCGCTACATGAAGGAAGCCGTCGTTAAGTCCTACGGAAGCAAGGGCGAAAAGATCGTCAACATGAACTTTGCCGCCATTGACCGCGGTGCTGTCAGCTACAAGAAGGTGGAGGTTCCCGCCGCTTGGGCCAACGCTGTGGACACTCCCGCCGATGTGAAGGTGGATTGCGACCGTGCCGATCTGAAGGAATTCGTGGAAAACATTGTCATGCCCGTCAACGCCCAAAAGGGTGACGAGCTGCCCGTTTCCACCTTCGTCAAGAACGCCGACGGTCTGATGCCCCAGGGCAGCGCCGCTTTTGAAAAGCGCGGCATTGCCGTAGACGTTCCCCAGTGGATCCCCGAAAACTGCATTCAGTGCAACCAGTGCGCTTACGTTTGCCCCCACGCTTGCCTGCGTCCCGCTGTAATGACGGCCGAGGAAGCCGCCGAAAGCGGTGCCCAGACCAAGAAGATGATGGGCAAGGGCTTGGATGCTTTGCAGTACGTGATGACCGTTTCCGTGCTGGACTGCACCGGTTGCCGCAACTGCGTCAACACCTGCCCCGCCAAGGAAAAGGCTTTGGTCATGAAGCCTCTGGATACCCAGCTTGACAAGCAGTCCGTTTTCGAATACGCCGACAAGAAGGTTTCCGAAAAGCCCGAAGTGGCCGCGGTCTTCAAGCCCGAATCCGTAAAGGGCAGTCAGTTCCGCCGTCCCCTGCTGGAATTCTCCGGCGCCTGCCCCGGCTGTGCAGAGCCCACTTACGCCCGCTTGGCCACCCAGCTGTTCGGCGACCGCATGTATATCGCCAATGCCACGGGTTGCTCCTCCATTTGGGGCGGTAGCGCACCTGCCACTCCCTACACCGTCAACAAAAAGGGCCAGGGTCCTGCTTGGGCCAACTCCCTGTTTGAAGACAATGCCGAATACGGCTACGGCATGATGCTGGCTGTTGAACAGCGCCGCGCCCACGTGGCCGAGCT
This sequence comes from Clostridia bacterium, assembly GCA_017507855.1. GTDB lineage: Bacteria > Bacillota > Clostridia > Oscillospirales > RGIG5554 > RGIG5554. The sequence goes on from JAFWAE010000018.1 coordinate 2,415, forward strand.
GGTCACCAAGCTTGCCGCCGAAAGCGAAGGCGAGCTGAAGGCCGCCTGTGAAAACTGGTTGGCCGTCATGGACGAAGGCGAAGCCAGCAAAGCCGCTTCCGCTGCTTTGGAAGCCGCTTTGGAAGCCGCCGGCACTCCCGCCTGCAAGGAATTGCTGGGCATGAAGGATATGTTCGTGAAGAAGTCTGTCTGGATCCTGGGCGGCGACGGCTGGGCTTATGACATCGGCTTCGGCGGCTTGGACCACGTGCTGGCCAGCGGCAAGGACGTGAACATCCTGGTCTTCGATACCGAAGTGTATTCCAACACCGGCGGTCAGGCCTCCAAGGCCACTCCCGTTGGTTCCGTGGCTCACTTTGCTGCAGCCGGTAAGGGTGTGAAGAAGAAGGATCTGGCGGCCATCGCCATGTCCTACGGCTACGTATACGTGGCTCAGATCGGTATGGGTGCCGACTTTAACCAGTGCATCAAGGCTTTCAATGAGGCCGAAAGCTATCACGGCCCCTCCCTGATCATCGCTTACGCTCCCTGCATTAACCACGGCATCAAGAAGCTGGGCATGTCCGACACCCAGGGCGTCATTAAGGCCGCTGTGGCCGCCGGCTACTGGCATCTGTTCCGCTTTGACCCCCGTCGTGCAGACAAGGGAGAGAATCCCTTTGTGCTGGACTCCAAGGCTCCCAGCGCTTCCTACCGCGACTTCATTCTCAACGAGAACCGTTACAGCTCCCTGACTCTCTCCTTCCCCGATCGTGCCGAAAAGCTGTTTGCCCAGGCCGAAACCGTGGCGACCGAGAAGTACGAAAAGCTGGTCAAGTTGGCCGAGCAAAAGTAAGAGTCACTTCCGTAAAAAAAGAGAGAAGCTCTGTAAAAGGGCTTCTCTTTTTTATGTTTTTGTGATAAAATAAGAGAAAACTGAAAAGGAGGTGCCCTGTGAAGGCCGAAATTTTAGCCCCGGCAGGCGGGCAGGAACAGCTTTTAGCCGCTGTACGTTGTGGCGCGGATGCCGTTTATTTGGGCACCAAGGGCTTTAACGCCCGCCGCAACGCGGAAAATTTTGAGGATGTTGATTTGGAAAGTACGGTCCGCTTTTGTCACGGTCACGGAGTTCGGGTGCACGTCACGGTCAACACGCTGGTCACCGATCGTGAGATGCCTCTGTTGGAGGAAACGGCGGATCGCATTGCCACCGCAGGCGCAGATGCGGTGATTGTGCAGGATCCTGCCGTGATGAAGCTGTTTGCCGCCAAATACCCCTCTCTTCCCATTCACGCCTCCACCCAATGTGCTGTACACAATACCGACGGCGTCCGTTTTTTCCAGGATTTAGGGGTATCCCGCGTAGTGCTGGCGCGGGAGCTTTCTTTAAAAGAGATCGAGGCCATTCGCCGTCAAACCTCCGTGGAATTGGAGGCCTTTGTTCACGGCGCTCTTTGTATGAGTCTTTCCGGGGGATGTTATCTTTCCTCCCTCATCGGAGGTCGAAGCGGAAACCGCGGTCTTTGCGCCCAGCCGTGCCGCCTGAATTTCACCTGCGAGGGAAAGGCCTATGCCCTTTCACTAAAGGATCTTTCCCACATCGGACAGATCCGCCAACTGGCTGAGGCGGGCGTCAGCTCTTTTAAGATCGAGGGACGCATGAAGCGCCCCGAATACGTGGCCGCCGCCGTGACCGCTTGCCGCAAAGCGCTGGCGGGCGAGCCCTACGACGCCGAGACTCTGCGCGCCGTGTTTTCCCGAAGCGGCTTTACCGACGGCTACGCCACGGGAAGGCGTAAAGATATGTTCGGCTTTCGCGGCAAGGAGGATGTGGTAGCCGCCGCCTCCGTTTTCAAGGGACTGCAACAGCTTTATGACAAGGAAACTGCCCGTTTGCCCGTTTCTATGAGGCTTTGCGTGGAAAAGGAAGGGGCTTCCGCTTTGACATTGGCCTGCCTGGACAAGGCCGCGACCGTGCAGGGAGCTTGCGGCATTGCCGCTCAGCAACAAGGCACAGACGAGGAGCAGGCCGCCAAATTTTTGAAAAAATGCGGAGGAACGCCGTTTTACCTCGCCGCCCTGCAGGTGGATAACCCTCAAGGGCTGATGCTCCCCCCTTCCGCCCTGAACGATTTGCGCAGACGGGGCTTGGAGGCCTTAGGTCAAGCCCTTTCTCATACGCAAGCCCATGCATCCGTTCCCTTTTCCTTTGATCTTCCTTCCTATACGCCTCCCCGCAAGGCCGCCCTTTGGATGCGTTTTGAAAGCTTTGAACAGCTTTCCGAGCAAAGCGCTTCCATAGCAGACAGGCTGATTTTACCCGCCCGTGAAATTTTACGTCATCCCGAGCTGATCGGCCTTTACGCCTCCCGTTTGACAGCAGAATTGCCCGCCCTCGCCTTCCCCGAAACCGAGGAAAACATAAGGCAGACGGCTCGTGAGCTGGTTGAAAAAGGCGTGCAGAGCTTTTGGGCTGAAAACGTCTACGCCCTTCACCTGGGCAAGCAGTTGGACGTGCAGGTGTACGGCGGCGCAGGGCTGAATATCACCAACAGCGCCGCTCTGCAAGCATACGGAGAGTGGGGGCTGAAGGCCGCCACCGTTTCCTTTGAGCTTTCCATGGGAAAGATCGGAGAGCTGGGCACGTCATTGCCCCGCGGTTATATCGCTTACGGACGTTTACCCGTTATGCGAGTACGCAACTGCCCCGCCAAGGCGGCACGCGGATGTACTTCCTGCCAAGGCCGCAGTACACTGACCGACCGCACGGGTGCCTCCTTTCCCCTGCTTTGCTATGACAGGCAATTTACCTCCGTACTCAATTCCGTCCCCTTGCATATCGGCGGAAAGGCTCAGGCTCCCGTTGATTTCAAGCTTTTGTATTTTACTCTGGAAACGGAAGAGGAATGCCTCCGTATTGCCCGCGAGATCCTTGCTGACAGAGAATCTGCCCTTCCCCGCACAGGTGGTCTGTATTACCGAAGCGTCAAATAGCCGTACAAAATAAAAAAGATATGAGAGCCTGTTTCTTCTCCCATATCTTTTTTTGTTTAAACGGCTAAGTAGGCCCCTTTGAACTGAAACCCACATGATTTTGCCGTATTTATGGATGCAATATTGTCTTTTACACAGCTATAACAATACATCACATTTTCAGATGTAGCACATACCGCCGAAAGCAACCGTTTTGCATACCCTTTTTGTCGTTGCGTCCTGTTAACGTATATATTTACGGTTGACATATCCACCCCTTTTTGTAAAAAGGATTGGACATATCCAACCAAATCGTCACCTATAAACAGGCCGAGATTTATTACATTCACATCATTGATGAATTCATGATAATACGTCAAAAATTCATTTGCACAATCGTTCCCGATCCGGTTATCCATCGCATCATACGAACAGCATTTTTTGACCTGCTCATAATCATTGATCGTCAGTTCGCGAACAGATGGGTCTGTGTACGGCAGATAGCCCCGCACAAACTTGTAGGCCCCTCTCTTGTCAGTCAATTCATCCGGAATACTGTCCCAAGTAAGTACCATTAGTTTTTCGGTATTTAAATCCATAAATTCTTTTACTTTTTTCACAGCAGAAGAAATATCAGATTCCGCACCAATGGCATGGATATGCCACCAAGAATTGCTTTTCACAACAAGACATCCGCAAGTGACGTACGTATCAATAGCAATTTCTCCCGAAAAATTATCATAGTAAATGGCGGCTTGTTCTTGCGAAACATATTTAGCATCCGTGGAGTAAAATATTTCCCGTGCTTCACAAACTGAAATCTGTCTCATCTTGCATTTCCTTTCAACAATCTTATTTGTTTTCGAATTATAACACAAATATTTTATGCAAGACTTTATTCATACAGCGAATGATCCCGCCGCAAAAAGTGGACGGCAAAGGGAAGGCTGGCCAACCCCGTCAATATATCCGCAACGGGCTGGGCGGCCTGTATCCCCTTCAGGCCGAAGGCGGAAGCTCCGATGAGCAACGCGGGGATAAAAAGCGCGCCGGAGCGCAACAGCGAAAGGAAGGAGGCCACGGCGTGGCGGCGGATGCTTTGGTACAGCATATTTACCGGCACGGAAAGGGGCAGGAACAGGATCCCTACGCAGGCAAAGCGAAGGGCGAAGACCCCCACCTCCATGACCCTTTCGCTTTTTTGGAAAAAGCGTAGGATCTGGGGCGAAAAGACAAAGCCAAACAGCGCCAGCACCCCCACGAAAGCCAAGCCGAACAGGGTGGTAAAGACCAATCCCCGCTTCACGCGGCGGTATTCCTTGGCCCGATAGTTAAAGGCCGCCACAGGCTGAAAGCCTTGGCCGATCCCCAAGCCCACACACATAACGAAGGCAGAAAAGCGGTTGGTCACACTCATGGCGGCAATGGCCGCATCTCCAAAGGGCTTGGTAAAATTGTTCAGCAAGCCGTTGGAGATGGAGGACAAGCCCTGGCGGATCAACGAAGGAAAGCCGCCCTTTACGATCTCCGTGTACACATTAAAACGGTGGCTGACCATAGAAAGGCGTAGCTTTGCCTGGGCCGTTTTGACGTAAAAGATCAGCAGGATCAAGAAGCTGACCACCTGAGAAAAGGCGGTGGAAAGCCCTGCCCCAAACACTTTCAGGTCCAGCACGCGAATCAACAGGTAATCCCCGAAAATGTTCAGCACTCCTCCTGTCGTTAAGCCGATCATGGCAAAAAAAGCTTTTCCCTCATAGCGCAGATTGTTGTTGAGGATCAACGAGCAGACCATAAACGGGCAGGCGATCAAGACCCACATGCCGTAGTCCACTGCGTGGGGCAAAATGGTCTCCGTGCTGCCAAGCAGTCGCACCAGGGGGTTCAAAAATATAAGGCCCAGCACCCCCAATACGGTTCCCGCAAAGGCACCCGTAAAAAAGGCTGTGGAAGCATAACACGAAGCCTCGCGCGGGTCGCGGTCGGCCAGGGCTTTGGACACGTACGTCCCCGAGCCGTGTCCCAGCATAAAGGCCAGGGCCTGAATGATGGCCTGCAGGGTAAACAAGATCCCCGTGGCAGCCTGCTCACTTTCCCCCAGTCCACCCACAAAATACGTATCTGCCAGGTTATAAATATTGGTAATCAGCATGGACACCGTGGTAGGGATACCCAGGTTGACGATCAGCTTAGACACAGGGGTACGGGTCATTTTTTGGTAATAACGGTCTGCTTCCGTCAAGAGAAAAACGCTCCTTTTCAAAATCGAATCCATATCCGTTATTTTATCACGCTTTTTCGAAAATTGCAACTTTCCCCCGTTTTATTTCAGCGTTTTGACCCCAAAAGAAAAGTAGAGCACGTGGAACAGCCAAACGCCGCCCAAGATCCACCTTCCCACAGAAGAAGGAGGGAGCAAAACAAAGCCAAGTCCCATGGTCGCGGTCAAACAAAGCAAGACTCCGACCTTGTTCTTCCCCGTCATTCCCTGCCCCCGCAGATAGCTTTTCAGCCCGTTTTGGTACAGTTTCCCCGAAACGAAGGCTCGGTAAAGTCTGTCGGAAGAAGCCCCAAAGCAAGAGGCCGCCAAGAGCAAAAAGGGCACGCTGGGCAAAACGGGCAAGAACGTCCCCAAAGTCCCCAGTCCCAGGGAAAGAAGCCCCGCGCCGCACAAGACGGCTTTTTTTATCCTCAATATGATCGCCCCTTTCGTTCAAAACACCCGCACAAGGCGGGACTACAACGTATGCAAAAGAAGATAGGATTATGCCTTTACGCAAAAAAACACCCGCTTTCTGTCTTTGCACAGAAGGCGGGTGCATTTATAAAAGACGGACTTACTCTTCTTTTCCCATTCCCAGAAAGGTCTCGTTGTAAAACACGGATTTCTTTTGCAGCTCGTCATTCAGGGCCTCGTAGCCGTAAAGCTCTGTTAAGGTGGGTTCTTCCGAAAAAAGGTTTACCCCCAATCCCAGACGCTCTCCCTGTATCCTTACCCCCAAAGCTGCCAGAGTGGTGGGAAACATATCAAAAGCGCCAAACTGCCTGAGCCGACCGTTGACGGGCTTAACGGGGGCATTGATGAAGCAGTTATACACCGTGCGCACGTAATCTTCCCCAATGTCTTCCAAAAAGAGGGGGTCCATGGTCAAGTGATCGCCCACGATGATAACGGTGGTGTTTTCATAAAAGGGCTGTTCCTTGATCCATCCGATAAAGGAGGCCACCTGCTTGGCCGAACAGGAAAGGACATTGGCGTACTGCTCCTCGTGCTCGTTTCCGCAAAGATGGCAGACGTATCCATCGGGAAAATGGGTGTCGGCAGTCAAAAGGGTCAAATTGAAGGGCGCCTCCCCCGCCGCCAAACGAAGCAGTTCCTCCTTAGCAAAGGCAAAAAGCTTTTCGTCCTCAAAGCCCCACCATTGGCGGTAATTTTTAGGGAGCTTTTCCATTTCCTTAAAGGCGTGAATATCCAAAATGCGGTAACCGCCGTGCTCGGTAAAATAGGTGTCACGCCCGGCAAAGGCCCCGTCGGAGCCAATCAGCAAGGTCTGCTCGTAGCCTTGCTTTTGCAGGATCTCCCCAATGGAGCAAAGACCGGGCATAAAGGTATCGTTTCCGCCGTAATTGCCTGCTAACAAAGGAACCTTTACGGGCATACCGGCAGTTTGAGCCACCATGGCCGCCGCCGTCCAAGTCGTGCCGCTGAAGGAAAGCATGCCACCCTTGCCCGCGCGGTCGGAAAAGCTGATATTCTCTTCAGCCAGTTGGGAAAGCTCGGGAATAAAATCAGCGGAGATGGATCCCCCTGCCGAGAGATCTGCATATGTATTTTCCATGGATTCCAAAAAGATGTACACCAGATTGCGCTTCTTCTCGGGAAAGGCGAGGGCTACCTGTTCGGGATCCGCGTAATGGGTGCGGATAAAGTCGGACTCAGTGGTAGAGGCCTCCACGTAGGCCACCACCTCCAGCTTATGGGTAAACATCAGGGAGGAAAACAACAGCACAGCCAAAGAAACAGGCAAGATCCTGCGGCGGAAAAAGGCGCAGGTCTTCCCCGCACAATAGCGCACGTAGCCCTTGGTTCGGCTCAGCTTGCCCGCCAGCTTTCCGCAAAGGCCACGGTAAAACTGGGCTTCCATTGCCGTAAGGATCAAGCCGAAAAGCCCCACGCGGATCACCGCGCTGTTGGTAATATTGCGGCTGGCCCCTGCAGCCGAGGTCTTGATCTGAAAAATAACCTGGTCCAGGCTGATGCGGTCATACTTGCCCAGCATCCAAACCATCCACAAAAACAGCAGATTGGCCACCAACACAATAAAAACTGCGGCAACCTGCTTTTTTTCGATCTTCTTTTTCAACCCGATTTCTCCTTTGTTCACAGCACCTTGGCGGTGCCGCACACCATACTATGCCGAACGTCCCGATCTCAAGAACGTAAATACAAGAAAAAACACTTTATTATTATATTACAAAAGACGGTTTTTTTCAAGCTTTTGTTCCCTTTATTTACATTTTATTTGCAAATCTTTTCTTGACAAAAGGAGGGCGCGGATCTTATAATAAAGAAAAAGCTGCCATGTTTTGACTGCAGAAAGGAGTTATTTTTCGATGCTGCAAGCCGTTTTCTTCGATCTGGACGGCACCCTGCTTCCCATGGACAACGACTATTTTATCCAGGTGTATTTTAAGCTGTTGGCCAAGGCCGCCGCACAATGGGGCTATACCAACACCGACAAGCTGATCCAAGCCGTTTGGACGGGTGTGAAGGCTATGATCGGCAACCAAGGCCTTTGCACCAACGAAGAGGCCTTTTGGAACAGCTTTTGCGCCCTAATGGGGCCGGATTGCAAAAAAGACCTGCCCCTCTTCGATCGTTTTTACGAAACGGACTTTCACCAAGCTAAAGAGGTGACCTTTCCTGCTCCGCTGGCCCGCAAGGCAGTGGAGACGGCCCGCCAAAAAGCCCAAAAGATCGTACTGGCCTCAAATCCCGTTTTCCCCATCCAAGGCACCCGTACGCGTATGTCCTGGATAGGGCTGACGCCCGAAGATTTTGACCACGTGACCCATTACGGCAACTCTCGCTTCTGCAAGCCCAATCCCGCCTATTACCGCGATCTGTTGGACCGCTTCGGACTGGATGCCTCTCAATGCCTGATGATCGGCAACGATGCCCACGAGGATATAGAGGCGGCCGCCGAATTGGGGATCAAGGGCTATTGGCTGACGGATTACGCCATCAACCGCAAAGACCTGACCCTAACCTGCCCCCAAGGGAACTATGAGGAGCTCGTAACTTTTTTGGAAAGCCTGTAAGCGCCCAAATAAAAAAAAGACCGGATCTGTGCGATTCGGTCTTTCTTTTGTATGTACATTACGGGGCAAAGCTGTTGGGACCGTTTTCGTCCGCCCATTGGAAACGGATCTCCTGCCCGTTGAGACGCCACACGCAGGGTGTGCTGTTTTCCATCCAATCCAGGGGCTCCAACACGTCCTTCTGCACGGAATTGCAGGCGTAAGCCACGCGGAGCTCCTCGCGCTGAAGATCTGTCAGGTCGGCGGGCTTGGGAGAAACAAAGAGGGGCGTTCCGCTGGCGTAAAGGGCCTGCATCCATTGGCGGTTCAGCTCCCAAGGGATGCTTTCGGTAATCCCAAGGCAATCCGCATCCACCAAATAAAAGGCTTCGTGATGCATCATGCGAAAGGCCAGCGTATTGACTCCGTAAAAACGCACACGCTCCCAATCCACACCGCTGGTATCATCGCCGGTGCGGTTCAAATGAGTCAGCCCCGCGGCCAAATGGCCGATAACGTTACACCCAAGGATCAAGGCCTTCCCCTCTGCCGCCTCCAGAATGGTGCGGTAAAATTGGATCATGATCTCGGCTGAAGTCTTCGTACGGTCCCAAAAACACCAGCCGTCATCTCCTAATTGGGCAATGCGCCCGTTGCCCCAGCAACCCAGCGCATCGTAGGTAGAAAAGTCGTGCTTGATCAGCTCATATCCCCATTGGCAAACCAGCCTATTCACGGTATCCTTCACATAAGCCAATACGCGAGGATGGGAGGGATCCAGCATCAAAGGATCACGCTTACAGCGGCATTCCTCTGCCATGTCCTCCACCAAACGATGATGGTCGGCCAAGGGACGGAACCAAATGCCCGGGCGTGCTCCCATTTGACGGATCTGATCGGCCAAAGCCTTCATATCTGTAAAGGTATCCCGCAGCTTATCCCAAGGAGCGTCGCAGGAATTGAGCTGCCAACCGTCGTCCAACACCATATAGGGGCGGTTCTCCAAACCCTCGCACAGCTCGGTGAGCACCTTTGAATCAGAAAGGATCTCCTCCTGAGAGGTCTTTCCGTAGGCATAGTACCAATTATTGCTGCCATACACCTTGTGGTCCACGGTCAAGGCATCGTCACAAAGGGTACGGTAATAGGCCTTCAAGGCATGGAAGGCAGTCATATTGCGGTATTCACCGAAGCACACGGTACACACGTCCAGCTTTCGGCCGTTGAGCAGCACGCCGGAACCGCCGCAACGCACGTCCAACCACAGCGTCACGCCCTGAACATCATACTGCCAGAAGCAAAGGGCGGCGGGGCGTACCTTAACGCCGAAGCATTCCGTCAAGCGGCCTCGGGTATCGGGACAGGAGTCAGAGCCGTTGGAGACCGCACAGACCCACGGCATACAACGCCGAGTCGCAATGCCCCGCCACTCCATATTGCCGTAGTTACGCTCCCATTCGTCACCCAAAACGCGAACGGCCTCGCCGCGCACCTCTTCGTCCTTAAAGTTCCAGCGCAAGCGCACATAACGCACGGGAGATTCATTGGCGGTCAGCCACACGTTCAACCCGTCCTCTTGCAAAGCCATGTCCACCTTCACGTCGTTAAACGAAAGCGTTTCGGCGGCAGCCATTTCCCCGTTTCCGAATTCGGTATAGATCTTCACGCGATCAGGTATTCTTAATTGCATACATATTCCCCGTTTCATTCAAAATTCCACTGTGTTCATTATAACGCAAGACAAAAAAATGTCAATGCTTTTGCTTTTATTTTCAAAATATGCTATAATAAGGCATTCCTCTGTTTGAAAGGAGCTGCCGCCATGCCCCGTTGCATTATTTTTGATCTGGACGGTACCCTGACCGACTCCGGCGAAGGGATCATCAACTGCGCCGCCCTGGCCCTGCGTCACTTCGGACTTCCCGTACCCGATCGCCAAACCATGGGGGCTTTCGTAGGCCCTCCTTTGCGCCAAACCTTTGTGAAATTCGGTGTGCCCGAGGAAAAGGCCGAGGAAGCAGTGGCCGTATACCGCAGCCGCTACACCACCGTGGGGAAATACGAAAACACCCCTTACGAGGGCATTCGACAGGTGCTGGAAGAGCTGCAACGGCGGGGGTATCTGCTGTACGTAGCCACAGCCAAGCCCGAAGAAATGGCCATAGATATCTTGCACAAATTTGACCTGGCCCGTTTTTTTGCCAAGATCTGCGGCGCTTCCATGGACGCCAGCCGCGATTCCAAGGCGCTGATCCTGACTTATCTGCTGTCCCAACTGCCTGCCGAAGCCAAAAAAGGCCCCGTTATGGTAGGCGACACGGCCTTTGACGTAATAGGTGCCGCCGCCCACGGTATCCCCACAGTGGGGGTCCGTTGGGGATACGGCTCTGCCGAGGAGCTGGAGGCCGCAGGGGCCGTCTGCATTTTGGAAAAGCCCTGCGATCTGCTGACTTATTTTGCCTGATGTCCACAAAAAATCGCCCCTTGCAGTACTGCAAGAGGCGTTTTTTGATTGGTAAGGGATCTTACTTCACCATACCCAGGAATTTCAGCACGCAAAGCACGATGCCGACCAGGCTGTAGATCTCCATCAGAGAGCCGATGATGGCGAAAATAATGCCGATGATGGGCAGGGCGGCCAGAATGCCGATCAGCACACCGACAACGGCGCAGATGACCAAAAAGATCACCAGCTGTACCACCAGAGAAACCAGATCCTTTTCCTTCACCTTAAAGGGAGTGGGCCAAAGCTTTTTCAACATATCCATGTAACACAACCTCCTTTCTGAAAAATGAAGTATGGCGGAGGGTGTGGGATTCGAACCCACGTGACGTTGCCGCCAAACGGTTTTCAAGACCGCCTCGTTATGACCGCTTCGATAACCCTCCGGGTATATGGCATCCCTTCAGTCCTCACTGTCGGGCTTCCATTCGTAATATAAGCGTTGGGGAGTAAAACCGTTAGCCTCGTAGAATCCGATGGCGTTGCGGTTAAAAGCCCACACGTTCAAGTCCAGCACCGCGCAATCCAGCCGACGGGCGCATTCCTTTACTTGCCGGATCAGCAGCTTGCCCACACCCCTTCCACGGGCCTGCTCGGCCACGCAAAGATCGTCCAGATACAGGCGGCGCACGGGCAATAGCACGGAGTCCCCTTCATTTTGCATCAGCAGGCAGAAGGCATAGCCCAACACCGCGCCGCTTTCCTTCTCCTCGGCCACAAAAACGGGGCGGGTACGGTCTTTTAAAATGGCAGCCAGCTGCCGACGGTCGTATTTGCTTCCCCCGTCGGCAAAAAAGTCAGGTCTGCCCCGGTGATGCAGGGAGGCAATCTGCTTGAGCAGCTCCAGCAGGGTTGGAATATCCCCCGTCACAGCCTCTCTGATCTCAATTGCCATCCCGACACACTCCTTATTTTTACTTGCGCGTTTTTTACTTGGCCGCCTTCATGGCCACGGCCTTTTCGGCAGCGGCAACGATATGGGCCGCCGTTACGCCGAACTGGGCCATCAGCTCTTCTGCCTTTCCGCTCTTGCCAAAGGTGTCGTTAATACCTACGCGCACCACGGGCACAGGGCAGGAAGAGGCCAAGGACTCACACACGGCTGCGCCGAAGCCGCCGATACGGCTGTGCTCCTCGGCGGTAACCACGGCTCCGCATTCGCAGGCAGCCTTGGCCAGCAGCTCCTCGTCCAGGGGCTTGACGGTATGAATATCGATCACGCGGGCGTTGATGCCCTTTTCGGCCAGGGTCTCGGCCGCCTGCAAGGCTTCCCAAACCATCAGACCCGTGGCGGCGATGGCCACGTCGTTGCCTTCCCGCAGGGTAATGCCCTTCCCCAGCTCAAAGGGATGGGTGTCGCGCTCAAAAAGCACCGGGCTGGCCATACGGCTGAGACGGATATACACGGGGCCGTCCATTTCCAAAGCGGCTTTCACGCACAGGAATACCTCCGTGGCATCGGCGGGAGAAAGCACAGTCATGCCGGGGATCACACGCATCACGGCAATATCCTCGTTACACTGGTGGGTGGCACCGTCCTCACCCACGGTAATACCCGCGTGGGTGGCGGCGATCTTCACGTTCAAATGAGGATAGCCGATGGAGTTGCGGATCTGCTCAAAGGCACGGCCCGCAGCAAACATGGCAAAAGAGCTGGCAAACACGGGTGTACCGGTGGAGGCGATACCCGCCGCCGCAGACATCATGTTGCCCTCTGCAATACCGCAATCAAAAAAGCGGTCGGGAAAGGCCTTTTTAAAGGTGGCCGTTTTAGTGGCACCGGAAAGGTCGGCGTCCATCACCACAAAATCATAAGCATTGCCCAGCTCGGCCAAAGCCTTGCCGTAGGCATCACGCATAGCGATCTTTTCCATTGCTCGTTCCCCCTTAGTTCAATGCGGCCAAGGCGGCCTTCAACTCGGCCATGGCCTGCTCGTACTGTTCTGCATTGGGCGCGGCACCGTGCCAGGAGGCCTGGTTCTCCATATAGGAAACGCCCTTGCCCTTCGTGCTGCGGCATACGATCACGGAAGGACGTGCGGTCTCCTTACGGGCGTTTTCCACCGCCTCGTGGATCTGATCCAGATCCTGGGCGTCAATGAGCTGCACGTGCCAACCGAAGGCTTCAAATTTTTTATCGATGGGCGTGGGGTTCATTACGTCGGTGATCTTACCGTCGATCTGCAAGCCGTTCCAGTCCACGAAGACAGTCAGGTTGTCCAGCTTGTAATGGGCGGCAAACATAGCAGCCTCCCACACCTGGCCTTCTTCCATTTCCCCGTCACCGCAAACGGCGTACACACGGAAATCCTTTTTGTTATACTTGGCAGACAAAGCCATCCCGCAAGCGGCAGAAATGCCCAGCCCCAGGGAACCGGTGGTCATATCCACACCGGGAGTATGCTTCATATCCGGATGGCCCTGCAGATAGCTGGAGCTACTGCGGAAGGTGGGCAGATCCTCCTTGGGAAGGAAGCCGCGCTCGGCCAGCACAGCGTACAGCGCGGGGCTTGTGTGTCCTTTAGAGAGCACGAAACGATCCCTGTCGGCCCAGCGGGGATTTTGGGGATCTACCCGCATTGCCTCAAAATACAGGTAGGAAAGGATCTCGGCAATAGACAGCGAGCCGCCGGGGTGACCCGAATGGGCGCTGTACACTTCCTCGATAATATCTAAACGAATTTGAGCGGCAATGCGCGCAAGCTCGTTTTTCCGTTGCTTGTCCATGTTCAGTCTCCGTTCGTTTTGATTTGTTTTTCTTTCTTCGTAATATTGTAATACAAAGCGGGCAAAAAGTCAATTTATTTGCAGTGTTTTTTTTCGATAATGCGGATCAGATCCGCCACGGCGCCCTCGTCGTTCGAGGCCACCACGTAATCCGCCTGATGCTTCAGTTCATCCAGCCCGTTAACGGGAGTGGCGGAAAAATCGGCCGTTTGAAGCATTTCCAAGTCGTTTTGGTAGTCACCGATGGCAAAAACGGTGGCGTCCGGGCAACCGCAAAGCTCTGCCAAAGGGCGAAGGGCTTTGCCCTTGGTAGACGTTTCGTTGACCAGTTCCAGGAAATAGTCGGTGGAAAACATAATGGCCGTATCCGGCACGTTGGCGCGGCGCAGTTCATCGGCGATCTGCAACAGCTCCTCGTGGTCGCCGCAAATGACGGTTTTGTCCACCGCCCCGGTAAAGGGCTGTCCGGGAGGCAGTTGGGTCAGAGGAATGTCGTTATGAGTGATATATTGCTGCATGCGTTCGTTTCGGTTCCAACCGCAGACCAAGTCCTTGCACACCAGGGTGACCGCCGTTTGGGGATGGGCCTGCTGGATCTTATGAAGACGGCCGACGCAAACAGGATGCATGGGCACCTCGCGCAGGCGCACGTAGCGATCGTAATCGGCGATCACGGCCCCGTTGGCCAGGATCACGGGAATATTGGCCACGCCGCCCAGAGGTTTTTTATGTACCGCTGTTTCTCCGCGTCCCGTGGCAAAAGTAAAACGCCCACCGTTAGCCTTGAAATAAGCCAATGCCTCCAGATTGGCAGGAGCCGGCACGCTTTGACTGTTAAAAAAAGTTCCGTCCAGATCCGAAACGATTATGATGTTGTCAAACTTTCCTTTTGGCATAAGGGCCTCCCTAAATGATATGGTATACAAGCGCCGTTGATGCACAGTTTCCTTAGAAATATTATACCGCAAAATTCTTTTTTTGGAAATATTCATTTTAGCCAAACTATCCCTTCTTTGGCCGCGAAGGGCCGACACATTGACGAAAGGCAAAAAAACTGTCCTTTTACCTTGACAAAGTGGCTCGGAAAAGGGTATAATAGACGGAAACAGCGGGAGGTAAAAGAGGCCTTCCGGAAAAAGAAAGGATCGGTTTTACACCATGAAAGCAGTTATCGCCGTCATCGGAAAAGACTATGTGGGCATTATTGCCAAAGTCTCTGCGGTTTGCGCGGAATGCGGTGCCAACATCGTAGACATTTCTCAAAGCGTGCTGAAAGAATATTTTACCATGAGTATGCTGGTGGACATCGACGGGTTGAAGATGGAATTTACCGCCTTTGTAGACCGCATGAACACCCTGTCCAAGGAGATCGGCATGGAGATCCACACCATGCACGAAAATATCTTCAACGCCATGCACAACATTTGACCCCACGGTCATGAGAGGAGACAATCTGTTTTGATCAGTGTCAACAACATTCTTGAAACCATCAAGATGATCCAGGACGAGCATCTGGATATCCGCGCCGTGACCATGGGCATTTCCCTGCTGGACTGCATCCGTGCCGACCATCAGGAGCTTTGCGGACAGGTGTATGATAAGATCTGCCGCAAGGCAGAGCACCTGGTATCCACCTGCGAGGAGATCGAAAAGGAATACGGCATTCCCATTATCAACAAACGCGTATCCGTGACCCCCGTTTCCATGCTTTGCGGCGCCTCCGGCGGTGACCCCGTGGCCATCGCCCACGCGTTGGACCGCGCGGCAGACACGGTGGGCATCAACTTTATCGGCGGCTATTCCGCCTTGGTCCACAAGGGCTATACCGAGGCCGATCGCCGCTTGATCGCCTCCATTCCCGAAGCCCTTTCTCAGACTCAAAAGGTCTGTTCCAGTGTCAACGTGGCCACCACCAAGGCCGGCATCAACATGGATGCCGTAGCCGAAATGGGGCGCATTATCCGCCAAACAGCCCTTTTGACCGCCGACCGTGACTCCATCGGATGCGCCAAACTGGTGGTGTTTGCCAACGCCCCCGAGGATAACCCCTTCATGGCAGGCGCCTTTCACGGCATCGGCGAGCCCGAATGCGTCATCAACGTAGGCGTTTCCGGCCCCGGTGTGGTAGCCTCTGCCGTGGAAAAGGCCGGCGATTGTGACATGACGGCTTTGGCCGAGGTCATTAAAAAGACTGCCTTCAAGATCACCCGTATGGGACAGCTGGTAGCCACGACGGCCTCCCAACGCCTGGGTGTTCCCTTCGGCATTGTGGACGTTTCCCTGGCCCCCACCCCCGCCGTGGGCGACTCTGTGGCCTACATTCTTGAAAAGATGGGCTTGGAGCAATGCGGTTGCCACGGCACCACCGCCGCTTTGGCCATGCTCAACGACGCCGTGAAAAAGGGCGGCTTGATGGCCTCCTCCCACGTAGGTGGCCTTTCCGGAGCCTTCATCCCCGTTTCTGAGGACGCGGGCATGATCGCCGCGGCCCAAAACGGCACGCTGACCCTTTCCAAGCTGGAAGCCATGACGGCAGTCTGCTCGGTGGGTCTGGATATGATCGTCGTACCCGGAGACACCTCCGAGAAGATCCTGTCCGCCATCAGTGCCGACGAGATTGCCATCGGTGTGGTCAATACCAAGACCACCGCCGTGCGCGTAATTCCGGCCATCGGCAAGCAGGTGGGCGAGGAGCTTTCCTTCGGTGGCCTGCTGGGCAGCGGTCCCGTGATGCCCGTCTGTCCCCTTTCCCCCGCCAAACTGGTGGAACGCGGAGGACGTATCCCCGCTCCCATCCACAGCTTGAAAAACTGATTTTTTCAACAAAAGCATTGGGTCAAAAGCCCGGTGCTTTTATTTTTTTGCCCCGTGCATATTTTTTCCCGTTTTGGTTTATGCTATCAACGGCAATCGAAGGATCTTTTTACCGATGGCAAGAAAGGTGGACAAACGAATATGGATACTCTTGCATTGCTGCTGATGATCGTCGGCTCCGTCAACTGGGGGCTGATCGGTATTTTCGGCTTTGACCTGGTGGGATGGATCTTCGGCGGCCAGGACGCCACCGTAAGCCGTATTATTTTTACGCTGGTGGGTTTGGCCGGTCTGTGGGGCATTTCCTTGCTTTTCCGCGACCGCACCGAACATCTGCCCGCCCACAGCCGCGACTGATCCCCCAAAACGAAAAAAACACCCGTTTTTCTTTGAGAAAAGCGGGTGCTTTTTTGTCACAGACCGTTATTTTCCGTCGAGTTGGGAAAAACAGCGCCGATTCATGAGGAAAAAAGCGCTTTGAAGTCAACGTAAAGTTCTTTATTTTTTCCATATTTTTCCATTTTTAGATTGACATTTTCTTCCAATTGTGTTACCCTTGTAATGAAAATTTACATTTTTTTACAATTAGAAAGGATCGTTAACCATGAAAAACAGCATTCGCGTCATCATTTTGGAGGACCACGCACATTCCAGGCACATTTTGACACAGGAGTTAAAGGCCTGTGGAGTGGAGGTCTGCGGTGCCGCCGGGGATGGGTTGGAGGGGCTAAACCTGGTCAAATCTCTACAACCGGACGTGGTGATCACCGAGATCCTGCTACCCCGCCTGGACGGCCTTGGTTTTTTGAAGGAGCTGGGGAGGTTGCAGCTGGAAAAACGGCCTTTGGTGATGGTACTCAGCAGCGTTTCCGGCCCCAGCATCATTCAGGAAGCCTTAAGCCGAGGCGCCTGTTTTTACGGCATCAAGCCCTTGAAAACGGAAGAGCTGGCAGCCAAGATCGCCCAACTGACAGACGAAGAGCACGTAGCTATTCCCATCTCCTCCGCCCAATCGTTTACCAATGACCCCGGGCAAAACCTGCTGGAAACCAGGGTCACGGACATGATCCACCAAGTGGGGATCCCCGCTCACATCAAGGGCTACCAATACCTGCGCGCGGCCATCATGATGGCGGTAACGGATATGGACACCATCAACGCCATCACCAAGATCCTTTATCCCACTATTGCCAAGCAATTCAGCACCACCCCTTCTCGCGTAGAGCGCGCCATTCGCCACGCCATCGAGGTGGCCTGGGACCGCGGGGACGTGGAGACCCTAAACCGTCTGTTCGGCTACACGGTGGCCGTATCCAGAGGCAAGCCCACCAACAGCGAATTTATTGCCATGATCTCTGACAAACTCCGCCTGCAGATGAAGCTTGGCTGAGGTGAATTTTACGCGGCGGCCCGTGAAACAAGCGGGTCGCCTTTTTTGGCAAAATTTCTTGCTTTTTCACGGTATAAAAACAAAAAAACAATTGCCTTTCCGCGAAAAATGTTATATAATAGGAAGAACTGTTTTTGATAGACTGGATTCATGTTTTATTTTTTACAAACCGAAACGGGAGGAACTTTCTTTTGACAGGTACTTTTCGCGGAGGGATACATCCTCCTACCATGAAACAAGCAACCCAAAACAAAGCCACGGTCGTGCTTTCCGCACCTCCGCGTTTATACGTTCCCCTTTTGCAACACATCGGCGCCCCCTTGTCAGCCGCAGTGGAAAAAGGACAGCGCGTGCTCATGGGCCAGGTAATCGGCCAAAGCGATGCCCCCCTTTCCAGCCCCGTTCATGCCCCTGTCAGCGGCACGGTGGCGTCAGTGGAGCTTTACCTGCATCCCAACGGCTCCCGAGTGCCCACCGTGATCATCGAGAACGACGGCCTGGACGAGGTACACCCCTCCGTACAGCCCTGTCCCATTGCCGAGGCGGACATGACCCTGCCCCAACTGGCCGAGCTGATGCGCCGTGCGGGGATCACCGGTTTGGGCGGAGCGTCCTTCCCCGCCCACGTCAAACTATCGTCGGCGGAGGGAAAGGCCCGCTACCTGCTTATCAACGGGGCTGAGTGCGAGCCCTACATCACCTGCAACCACCGTTTGATGCTGGAGCGCCCCGAGGCTGTGCTGGGGGGCATCCGCCTGCTGAAGCAGGCCCTTGGGCTGACGGAAGCCCTGGTGGGCATTGAAAGCAACAAGCTCAACGCCGTGACGTCCTTAAACCGTGCCGGTGCGGAGGCTATGGGGATCCATTGCCGTCTGCTGAAAACCAAATATCCCCAAGGTGGCGAGCGCCAGCTGGTGCGCGCCCTGACGGGTCTGCACGTGCCCGACCGCCGTTTACCCATTGACGTGGGCTGTGTGGTGTTCAACGTGGAGACCTGCGCCTCCGTGTACGACGCCTACGTAACGGGCATGCCCCTGATCGAACGCTGTGTGACCGTTTCCGGCGACGCGGTAAACGCCCCGGGCAATTTCCGCGTGCGTCTGGGCACGCTGATCTCCCACGTAGCCGAGGTCTGCGGGGGCCTGTCCGACCCGCCTCAGACCGTTTTGATGGGAGGCCCCATGATGGGCACCCCCTTGTTCGACACCTCCGTGGCCGTCATTAAAAACACCTCGGCCTTGCTGTTTTTCAAGCAAGCCAAAGCCACGTATCCCGAGGACGGGGTCTGCCTGCACTGCGGAAAATGTGCCGGCGTATGCCCCTCGCGCCTGCTCCCCAACTATTTGGTTGGCTTCGTGCGCAGTCGGGATTGGCAGGAAGCGGAAAAACATCGGCTGCTGAGCTGTATGGAATGCGGCAGCTGCGCTTACACCTGCCCGGCAGGGATTCCCCTGGTGCAATACATGCGTCTGGGAAAAGACATGATCAACCAAGAAAAAAGGAGGCGCAAGCAAGGATGAACACCCCCGTAATAAATACTTCCCCCCACATCCGCGGTGAAGACCGGGTGCGCCTGATCATGGCGGACGTTTTGGTGGCCCTGTTCCCCGCCGTAGTGGCAGGCTGCTATTTCTTTGGTCTGCGCGTGTTGGTGCTTTGCCTCATCAGCGTACTTTCTTGCATGCTTTTCGATGCCCTTGGCGCCTTTTTCTGCGGCCGTAAGTTTGGGGTGATCACCGACGCTTCGGCGGCCGTATCGGGCCTTTTGCTGGCCCTTTGCCTGCCGGTGGGCGTCCCCCTTTGGCTTCCCGTCATGGGTGCGGCCTTTGCCATGCTCATCGTCAAGCAGTTGTTTGGCGGCTTGGGCAAAAACCTGATCAACCCTGCTTTGGCGGCCCGTGTTTTCCTGACCGTCTCCTTCCCCGACCTGATGGCCGTTTACACCAAGCCCTTTTCCTACATTCCCGCCTTTGCCTGGCAGCCCACCCTGACCGACGCCGTCACCACAGCCACCCCCTTGACCTTCCTCAACGGAGGAAGCTTCCCTGCGGACGTTTCCCTGATGCAAATGTTTTTGGGCGAAACGGCGGGCTCGGTGGGTGAGGTATCCGCCCTGATGCTTTTGGGCGGTGGCCTTTATCTGCTGTATCGGCGCATCATCACTTGGCAGACCCCCACGGCCTTTTTGGCCACGGTCTTCCTGCTGGGGTTGCTTTTCCCTGCAGGTGAAAACGCTTTTGCCCTTCGTTGGGCCTCTTACGAGCTTTTCAGCGGCGGCGTGATGCTGGCGGCCTTCTTTATGATCACCGACTATACCACCGCCCCCGTCACCTCCAACGGCCGCCTCTTATTTGGTTTTGGCTGCGGTGTACTGACCTTTTTGATCCGCCGCTTCGGCAGCTATCCCGAAGGGGTCAGCTTTGCCGTGCTGATCATGAATTTCCTTTCCTGGCCCCTGGATAGGCTGACCTGGCCCCGTGCCGCAAGGAGGAAAGCCAAATGACATTGAAAAAGCTTACCTCCCAGCTTCGTTCCGGCTCCGTTTGGGACATCGCCAGTCGCCTGCTGACCATCACCTTTTTGGTAGGGCTTTGCTTGGCCGGAGTATATGCCTTGACCTCTCCCGTGATCAGCGCCCGCGAGGAGCAGGCGCGTCAAAGTGCTATGTCCACCTTCTTCCCCGGCTGTCATTTCACTCAAATATCCTGTCAGGCACCCGAAGTAGAGCGCTTGTATAAGGCCGAAGAAGCCTCTCAATGCTCCGGTTACTGTGCTCTTCTTTCCGTAAACGGATACGGCGGCAATATGGAGGTCATGGTGGCCGTAAACGCCGACGGACGTGTGCGCGGTGTGGAAGTTCTCAGCCACAGCGAAACACAAAACATCGGCTCTTTGGCGGCGCAGGAAAGTTTTCTGTCCCGCTTCAAGGGCAAAACGGCAGATTTCGGACTGGTTCAAGCCCCCAACGTCCCCGATGAAAACCAAGTGCAGGCCCTCTCGGGTGCCACCCGTTCCTCCAGGGCGGTGGCTTCGGCTGTGACCGCGGCACTGAGGGCGGTGGAGAATTTGGCCGTCGCCCCTCCCACCGGTGAGGAGGACAAACTCCTGCCATCGGAAACGTCCGCTTTGAAAAACTGGTTCGGTGAGGTCATCGCCCGTCCCGTGGACCTACCTGCCGAGCACGGCGCCGCCGTGGAGGTTTGGCAGCTGCACAGCCCCACCCAATTGGTGGGCTATGCGGTCAAGACCCAAACCGTAGGCCAAAACGAAGCCTTCAAGATCACGACTTTGATCGGCTTTAACGCCTCGGGTGCCGTGATCTCCTACGAGATTCTGGAATCCTTTGAGCTGGAAAGCTTTACCGCGGCCCTGCTGAGAGACGATTTCCGTCTGCAATTTGTCGGACGCACCGTCCCCGTCACTACCGACGGCGGTGAAAACAGTGTAGAACTGATCCCCAACATGGAAAAAAGTTGCCGTGCCATTGTCAAGGCTGTCAACGACGGCCTGCAGACCGTGGCCGCCCTGCAAGGAGGTGCCGCCCAATGAAGCCCCTCAAGCAATTGAAAAACGCATTACTGACCCAAAACCCCGTGCTCAACCAACTGCTGGGCATGTGCTCGGTGCTGGCCGTTTCCACCACGGTATCTTCTGCCTTTGGCATGGGAGTCACGGTAACGGCGGTGCTCATCTGCTCCAACGTGTTTATCTCCCTGCTCAGCCCCGTTATTCCCCAGCAAGTGCGCATTGTCTCCTATATCGTGATCATTGCGGGCTTCGTAACGGCCGCTGAGTTGCTCATCAACGCCTTTTTCCCCTCCCTGGCTTCCTCTTTGGGCGTGTTTATCCCTTTGATCGTGGTCAACTGCATTATTTTGGCCCGCGACGAAATGTTTGCCTCCAAAAACAGCGTTCCGGCTTCGGCCCTGGACGGACTGTTCATGGGTTTGGGTTACACGGCGGCCATCGTACTGCTGGGCGCCCTGCGCGAGGTGCTGGGCAACGGCACGCTGGCCGGCATCCCCGTGCTGGGAAGCGGCTTCCGCCCCATTCTGATGCTCAATTTTGCTCCCGGTGCGTTCATCGCCCTGGGACTGTTGCTGGCTTTGGTCCAAAAGCTGACGGCCCGCTTGGGGCAGAAAGGAGAATAGACTGTGAAAGATCTGCTGCTTCTGTCCCTCAACGCCATCCTCATCGAAAACGTGATCCTGGTCAAATGCATCGGCATCTGCCCCTTTTTGGGGGTAGCCAAAAAGACCTCCACCGCCTGCGGTATGGGCCTGGCCGTGCTTTTCGTGGTCACCTTTTCCTCTTTTGTTACATGGCTGTTCCAGCATTGGGTGCTGGCACCTTTGGGGCTTGAATACCTGCAAACGGTAGCCTTTATCCTGATCATCGCCTCCTTGGTACAGCTGACAGAGATGGTCCTCAAGCGCTTTATGCCCCCGCTGTACGAGGCGCTGGGCATCTATCTGCCCCTGATCACCACCAACTGTGCCGTTTTGTACGCTGCCTTAAACGGAGCCCGCGATATGGGCAGCCTGTTTTCCGCCACGGTCAACGGTTTTATGACCGCCGCCGGTTTTTTGCTGGCCCTGCTGCTGTTTAACGGCGTGCATCAACGCCTGCAGCAATGCGAGTTCCCCCCCTCTTTGAAGGGAGTTCCCGCCGAGCTGATCTCGGCCGGGCTTCTTTCCATGGCTTTTATGGGTTTCCAGGGCTTTTCTCTGTAAGCTGCGCATATTGAAAAAGGAGGATCCGCCTGCATGGGTGTGTTTCATATGATCTTAAACGCCACGGTGGTGCTGGGTATAGCCGGTGCCTGCATGGGCGTACTGTTGGCCTTGGCTTCCAAGCGTCTGGCTGTAAAAGAGGACCCCAAGCTGGCCCGTTTGACGGAGGCCCTGCCCGGCGCCAACTGCGGTGCCTGCGGGCGAAGCGGATGCCGCAACATGGCCGAACAGTTGGCCCAGGGAAAAGCTTCTCCCAACGACTGTCCCCTGACCTCTGAAAGCAACCGCGAGGAGATCTGCCGCATTTTGGATATTGCTCCGGAAAGAAGGGATTCCCTTTGTGCGCAGATCCTTTGCAGCGGTACCCAAGAGCTGGCCCCGCTTCGTTTTGAATACACCGGTCTGCGGGATTGCCGGGCCGCCATGCGCTTTGGCGGCGGCAATAAGGCCTGTCCTTACGGTTGCCTGGGTTACGGCTCCTGTGCCGCCGTTTGTCCTGCCAACGCCATCGTATTGCTGAACGGCATTGCCACCGTAGACCGAAGCCGCTGTTTGGGCTGTGGTCTTTGTGTGGAAGCTTGTCCCAAGCACCTGATCCGGCTTTTGCCGGCCGAATTGGCTTTTCGAGTGGGATGCCAAAATCCCGAAAAGGGTGTCGAGGTGCGCAAGGTCTGCCAGGTGGGTTGCATTTCCTGCGGCATTTGCCAAAAGAACTGCCCCGCCGACGCCATTACAATGGAAAACGGCGTAGCCGTGATCGACCAGGCCCGTTGCACTCATTGCGGGCTCTGCGCCGAAAAATGTCCTCGCAAGGTGATCTGGTGTCTGAAAGACCCCGTTGCCGCTCCCACGAAGGAGGAAGAAAACAACGATGCCGTCTTATCTGAATAAAAGAAAATACGTCAGCCGTTACCGCAAGGTGCGCCGCCGCCGGAATCTGCTGATCCTGACGGTGGTGTTCAGCGTGCTGTTGCTGATTGCTATTGCGGTATTCGGCCCTTCCTTGGGAAGCCTTTTTCCCTCTCCCGAGCCTACGGCTCCTGCCACGGCACCCGCTACGGTTCCTGCTACGGTACCCGTCACACTTCCCGCCACGGCTCCTACTACGGCACCTGTTACGGCTCCTGCCACGGTACCCGTCACAGTTCCTGCCACGGCCCCCTCGGCCACGGGCACGCAAAGCCTTTGGTTAAGCGACGTGAATGCGGCTTTGGCCGCCTTTGACAACGACCCTGCCCTGCTGGCCGAGCATCTGGCCGCCCTGGATGCCAAAAGCGTGCAGATCGACCTGAAGAACACCGCAGGCAAGGTTACCTACCTTTCTCAAGTTCGCGATGACACCGCTGTGAACGTTCCTTTTGACCTGGCCGCCTTCGTAAAGGCCATGGAGGACAAGCAGATCC
>JAFWAE010000019.1 GCA_017507855.1 Clostridia bacterium
ATCTTAACAACCGTAGGGGCGATTCAAGAATCGCCCGTTGGCAACATTCCCCCGTTGCCATCGTTTCAACAAAAAATGCATGGAAACGCCGTTCCGTAGCCGTTGGGATTGCGAAAGGGTTATGCGGCGGGCGATTCTTGAATCGCCCCTACAGGTTTGTTTTTCGTTATTTCACAGACACGATCGGCATGGTGACCGAGGCAGGACCGTCGGGGACGCCGGTATCAGTACTTAAAAAGGCAATTTCAGCAGCAAAAAGAGCCTGTTGAAACAGGCTCTTTTTGCTTAAATGAAAGGAGAGTTTTATCGCCAAACAAATCGGCGATTTTGAAATGTTGCTTTTATCGGGTCTTGCTGTACAGCCAATCCATAGCGTCGGCCAGATCCTCCACCGTGGTGAAATCGTGTCCGCGGCCCTCGAATTCTTTATACACGTACTCCGCCCCCAGCTCCTTCAGTGCCGCCGCCATATTCCGCGAATGGTGTACGGGAACGGAGGCATCCTCGCTTCCGTGGCAAATATAGAGGGGGGTCTGAGCCGTTTCCGCGGCCACTCGCACGTCACTGATGCCACAGCCCACTATAGCCGCCGCAAATTTTTGGGGATAGCGGGCGACCAGATCGAAGGAGCCGCAGCCTCCCATAGAGCAACCCGACAGATACAGGCGGTGCACGTCCACGGAAAATTCCTTACTCAGACTGTCCAGCAGTTCTATCAAAGCCGTGGTCTGTTCGCCCTCGGGGGTGTCCTTGATATTGAAGTAATATCTGTGCTCGGTGTAATCATACCACTGAGAATCAGTCCAGAAACGGTCCAGGGGGCACTCGGGAATAATGAAGATAAATTCTTCCTTCTTCTGATACTGCACCAACATATTCAACTGGTTGAAGTCACCCCTAAGCTGCGACATATTGTCACTGCCGCGCAAGCCGCCGCCATGAAGGTGCATCTGCAAGGGATATTTCTTGACGGGATCGTAATTGGCGGGTAGGTAGATGCGGTAATTGACAGTAAAGCCATTGGAGGCCACAAAGGAGCGAGGGGTAGTCATGGCGGCCATCACACGGGTGTCGATACTTTCCACCGTGCTAACGTCGTACATGCCCACACCGTTCACCTCACCGGTTTTGATGGGCTTGGCAATGGCAGAGGGCACGTTACTGTCCGTACCGCGCAGGCGCACTATACTGTGACCACCCTGGAAAAAGAATTTTCCGGGCTTTTGATAGGTTTCCCCGGGGGCCTCGTCCACACAATCGATGATCAGCTTACCGTTGACGGCCACCAAAAAATGTACGTTTTCTCCTTCGTTGAACACGCCGATTTCGTAGCGGTTATAATCCCACG
The DNA here is from genome assembly GCA_017507855.1 of Clostridia bacterium. Taxonomy (GTDB): domain Bacteria; phylum Bacillota; class Clostridia; order Oscillospirales; family RGIG5554; genus RGIG5554. The sequence continues at coordinate 1,349 of JAFWAE010000019.1, forward strand.
GATCAATAATACCCGTATCCACGGGTTCAGCCAGCACGGCAGCTTCTTTCCCGTCTGTGCCCAAACGGGCGAGTTTCACCGTGATCTTGCTTCCGTCATCGTAAAAATAGAGCATATAGCCGGGATTTCCGGGACCGATCCCGGATTCCTTCCCGGTACGGATAAGCAAATTCATAGAGGAGCGTAGGATCATGCTCATATCAAAGGCAACTACTTTATCCGACAGATCCGCATGATCTATATAAGAGCCAAGGCAATACTTGTCGCCCATCCCCATGCCGAATTGCAGGGTTCCGTCCTCTTGAGGAAACATATAGTTGCTCCACATGTTGTTCCATTTGGACACGTTCAACTTATCAGATGTTAAGAAATGTTTTTCAAGACCTTCCATAGGATTTACCTCCGGTTCAGTAGCGGGAATGGTAGTGGGAGTGGTAGCGGGAGTGGTTGCGGGGGTCGTTGCAGGTGCGGTGGCAGGCTGTGCACAGCCTGCACAAAGGGCGGCCAACAGCGTCAGGCACAAAAGCCCTCTCAAGCAGCGCTTGTTCATGACGATTCTCTCCTTTTTCGGCATTTTGAGAATAATCTCTTTTGTTAAGTATACGGCTTTTTTGGACGTTTGTCTATGGATTATTTTCATAAAACAGCACGATTTTCATATAGAATGCATTTTTTTCGCCCTTTTTGCGCCGCATACACCCATTGATCTGCGAATTTTCGATTCTTCCCCTTTTCGTTCAGTACAATCCTTTTTTCACCTCTTGTCTATGGACGATCCTCTCTTTTTTCAGGATATTCCCGCAAGGAGCGAGTGAAGAGTGAAAAGGTCATGCACAGCCGGATTCGGCATGGTGACCGAGGCAGGACCGTCGGGTTCTCACTGCGGTTCGGTCACGGCACGGCTCTGGAAGTCCCCCGGACTTCCATTCACTCCCGTGCCGCCGCTTCGCTACGCCGGTCCCTACAAGTTCCCATGGGCCTCATCTTAACAACCGTAGGGGCGATTCAAGAATCGCCCGTTGGCAACATTCCCCCGTTGCCATCGTTTCAACGGAAATGCATGGAAACGCCGTTCCGTAGCCGTTGGGATTGCGAAAGGGTTACGCGGCGGGCGATTCTTGAATCGCCCCTACAAGTTCCCGTTTTGTTATTCCCCGGGCGTTTTCGGCAAAAGAAAAAAGCCGACGGCGAGCATCGGCTTTTTTGAAAGGCTTGATTCTTACGGCTTAGTCCTTGGGCACGTTTTCCCAGTCCTTCATGAACTGAGCCAGGCCGTTGGTGGTCAAGGGATGGTTGGCCATCTGAGCAATGACCTTGTAGGGGATGGTGGCAATGTCTGCACCTGCGCGGGCGATGCCGGCGATGTGCAGGGGGCTGCGGGTGCTGGCCACCACGATCTTGGTCTCAATGCCCTGAACGGCGAAAATGTCGGCGATCTCGGTGATCAGACCCACGCCGTCGCCGCCGATATCGTCCACACGGCCGACGAAGGGAGCCACGTAGGAAGCGCCGGCGTTCACGGCCAGCAGAGCCTGGCAGCTGGAGAAGCACAGCGTCACGCAGGTGGGGATGCCCAGCTTCTTCAAGCCGGCCACGGCCTTCAGGCCCTCGGGGCACATGGGGATCTTCACGACCACGTTGTTGTGCAGCTTGACCAGCTCCTGACCCTCTTTGATCATGCCTTCAGCCTTCATGTCGATGACTTCGGCGAAGATGACACGGTCGGGGCCGATGATGCCGGAGATCTCGCGGATGGCATCCTCAAACTTTTTGCCTTCCTTGGCGATGATGGAGGGGTTGGTGGTTACACCGTAGATCACACCCATGTCGCAGGCGGCTTTAATGTCGTTGACATTTGCGGTATCGATGAAAAATTTCATGTTTCTGCTCCTTTTTACAAATTTATCGAGATGTATTATACCCCTTTCCGTGCCTCTTGTCAATGCCTCCGGAAGATTTCTTTACCGTTTTTAAAAATAACTCAGTTTCCGCTGAAAATCGATTGACAAATATAATAAAATATAATAAAATATGATGAATTATTTTAAACGAGGAAGTGTACGCCAATGCTCCCACCCCATGAACTGGAAAACCGGCGTTTCAGCAAATCCGCCTTTGGCTATAAGTGCGACGAAGTGGACGAATTCGTGGCCCTGGTCGTAGACGAATATACCAAGCTGTACCGTGAAAACAGCGATATGGCTAAAAAGATCAACGTGATCTTGGACAAGTTGGAGGAATACAGAGCCGACGAGGACAATCTCCGCACCGCCCTGCTCAACGCTCAAAAGCTGTCCGACAACATCGTGCGGGATGCCAAGGTTCGCGCCGACGCCATCATTGCCGATGCCAATTTCAAAGCAGACAAGATCTTTGAAGCTGCCAAGGCTCGCTGTGCCCAAGAGGATGAGCGTTTGCACGTCCTGGAGCAGGAAGTCTCCTCTTTCAGATCCCGAATGCTGGAAATCATCCATCAGGGCACCGAGGCCTTTGAGGCACTGCCTGTTTTTACCCGGGAGGTGCCCGCCGCTCCTCCGCAGCCCGAACCCGCACCCGAGCCTGAGCCCGCCCCTTCTCCCTCAGAGCCCGAGCCTGTACCTGCGGATGAGCCTGAAGAGATTGCAGAAGCCGAGGAAGAGGAGATCCCCCTTCCCACCGCCGGCTTCGACGCCCTGCCCGACAGCGGTCTTCAGGATGCCCTGTTGCAGGATAACGGTTTCCACGTCAGCATTTCCTTTGACGAGGATCTGCCTGCAGGCTCCCTGAACAAAAGCCTGAAATTCGGCGACGAATATGACGTCATCCGAGACAAGGGCAAACAGGAACGCAGCTCGCTGACCCGCATTTTCAAGAAAAGCAAAGATTGACCCCTTTTTTGATAAGTTTACTGAACGGAGAGAAAAGATCCATGCAGGAAAAAATGTACGACAATACCCTTAATCTGCCCCGCACCGACTTTGCCATGCGCGCCGGTCTGCCTACGCGCGAAGTGGAACTGGTGGAAGCTAACAAAGGCATCTATGCCGCTTTAATGGAAGCCAACAAGGACAAGCCCCGCTTCATTTTGCACGACGGCCCTCCTTATGCCAACGGCGACATTCACATCGGCCACGCCCTCAACAAGATCTTGAAGGATTTCATCATCCGCTACAAGAACATGAGCGGCTTCTGCGCCCCCTACGTGCCCGGCTGGGACACTCACGGTCTGCCCACGGAGCTGCAGGCCATTAAAAAGGGCGGTTTGGACCGTCATACCACCGACGTGGTGACCTTCCGCAAAAAATGCGAAGAGTTTGCCTGCTTCTACGCCGACAACCAAAACAAACAGTTTCAACGCCTGCTGGCTTTGGGCGACTGGGATCACCCCTACATGACCCTGCGCCCCGAGTTTGAGGCCAAGCAGATCCGCATTTTTGGCTCTTTGGCCAACCGCGGGCTGATCTACAAGGGACTGCGCCCCGTGTATTGGTGCCCTGTGGACCAAACGGCTTTGGCCGAGGCGGAGATCGAATATGCCGAAGATCCCTGCACCTCCGTATACGTTAAATTTGCCGTTGAAGACGACAAGGGTCTGTTCGGTGAGCTGGGCGACCTGAACCGCGTATACTTCGTTATCTGGACCACCACGGTGTGGACTCTGCCCGGCAACGTGGCCATCTGCCTGGCCCCTGATTTCACCTACGACGCCGTTCGCGTGGGAGAGGAGACCTACATTCTGGCCCACGAGCTGGTGGAGGCCACCATGAAGGCCGCTTCTATCGAAACTTGGGAGGTCGTAGCCTCTTATCAAGGCGCAGACCTGGAAGGCATGCTGACCCGCCATCCCTTTATGGACCGTCAAAGCTTGGTCATCGTGGGTGATCACGTCACCGCCGAAAGCGGTACCGGCTGCGTGCATACCGCTCCCGGCCACGGTGTGGAGGACTTTGTGGTCTGCCGCAACTATCCCCAGCTGTCCATTCCCGTTCCCGTGGATGACCGGGGTTACCTCAACGAGCAGGCAGGCCCCTTCGCCGGTCTGTATTATGAAAAAGCCAATGAAGCGATCTTTGAAAGTCTGCAGACCTCCGGTGCCCTGTTGGCCAGCGAAAAGATCATTCACCAATACCCCCACTGCTGGCGCTGCAAAAACCCCGTGATCTTCCGCGCCACCGAGCAATGGTTCTGCTCTTTGGACGCCTTCAAGGAGCAGGCGGTAGAAGAGATCCGCAAGGTGGAATGGATCCCCGGCTGGGGCGAGGAGCGCATTGCCGCCATGGTGCGCGAGCGCAGTGACTGGTGCATTTCCCGTCAACGCGTGTGGGGCGTACCCATCCCCATCTTCTACTGTGAGGATTGCGGCGAGGCCCTGATCAGCGAACAGACCATCGATGCAGTGGCCAAGCTGTTTGAAAAAGAAGGCAGCAACGCCTGGTATCTGCACACGCCCGAAGAGATCCTGGGCAAGGCTCCCAAATGCGCCCATTGCGGAAGCACCAAGTTCCGCAAGGAAAAGGATATCATGGACGTGTGGTTCGACAGCGGTTCCTCCCATAGCGGCGTGCTGGACACTCGCGACGACCTGAGCTATCCCGCCGACGTATATCTGGAAGGCAACGACCAGTACCGCGGTTGGTTCCAGTCCTCCCTGCTCACCGCCGTATCCGTAAAGGGCTCCGCCCCCTACCGCACGGTCATCACCCACGGCATGGTGGTGGACGGCGACGGCAAGAAGATGTCAAAATCCATCGGTAACGTGATCGTTCCCGCCGACGTGGTCAAGGAATACGGTGCCGATATTCTGCGTTTGTGGGTCTCCTCCGTGGACTACACCTGCGACACCCGCATTTCCAAGGAGATTCTCAAGCAGTTGGCCGAGATCTACCGTAAGATCCGCAACACCGCCCGCTTTATGCTGGGTAATTTGGGTGACTTCGATCCTGCCAAGGACGCTGTGCCCTACGAGGCGCTGGCAGAGGCGGATCGCTTTGCTCTGCTACAGCTCTACCGCCTGATCAACAAAGTTCGTTATGCCTACGAGCATTACGAATTCCATCAGATCTATCACAGCGTGCACAATTTCTGTGTGACGGATATGTCCAACTTCTACATGGATATCGCCAAAGATACGCTGTACGCCGAGCAGGCCTCTTCTCCTGCCCGCCGTGCCGTGCAAACGGCGCTGTACACCATTCTGGATGCGCTGACCCGTTTGCTGGCCCCCATTCTGCCCTTCACCACCGAGGAGATCCGCGCGGCAATGCCCGGCACCTCCGGCTCTGTCATGCTGGCGGGCATGCCCGAAGCGGATGAGACCTGGAACCACGCCGAACTGGCCACCGCCTGGGAAGCCATTCTCAGCGTGCGCGAGGATGTGAAAAAGGCCCTGGAGCTGGCCCGTGCAAGCAAACTCATCGGCTCCTCCTTAGAGGCTTCCGTGACCCTGCACCTTCCCGCCTCTTCCCCCGTTTTCTCCGTGCTGGACGCTCGCCGTGAGGCTCTGCCCGGCCTGTTTATCACCTCTGCTGCCACCTTGACGCAAGAGGCTCCCCAGGGGGATTGCTTCCATGACTGCATCACCGAAGGTCTGTCCGTCAGCGTAGCTCGTGCAGAAGGTGAAAAATGTGCCCGTTGCTGGATGATCCTTCCCTCCGTAGGTCAGGATGCACAGCATCCCGCCCTGTGTGCCCGCTGCGCTGCGCTGATGGCTCAAAAGGAGCAGGCATGATCTTCCTCATCGCCGCCGTTTTGGTGGCCTTGGATCAGCTGACCAAGGCTTTGGCCGTTGTATTTTTAAAGGGACAGCCCTCCTTCATTTTGTGGGAGGGCGTGTTCCAGCTGACCTTTGTGACCAACAAAGGGGCCGCTTTTTCCATTTTGCAAAATCAGCGTTGGGTCTTTATTGTCGTTTCTCTGTTAGCCATGGGCCTTCTCATCTGGATGCTGGCCCGCAAAATGTTTTGCGGCAAGTTGTTGCTGACCTCCCTTTGCCTGATCTTGGCGGGAGGCGTCGGCAATTTGATCGACCGCATTGCCTTGGGCTACGTGGTGGATTTCTTTGATTTTTGCCTCATCAATTTTGCCATTTTCAACGTGGCGGACGTGTTTATCACCTGCGGGGCGGTAGGGCTTTGCCTGGCCGTTCTGCTCAATAAGGGCGGCGTAGTCCGTGAAAGGCTGCCCAAGAGGTTTCAAAAATGAGCCTGTTTACTGCCGTTTTTGACGAAACGGACGCCGGGCAGCGGTTGGATGCGGTGCTGCCCCTGCTTTATCCCGCCCTATCCAGGGCTGCATGGGCCAAGCTTTGTGAAAGCGGCGCAGTATCCGTCAATGAAAAGCCGGTTCCCAAAAGCTACCGCGTAGTTTGCGGAGACCGTTTGCAGGCAGAGATCCCCGAGCCCGTTCCCGACAAGGCCGAGGCACAAAATATTCCTTTGGACGTGGTCTACGAGGACGAATGGCTGTTGGTAGTCAATAAGCCGCGCGGAATCGTGGTCCATCCTGCCGCAGGCCATGCGGACGGCACCCTGGTCAATGCATTGCTGTACCATTGCCAAGGCAAGCTTTCCGGCATCAACGGCGTGCTTCGCCCGGGGATCGTGCATCGGTTGGACAAAGACACCTCCGGCCTTTTGATCGTGGCTAAAACGGACGAGGCGCACCGCCATTTGGCCGAGCAGATCAGCGTCCATTCCTTTACCCGCCGCTACCGCGCCATCGTTTGGGGCCATTTCAAAGAAAAAGCCTTTACGGTGGACGCGCCCATTGCCCGAAGCCCGAAGGACCGTCAACGCATGGCTGTGGTGGAAGGCGGCCGTCAAGCCATCACCCATGTGGAGGTGCAACGGGAATTCAAAGAACACAGTCTTCTTCGATTGACTTTGGAGACCGGACGCACCCACCAGATCCGCGTGCACATGCAATATATGGGTCACCCCGTGCTGGGCGACCCCGTTTACGCCGCCAAACGTCCCGATTTCGGCCTGCAGGGGCAATGTCTTCACGCCGAATATATTGCTTTTTCCCACCCGGCAGACGGCCGTACCGTGGAATTGACTGCCCCGCTTCCACCCTATTTTCAAGCCCTTGTGGACAAGTTTTCTCGCTGACCCTTTTTCCTTTGGAAGAAGGGTCTTTTTTCGGGCTTTTTTAAAAAATTCTTCCTATAATTAATATAATACACCTTGCTTTTTTCACCGAAATATGGTATAATTTTTATGTTAGTTTTTGCTCAAATTGTATGAAAGGTGTGAACGCTTTGTCTGAAGAACAAAAGGTCACTCAAAAGTACGACGAAAGCCAGATTCAGGTCCTGGAAGGGCTGGAAGCCGTTCGCAAACGTCCCGGTATGTACATCGGTTCCACCTCTGCCCGCGGCCTGCACCATTTGGTATATGAGATCGTGGATAACGCCATTGACGAAGCCCTTGCCGGGCATTGCGATACCATCACCGTGGAGCTTCTGCCCGACGGGTGGGTCAGCGTGCAGGATAACGGCCGCGGCATTCCCTACGGCATCAACCCTCAAAAGGGCATCTCTACCCTGGAGGTCGTCTTTACCGTGCTTCACGCAGGCGGTAAATTCGGCAGCGGCGGCTATAAGATCTCCGGCGGTCTGCACGGCGTGGGCGCTTCTGTCGTCAACGCCCTGGCTCAACGCGTGGAGGTGGTCAACTGTCACGGGGGCAAATGCCACACCATCGCCTTTGAACGGGGCTACACGGTGGAGCCTCTTTGCGAGCAGGGAGACACGGAGGAGCACGGTCTGACCGTGCGCTTCAAGGCCGACGGAGAGATCTTCGAGGAAACCGAATACGATTTTGATATTCTGCTCACCCGCTTCCGCGAGCAGGCCTTCCTCAACGCGGGCTTGAAATTCATCTTTACGGACAAGCGCACTCCCGAGGGAGAAAGCGTGATTCTGCAGTACGAGGGCGGTATTCGCAGCTACGTGGAGCATCTCACCCGCCAGCGCGATGCGGAGGTCCTTCACCCCGACGTGATGTATTTCGCCGTGGATAAGGGCACCTCCACCGCCGAGGTGGCCATGCAGTATAACACCAATTACAACGAGGTGCTGGTCACCTTCGCCAACGACATCAACACCCCCGAGGGCGGCACCCATGAGGCGGGCTTCAAGGCCGCGCTGACCAAGGTGCTCAACGATTACGCCCGCAAGAACAAGTTCCTCAAGGACGATGACAAGAACCTGACGGGTGAGGACGTGCGCGAGGGCTTGGTGGCCATTGTCAGCGTCAAGCTTCAGGAGGCGCAGTTTGAGGGGCAGACCAAGTCCAAGCTGGGCAACAGCGAGATGCGCGCCATGGTGGATAATTTGGTCAGCGAAAAGCTGAGCGAATATCTGGAGGAGAACCCCTCCGTGGCCCGTGCCATTATGGACAAGGCGGTCACTGCCGCCCACGCCCGCGAGGCCGCCCGCCGCGCCCGCGAGCTGACCCGCCGCAAGAGTGCGCTGGATTCCATGCGCCTGCCCGGCAAGCTGGCCGACTGTCAGGATCGCCGCCCGGAAGTGACGGAGCTCTACATCGTAGAGGGTGATTCCGCAGGAGGCAGCGCCAAGCAGGGCCGTGACTCCCGCTTTCAGGCCATTCTGCCTCTGTGGGGCAAGATGCTCAACGTGGAGAAGGCCCGTGTGGACAAGGTCTTCGGCAACGACAAGCTCAGTCCCGTCATCACCGCCTTGGGCGCGGGTATCGGGGACGAATTCAATTTGGAAAAGCTCCGCTATCACAAGATCGTCATTATGGCCGATGCGGACGTGGACGGCTCCCACATCCGCTGCCTGATGCTCACCTTCTTCTTCCGCTACATGAGGCCCTTGATCGACAACGGCTATGTTTATATTGCTCAGCCTCCCCTCTACCGCGTACACAAGGGTAAGCAGGAGCGCTACGCCTTTTCCGACAGCGAAAGGGACGTCATCTTAGCCGAGCTGGGCAACGGCGCGCTGGCTGACCGCTACAAAGGTTTGGGTGAAATGGACCCCGATCAGCTTTGGGAGACCACCATGAATCCCGACACCCGCACCATGCTCCGCGTAGAGCTGCAGGATGCCATCGCCGCCGATCAGATGTTCACCGTGCTCATGGGCGACGCGGTGGAGCCCCGCCGTGAATTCATCGAAAAGAACGCCCGTTTCGTGGAAAATCTGGATATTTAAAACGGAGAGCGATCTATGAAGGGAATTACCGTAACCTTAAATCCCTGTTGGGATCTGACCTGTTATACCGAAAATGTCAGGCTTGGGCAGCTCAACCGTGTGGGAAGCTCCCAGCTCAGCCTGGGGGGCAAGGGTGTGAACGTCTCCCGCGTGCTGGCTCTGCTGGGGGATCGCACCGAGGCCCTTCTCTTTGAGGGAGGCCCCTTTGGGGAGGCCTTTGCCAAGGGGCTGGAGCAGGCGGGCATCTGTGCCAAAGGGGTCAAGACCTCCGTCTATCAGACCCGCTTGAATCTCAAGCTCATCGACAGCGCGGACAGCGGCTGTACGGAGATCAACCAAAGCGGAGAGGCTGTCACTCCCGCCGAGGAGGCCGCTATGCTGGCGCTGGCGGAGGAAGCCTTACAGGATGCCGACGTGCTTTTCCTTGGGGGCAGCATTCCCAAGGGTTTGGACAAGGGCATTTACGCCCGCTTGATCCAAATGGCCAACGCACGGGGCGTACGCACCGCGCTGGACTGCGACGGGGAGGCGCTCCGCTTGGGGCTGGAGGCTCGCCCCTTCCTCATCAAGCCCAACGATTACGAGCTGGGTCTGCTGGTGGGGCGCCAGGTCGAGGGCATTGACGATGCGGCCGCCCTCATCACCCGCTTGCACCGTGACACGGGCATTTGGGTCCTGTGCACGCTGGGAGGCCAAGGAAGCCTGCTGGCCTGTCCCGAGGGTATTTACCATGCTTCCGTACCGAAATTGCCCTTACGGGGCTTCACGGGGGCGGGAGACACCCATTTGGCCGCCTTCATGCACGCTCTGCACACCAAGACCCCTGTGGAGGCGCTTCGCTTCGCCTCCTCCGCCTCTGCCGCCAAGATCACCTTCCCCGGCACGGAGCTTCCTCCCGATGCCGCGGGCTTTGCCGCTTACGAGGCGGCCATCGAGATCCGAAAAATCGAACCGAAAGGCGTGTAATATTAAGTGGACGACCTGAGATTTGAAAACCAAAAGATCGTGGACGTGGTTCTGGAAAAGGAACTGAAAAAATCGTTCATGGAATATACCATGTCCGTTATCGTGGGGCGTGCACTGCCCGACGTACGCGACGGCTTGAAGCCCGTGCACAGGCGCATCCTGTACGCCATGTATGAGGATGGGCTTACAGCAGATAAGCCCTACCGAAAATCTGCCACCACCGTAGGTAACGTGCTGGGTCGCTATCATCCCCACGGTGACGCCGCCGTATACGACACCATGGTGCGTCTGGCTCAGCCCTTCTCTTTGCGCTATCCCCTGGTAGACGGCCACGGCAACTTCGGCTCCGTGGACGGCGACCCCCCTGCCGCTTACCGTTACACGGAGGCGCGCATGGCCCGTTTGGCCGACGCGCTGTTGGCAGATATTGACAAGAACACGGTGGACTTTGCCCCCAACTTCGACAACGCCCTCACCGAGCCCGTGGTGCTTCCCTCCCGCTTCCCCAATCTGCTGGTCAACGGCTCTATGGGTATTGCCGTGGGTATGGCCACCAATATGCCTCCCCACAACCTGCGTGAGGTCATTGACGCCATTGTCCACGTCATTGACCATCCCGAGGCGGACTTTGAGGAGCTGATGCAGTTCATTAAAGGCCCCGATTTTCCCACCGGCGGCATCATCATGGGTATGGCGGGCATCCGTCAGGCCTACGCCACCGGCCGCGGGCGCATCACCGTGCGCGCCAAGACGGAGATCGAGGAGACCAAGGACGGGCGCTTCCGCATCATCGTCACCGAGCTTCCCTATCAGGTGAACAAGAGCCGCCTCATCGCCGCCATTGCGGATCTGTACCACAATAAAGAGCTGGAAGGCCTTTCCGATATCAACGACGAATCCGGCCGTGACGGTATGCGTATCGTCATTGACCTGAAGCGCGGTGCCAACGCGGGCGTGGTGCTCAACCAGCTCTTCCACCGTTCCCAGCTGCAGGACACCTTCTCCATCATCAACCTCACCATTTGCGACCGCCAGCCCAAGATCCTCACCCTGCGGGAGCTGATCGACCAATACGTGATCTTCCAGGACGAGGTCATCCGCCGCCGCACGGCCTTTGATCTGGACAAGGCGGAAAAGCGGGCTCATTTGCTGGAAGGTCTGCGCATTGCCATTGCCAACATCGAAGAAGTGGTGGCCATCATCCGCTCCAGCGCCAGCATTGCCGATGCCAAGACACGCTTGAGCGAGCGCTTCCTGCTCACCGAGGTGCAGGCGCAGTACATTGTGGATATGACCCTGGGCAAGCTGACCAATTTGGAGACCAAGAAGATCGAGGACGAATACGCCGCTGTGATGGCCAAGATCGCCCTGTATCGCGAAATTTTGGCCGATGACAACCGCATTCGCCAGATCGTCATGGAAGAGCTGATCGAACTGCGGGATAAATACGGTGACGACCGCCGCACCGCCATTGAGCCCATTGAGGGCGAGATCGACATGGAGGACCTCATCCCCCGCGAAAGCTGTGTCATCACCATGACCCACCGCGGCTACATCAAGCGCCAAACCACCGACACCTACCGTTCTCAGCGCCGCGGCGGTCGAGGTATTTCCGCCATGGCCACCAAGGAGGACGATTTCGTTAAGGAGCTTTTCGTGGCGGGCTCTCACGATCACGTGCTGTTCTTTACCAACACCGGCCGCGTGTTCCGCAAAAAAGCCTACGAGCTGCCCGAGGCTTCCCGTACCTCCAAGGGCACGTTCCTGGCCAACCTCTTGGAACTGCAAGCCGACGAAAAGATCACCTCCATGATCCGCGTACCGGAGGAAAACGAGGGGCTTTCCCTGACGACCTTGACCCGCCGAGGCATCATCAAGCGCACGCTACTGAGCGAATACAACAACATTCGCCGCACCGGACTGATCGCCGTGAGCTTGGACGAGGGAGATGAGCTGGTGGAGGTGCGTCTGACCGAGGGTGACATGGATCTGATCGTGGCCACCCGCATGGGCAAGGCCATCCGCTTCCGCGAAGGGGATGTGCGTCTGCTCTCCCGCGGCTCCCGCGGTGTACGCGCCATCAAGCTGTCCGACGACGATGAGGTCGTGGGCATGAGTGAGGTGCGCGAGGGTCACACCCTAATGACCATTACCTCTAACGGTTACGGAAAACGCGTGGAGTTTGACGAGTATCCCTCCCACCACCGTAGCGGTCAGGGAACTCTCAACTGCCGTCCCTCCGATAAATTGGGCACCGTGGCCGCCATTCGCGCTGTCAGCGAAGAGGATGACATCGTGGTGGTGACCGACGGCGGCGTGATCATCCGTACCGCCGCGGCCCAGATTCCCGTTTACAGCCGCACCGCTTCCGGTGTGATCGTCATGCGACCCGACGAGGGCACGCAGGTGGTCAGCCTGGCCCGCATCCGCCCCGAACCCGAGGTGGAAACCGAGGCAGGCGAGGAAGGCGAGGCCGAGGAAACGGCCGCCGCCGAGGAATAAGGCAACCCAAACCAAACACAAAGGCACTTGCGGAAAGCCATTTCGCAAGTGCCTTTTCTCCCACACAATCCTTCAAGTGAAAGGAAAGGCTTATGACACAAAAGGCAAAAAAGGCCCTGATGATCGGAAGCATGTGCTTCTTTTCATACCTGGCGGTATATTTAGCCAGAAACATTCTCTCTGCCGTTACCCCTGCCATGCAGTCCCAGGGCTTCGCCAAGGAAAGTATCGGCTTGGCCTCGTCGATCTATTTTTACACCTACGCCGTCGGCCAGCTGATCAACGGCCTCATCGGAAACAAGGTCAAGGCCAAGTATATGATGTGCTTCGGCTTGGCCTTTGCAGGCATCAGCCACCTGTTGTTTGCCTACCTGACCCACACCAACGGCAGCTTCGGTGACATTCCCCTTTCTGCCTACGTCGCCTACGGCGCGGCAGGCTTTTCCCTTTCCATGATCTACGGCCCCATGACCAAGATCGTGTCGGAAAACCTGGAGATGCCCTACACCACACGCTGCTCCTTGGGCTACACCTTCGCCTCCTACTTCGGCTCTCCCGTGGCAGGTCTTTTGGCCACGTTCTTGGCATGGCAAAGCGTGTTTTACACGGCAAGCACGGTTTTGATCGTCATGGCCGTGACGGTCTTCATCACCTTTCTTCTGTTTGAGCGCAAGGGGATCATTGTCTACGGCCGCTTTCAGCGGGAAAAGAAGCAGGGCAAAAGAGGCTCCTTGCGTCTGCTTTTGGATCGGCAGATCGTCAAATTCTCCTTCATCTCCGTTTTGACGGGGATCGTACGCACCTCCGTACTGTTTTGGTTGCCCGATTATTTTGCAGAGCGGCTTTCCATGGCCAACGAGGAAGCCACCCTGACCTTTACGGTGGCGTCTTTGTTCATTTCCTGCGGGGCGTTTTTGGTCATTTTCCTGTACGAGAAGCTCTTTCACTACGACATGAACAAAACCGTGTTGGTCATGTTCGCCTGCGCGGCAGCGGGTTTTACCCTGACCTACTTTATTCCCCTGCCCGCTTTGAACGTAGTGACTGTGGTTCTGTCCATCATGGCCTCCAACGGCGCCGCTACCATGCTTTGGAGCCATTATTGCCCCAGTCTGCGGGATACAGGGATGGTTTCGGGCGCCACGGGCTTTTTGGACTTTTTAAGCTATATGGCCGCCGCTACGGCCAACATCGTCTTCCCCTTCCTGATTGAAAAGCAGCATTGGCCTTGGGATCGCATCGTGCTGATCTGGCTTGCGCTGATGGTGGTGGGCGTGGGAACGGCGTTGCCTTGGAGGAAGCTCCGCAAGGGCGCGGCCAAGGAATAGGACAAAGGAAAAAGGAGTGTGAACCTTGGGTTCATACTCCTTTTTTGATGCGAGGGAACATGGACGGGGGCATCCAAGCTTTTGTGAAAGGCCGTTGCATAGGCATTTTCGGCATTGATTCATACAGGGGGATAAAAAAGAGGGGGCCTTTTGAGGCTCCCTCTGTTAATCCTCCAAAATATATACCCGCACCTTGCGCACACCAAAGGCCCACATGGTATCCTCGTCCGCATAAAAAAGGTCGATGCGGTTTCCTTTAATGGCTCCGCCCACGTCCTGAGCATTGCAGGCCCCGTAGTCTTCCCAGCTTCCCGGGCAATCCACGTACAGATCCGTGCCCAGGGGGATGACCTTTCGGTCTACCGCCACGTACCCTTCCTGCACAGGCTTCCCGGTGGCGGTAATGTCTCCCCATTTTCCGTTTTCGCCGTAGGTATAGGCTGTTGCCTTCATGTCAATATAGTAGGAGTAGTGATAGGTCTTTCCGTCGGCCCCCACAAAGGAGCCTCCCACACCCGTTTGTTCTTCCTGAGTAACGGGTTTGGTCACCACCACCGTTTCCAGCTCCTCGGTGCTTTCCACTTGCCCGTTTACATAGCGGATACGTGTGACCGTTTCCTCGGCACCGCGCTGTCCCTTCACCTGCACTACGGTTTTCCCCGCGGGGATAGTTTTGACCTTGGTAACGTGAGTTTGATAAGGGATGATATCCACTACGGTCATGGTGCCATACGTAACACGGCAGACGGTGATCTCCATCAGATCTCGCAGTTCGGTATCTGCAGAGGGAAGGGTATAGTCCTCTTCTCCCAAGCGAATCCCCTCGTGCTGAAGTAATTCCTCCACTGTTTGGGCCGCCGTATAGCAATAAAGAGTGTTGTCCCCATCCGTTAGCTTTACGTAATGCAATTCATTGGTGGGAGATGCCGCCTGCACCCCCAACGCCTGAGCCTGTTGCTGCAATTGTTGTATATCGTAGCGATACTCCACCGTCTCCCGCAGAGGATCCTGAGGGGACTGTACACGTACTTCAAACAGGGTCAGCAGCACGAAAGACGCCATACAAAAGCCCACGGCGAAAAAACGCCCGCTGAGCACGCGTGAAATTTTTTGTATAAAACGATCCATAAGCGTCTTCCTTTCCTGCGGTCTTGCCCCGTGGCAGGCCTACATTGTACCATAAATTCCCGCCTTTGTCAACTTTCAGTATTTCCTTCCGCCGCGCCCCGTATTCACTTGTAAAAATCCCGTCCGGTTCTTGACATTCCATGAAATTTGTGTTATATTAGATGCAGAAACGGGTTTTACGGTTGTTTGACCTTTTTTCAAAGAGATTTTTTATTGCAATGGACAGGGGATTTCTGTCTTTTTTGCAAAAAACATCTCGGCCGAAAAAAGAAGGAGTCAAACAGCCTTTTCTTTTTGGCCAAAAGGAGGAAAAACCTATGAACAAACAGCAAAATCACCCGCTACAGCGGAAACACAGGCCTCGGGTAAAGGTGGGTATCGGCATCGGCTTGTCCGATTACGCCGCCCCCAAACCCGATTCCAACGAGGAGGACCGGTTTTCTCCGCCCTACTACTTTCAGATCTCCGAGACCTACGGGCTGGAAAGCCGATACGGTCATCCTGAGCTGGAGGCTCTGCTCACTTTCCACGTGGAAAACGGCGGACACTCAGTGCTCTCCTACCTGGTAAAGAGCATTGAAAACGGGGCTCGCTACACGCACGGGCAGCAGATGACCATTCCCCCGCATACCCCCTTCGACACCCCTCACACGGTGGAATTTCGCCGCTTTGAGGACAAGCGCGGATCCTATCTGCGCGCAGTGGTACTGGGCGTGGAGGAGGCTTATCAAAGCCTTTCCTCCCAGGAGGCCCACGACTACCTCGTTTCGCAAGGCCCCTTGACCGATCCCTACTCCCTGTAAAAAAGCCCCCTGCCCAAAATGGGTGATGTACTTAGCGGAGAATTTATGCTTTGAGCAAAGTGCAAGCATCGCATTTGACTAGTCAAACGCAAATATGGGCTAAGCCCAAACCCTTATAACGACAGAAAGAGATAACAAATCGGTTCGTAGCCGAAATGTTATCTCTTTTTC
>JAFWAE010000020.1 GCA_017507855.1 Clostridia bacterium
CCATTCCACGGCAGGATGTTCTTTCCACAAAGCCGCCTCCAAACGCAAGCGAAGTCCGCCCTTGGTCCAGCAAACGGTCGCCTCCGTTTTCGTTTTCGTTTCACGGCGGCTTTCTTCCCGCTTGGCTGCTTCCTTCCAAGCCTCGGTCTCTTCCCCGCCTAGGGTAAAGCGCACAGGAGCCTTTTGGCAAATAGCTTCAAAAAAATCTGAAGCCCGTTTCATTTCTTCTGCTTTCACTTGCAAATTCATACACAAAGCACCTCTTTTCAAATAGATGGAAATTCGTATTCTAAATGACTTAAAGAAAAACAGCCTGTCTCTTTTTTCAGTTTGAAGCTTTAAAAAAGCAGGCCGTTTATCTGTCGGTAGACTATCATATCCCCGTTGCTTTGTCAAGTTCTTTCGAGGAAAAAATTCAAAAAAAATATCCGCCTCTTTCGAGGCGGATATTGAAGCCAAACGATTAGTGCAGAATAGCCTTTTCGGTCTGCTTGTCGAAGAAATGAGCGCGGCTCATGTCGAAGGTGATTTGCACAGTGTCGCCCACCTTGGCCTTAGAGCGGGGAGAAACGCTGGCAACCAGGTTATTCTCGCCAAGAGCCAGGTACAGGTAGATCTTATCACCCATCAGCTCGGTCACTTCCACCGTAGCGCTGACGATGGAATCGGGCATGCTGGTCAGATACATGGGCTCATCATGAATCGCTTCACTACGGATACCAAAGATCACATCCTGGCCGATGTAGGGCTTCAGCTCTTCGGCCTTGGCCTTATCCTCGGGGATCTTCACACGGCAACCGGCAAAGGTCAGGTACAAATTGTCGGCATCCTTCTCGATGTGAGCATCGATGAAGTTCATCTGGGGAGTGCCGATAAAGCCGGCCACAAACAGGTTGGTGGGCTCATCATACAGACGTTGGGGAGTATCCACCTGCTGCATAAAGCCGTCCTTCAGAACGACGATACGGGTAGCCATGGTCATAGCTTCCACCTGGTCGTGGGTAACGTAGATAAAGGTGATACCCAGAGTGGCGTGGATCTTGGACAGCTCGGTCCTCATTTGAGCACGCAGCTTAGCATCCAAGTTGGACAAAGGTTCGTCCAGCAAGAACACCTTGGGCTCACGCACGATGCAACGTCCCAGAGCAACACGCTGCTTCTGACCACCGGACAAAGCGTTGGGCTTTCTGTCCAGCAAATGGGCAATGTCCAGAATACGGGCAGCCTCGTCTACACGGCGGCGGATCTCCTCCTTGGGAGTCTTACGCAGTTTCAGGCCGAAGGCCATGTTCTCGAACACGGTCATGTGGGGGTACAGAGCGTAGTTCTGGAACACCATGGCGATGTCACGATCCTTGGGGGGGATGTCGTTGACGAACTTGCCGTCAATGAACAGCTCGCCCTCGCTGATCTCTTCCAGACCGGCGATCATACGCAAAGTAGTGGACTTACCGCAACCGGAAGGACCGACCAGAACCAGGAATTCCTTGTCCTTGATCTCCAGGTTGAAGTCGTTGACGGCCACGACGCCGCCGGGGTAACGCTTGCAGATGTGTTTCAAAGTTAAACCTGCCATCGAAAATACCTCCTAAAGATATAAAAAACCAGTTGTTTTGAATACACTGTTCTTACCGAGTATTATACTAAATTTTTTTGCATTTTCATAGTGGCCAAATAGATAAATTTTTCCGCTTTCCTTTGTGCACCTTGCACAAAAATAACAAATTAATGGAAAAAAAAGGAAACTTTCACTCTTTTTCGCCCTTTAGCAAGGCAATTTCTTCAGCCGTCAAAGGGCGCGTTTTCCCCAACTCAAGCCCCTCGGTATTCAACGGGCCAAAGGAGATGCGCTCCAGTTGCTCCACAAACAGGCCTACGGCGGCAAACATGCGTCGCACCTGGTGGTACTTTCCTTCTTCTAAGGTAACCAGCGCCATACGGTCCTGCAAACGCTCCACCCTGCAAGGAAGGCATTGCTCGCCGTTGCCCAGCCCGATCCCCGCCTCCAGCCGGCGGATCGCCGCAGCGGAAAGTTCCCCGTCCAACACGGCCCTGTACATCTTGGGTACATGCCTTGAGGGAGCCAGTAAACGGTGGGCCAAATCTCCATCGTCGGTTAGCATAAGCGCCCCGGTGGTATTTTTGTCCAAACGCCCCACAGAGAACAACTTTTTGGAGGAAAGCTGTTCCGGCACCAACGCCAGCACACTTTGCCCGCCGTCATCCTCCGCCGAGCAAACAAAGCCCAGCGGCTTGTTCATCAGCAGATACACCGCTCCGCCCTCCCGCAAAGGACGTCCGTCTTTTGCCAGCAAAGACTTTTCCTTTACCCGGGTCTCGGGCACGGTACATACGCTTCCGTCCACCGCAATGCGCCCCTGACGGATCAGCTGCACAGCCTCCTTGCGGGGACAGCCTAAAACGTCTGCCGTAAGTTTATCCAATCGGTACAGCAGAGCCGCCACCTCTTTCTCCCATAAATAAGTATACGTGCACAGAAGCCGTATCTGTCCTTTTATTATATCAAATCGGAGAAAAATTTCAAGGTTTTATTCTTTTTTAAAGGGATCAACCGCGAAATTTCCGCAAAGCGTCCAAAGCTGCCGCCATATTCTCCAGGGAAGTCTCGTAATTCAGCTCTAGCCCCAGGGCCAAGTCGCCTTCGGGGAGCCAAAGGCGCTCCACGCATTCACGCACGTGGTCGGTGATTTGCGACGGCGTGGCAAAAGGAATAAACTGACGGTCCAGATCCAACAAAATAGGGATCCTTCCTTTGCAGACCCGTTCCAGATTATCCAGGCCGTTGGCACCTACCTGGGGGTTGATCATGCTCACGCCGCATTCCTGCAGATCGGGCATGATCTCAAAAATACGCCCATCGGTATGCATGTATACGTAGCGTCCCGTTTCCCGCACGCGGCCGTACAGGCGGGAATAGCAGGGCTTAAGGTATTTGCGCCAGCGCTCTGCACCGATGGCCAACCCGGTTTGCATGCCCTGGTCATCACCAAAGAAAAGCATTTGACCGCACTGGGGCAAAATAGCCTCCAGCTGGTACATATTGTAAGTGAGTACCTTATCGATCAAAATCTGAAGTTCCGGACATTCCTCGGCAAAATCGGTCATGGCCTCTTCAAATCCGCGAAGATCTAGCAAACGCAGATACATAAATCCGTGAGGCAGCCTGCCATCACGGTTGGAAGGGATCTGCAGGTCGTAAATATCTTCCCTGTTGGGCACGGGATGCCCCGTTACGATGGCCTCCATCCCCTCCTTCACGTTTTCCCACACACACCCCCATTCGTCCACGTGGCGTCCCTCGTGATAGCTGGGAGGCAAGGTCACGTCGCTCAAGGACGTCGCACCCCCGTACAGGTCGGGGTATTCCTTCAGCAGTCGGGTCAATTCGTCCCCATAGCGGGCAAAAGCCGCCGGCAACACGGATACGCTGACAGGGATCTGCTTGGGGGATTTGTACTCGATAGCACAGATCAGCTGTTGTTCTAAAGTCATACGTCTTTTCTCCTTATATACGGGTTTACAAGCCCGGATTGACCTG
Organism: Clostridia bacterium; assembly: GCA_017507855.1. GTDB lineage: Bacteria > Bacillota > Clostridia > Oscillospirales > RGIG5554 > RGIG5554. The sequence continues at coordinate 3,560 of JAFWAE010000020.1, forward strand.
ATAAAGAAAGGCCTTCCCCTGTTTGCCCACCTGCTCCACCGTGCCAAGTTCCCGCAGTACACGCAGGCAAGTGCTCGCCTTGGCAGGGCTCAGTTTGGCAACTGTAGCAAGATCTGACGACGTAAAGCGAGGGGGCAGAGATGCCGGCAAAAAGGGCAAATAGTCATGAGCGCAACGTAAGGTAACGTCCCCTAACAGTTTTTGGGGAATGCGATCCAGGCGTTCTCCCCGCCGATTCCCCTTCTTTTTCAACCGAACATCCGTTACTTGCAATGTCAACACGCGAAAAGAAAGGGAAGGCTCCTTCAACAAGGGAAGCAAATGCACCATTTCAGCCAACAAATCGTAAGGGGTTCCGCTTTTGGGGCTTTTGCGGGGTGAAGAGACCTCTCCCGTCTGCTCATCCTGCCACATCACATATCTGGGGGCGGCAACGGGATACACCACCGTAACGGAACAAACTTTTAAAAAGGCCTCCAGTTTTTTTCGCAAATAAAAAAAACTCCCCGTCTGGATCTCTACGATTTCTCCATCCACCAAAGCGTCGGCCACAAAGCCGCCCAGCTTTACCTCGTGGTGGGTTTCGTTTTCCGCCACATAGTATTTCAGCACCGCATGCAGGCTTTTTTCTGCCAAAGTGCCGATACCGCCCGCAGGGGCAAGTGCGGCCGCTTGCAGGGCTCGTTCAAACCAAGGATCTGCCGGTGGGAGATCATGCTTTCACCGTCCTTTTTCACGCTCATTCCACTTTTATTATAAACCTTTAGAACTCAAAAAACAAGCGACTTCAGATCCCACGCCAAAAATTTCCCAATAGTAAAAAAAATTTCACCATTTGATAAACAAATGTTTGCAAAGAAGAGAAAAATATGGTATACTGTTTTCAGTTCAAGATCTTTTGCTTGAGGTGAAAATATGAAACCGTTAACTTCCAGTCAAAAGCGCGTGTTGGATTTTATCCGCGAAAGCTCTGCCGCCAACGGAGTCCCTCCCAGCGTGCGCGAGATCTGTGCGGGAGTGGGTCTTTCTTCCACATCCACGGTGTTTTCCCACATTCGCACGCTGACCGAGCTGGGGTATTTGACCAAGCAGGACGGAAAGAGCCGCTGTGCCGTTCCCAGTGAAAAGCTTAGCGGCGGTCCCACCGCCTCCGTCCCCCTGCTGGGTACCGTCACGGCCGGCGCACCCATTTTGGCCGAACAAAATATCGATGGATACGTACAGTTTTCCCCTCCCCGTGGGAGTACTGCCGACCTTTTTGCCCTGCGAGTACGCGGCGAAAGCATGATCAACGCGGGCATTTTGAACGGAGATATCGTTATCGTGCGCCAAACGGCTGCTGCCGACAACGGAGATATCGTGGTGGCCTGGACCGAAGAGGGGGCCACAGTCAAGCGTTTTTTTAAAGAAAACGGCCATTTTCGTTTGCAACCCGAAAACGACCACATGGCTCCCATCATCACCCGCGAGCTGACTGTGCTGGGGCGGGTGATCTGCTCGCTTCGCTACTACGAATAAGGAAAGGAGATGCCGCACCGTCCGGGTGCGGCAGCTTTAGCTATGATCCGTTTTTACGAAGATCCCTCTTTTTTAAGTGAGAATCGCCTTCCCCAAAGAAGCTATTATTTGCCCTGCAACAAGGACGCCGTATATTCCCTCAACGGCGAGTGGGATTTTGCCTTTTTCCCCCGTGAGGAAGAGGCTGTCTTTCCTTTTTCCTTCACCCACCGCATTCCCGTTCCCTCCTGCTGGCAGCTTCACGGCTTTGAGCGGCCCTATTACACCAATGTCAATTACCCATATCCCGTGGATCCCCCCTACGTTCCCGACGAAAATCCCTGCGGTGTCTACCGCCGCAGTTTCCGCCGTCCCGAAAAAGAGCTGGTATACCTGATGTTTGAGGGTGTCAGCTCCGCCATGCAGGTATGGGTCAACTCCACCTATATAGGCTACAGCCAGGGCAGCCACATGCAAGCGGAATTCGACATTACCCATGCATTGTGCGAAGGCGAAAATACCGTGACCGTCAAGGTGCTCAAATGGTGCTGTGGCAGTTATTTGGAGGATCAGGACTTTTTCCGCTTCAACGGCATTTTCCGCGACGTATATCTGTTGGCGCGGCCCCAAGGCCACCTCAGAGACCTGGATATCCGCGCTTTCACAGACGGCCGCATTCAGGTTCAGGTGGATGCTCCTTCCCGTATTCGGCTGCTGGATCACGCTCTGTTGCTGCAAGACGTGACCACCGATTCTCTTGCCTGCTTGAATGTTCCTTCCCCCGTTTTGTGGAACGCGGAAAAACCCTATCTGTACACCCTGCAGATCGATTGTGCGGGGGAATGTATCGTCGCCCACGTGGGCTTGCGGGAGATCACCTGGCAAGACGGTGTGTTCCGCATTAACGGCACCGCCGTCAAATTAAAGGGGGTCAACCACCACGACACTCATCCGCACAACGGCTGGTGTATGACCGAGGAGGAGATGGAGCGCGACCTGCGGCTGATGAAACAATTAAACATCAATACCGTGCGCACGTCCCATTATCCCCCCCACCCCCGTTTTCTGGAGCTTTGCGACAAGTTGGGCCTTTACGTGATCTTGGAAGCGGACGTGGAAAGTCACGGCTTCGGCAATCGCTTTTCTCCCGCACCGGGATACGATTGTGACGACTCCGTGTGGCCTTGTTGCAACCCCGCCTGGCAGAATGCCTTGCTTGAGCGCACCCGGCGTGCCTACCTGCGCGACAGGAACCATCCCAGCGTGATCATGTGGTCCATCGGCAATGAAAGCGGCTTTGGTCCCTGCCGTCAGGCCTGCATCGATTGGCTGCACCAACAGGATCCCTCTCGCCCCGTGCACTGCGAGGATGCCACCCGCATGGGGGGAGCCAATACAGCCGACGTTTTCTCCCGCATGTACGCCTCGGTGGAGGAATGCAAGCGCTATGCCCTGGAAAAGCAGGATCCGCGTCCCTTCTTCCAATGCGAATACTCCCATGCCATGGGCAACGGTCCGGGAGACCTGGCCGATTATTGGCGTGTTTTTGAAGCTTACGATCAAATGATGGGCGGCTGCATCTGGGAATGGGCCGACCACACCGTTATAGAAGACGGCATAGCCAAATACGGAGGCGATTTCGGCGAGTTGACCCACGACGGAAACTTCTGCTGCGACGGTCTAGTCTTTGCCGACCGATCCTTCAAAGCCGGTTCGCTGGAGGCCAAAGCCATCTATCAGCCTTTTTATGCTCAATGGAGCCCGCAAAAAGGTCTGCGTATAACCAACCGCCTGGATTTTACAGATCTGAAGGAATACACCCTTTCCTGGGAGCTGGAAACCGACGGCGACGTACAGCAGCAAGGGGTACTGACCGTACAAGCCGCCCCTCACGCCACGGTAGACGTGCCCCTGAACCTGCAGCTTCCGTCTGCCTGCCGTTTGGGATGCTTTTTGACCCTTCGTCTCTTTGACCTTCACAACTGTGAGGTGGGCATGATCCAGCAGGATCTCGGCATTCCGTTGCTGCCCAAAAACCTTCCCTCCCCCCTACGCCCCCGCAAAGAGAACGACTTGTGGGTCTTTGAAGGACAGGACTTCTGCTGGCGTTTTTCTCAAAAAACGGGGATGCCCGTCAGCCTGCACAAAAACGGACGCGAGCTTTTTACCCAAGCCCCCGCCCTGACCGTTTGGCGCGCCCCCACGGATAACGAACGGAGGGTCGTATCAAAATGGGCAGGCCCCGGCTCCGAAAATCTGGACAAGATCTTCAACAAGGTCTACAGCTGCCGTTTTGAGAACGAAGCCCTGACCGTTTGCGGTTCCTTGGCGGGCATTTCACGCGCACCGTTCCTGCATTACACCCTTACGTGGACGGTTTTTGCCGACGGCGAAGCCCGTGCACAGCTGCAGGCCCGCATCAGGGACAATTGTATTTGGTTGCCCCGATTGGGCTTTGAATGGGTCCTTCCCCAAAACGACGCCGCCTTTACCTATTTCGGCCGCGGAAAGGATGAATGCTACGCAGACCTTTGCCACCACGCCCGCGTGGCCCGTTGGTCAAGCCGAGCTACAGAAGAATACGTGCCCTACATCCGCCCCCAGGAGCACGGCAACCATACGGACGTGCGCGAGCTGGTCTTTGATAACGGTCTGGCCTTCATCGCCGACACGGTGATGGAATGCCAAGTATCCTCCTTCAGCCCCCGCGCCCTTACGCTGGCCACCCACAGCCACGAGCTCTGCCCCGATGGGCAGACCCATGTACGCATAGACTACCGCAATTCCGGCATCGGCTCCAACTCCTGCGGTCCCCAGCTGCTGGAGGAATACCGTTTGCAGGAAAAAGAGATCTCCTTTTCCTTCTTTGTAAAATAACGTGATCCCCGGGAGGTAATCATGTACGAGCTTTTATCCCCCGCAGGCAATTTTGAAAAATTGCAGGCTGCCCTGCTTTATGGAGCAGACGCCGTATATTTGGCAGGCAACCGCTTCGGCATGCGCTCTGCGGCAGACAATTTCACACAAGAGGAGCTGTATTCGGCCGCAGATTACGTGCATCGCCGGGGAAAGAAGCTGTATCTGGCTGTTAACACCATGCCACACGGCCATGAATATCCCGCTTTGAAGGCCTATCTTCAGCAAATGGCAGAGGCCCAAATGGACGCCTTTATCGTGGCCGATCTGGGCGTCTTGGCCCTGCTTAAGGAGGTCATCCCCCACGCCGAAGTCCATATTTCCACCCAGGCCAGCATCGTCAGCCCCGCCGCCGCTCAGGCCTATGCGGCTTTGGGGGCAAAAAGGCTGGTCTTGGCCAGGGAATTAAGCCTGGAGGAGATCCGTAATATCCGCCGTGCATTGCCCGAGCAGGTGGAGCTGGAAGCCTTTGTTCACGGCTCCATGTGCGTTTCCTACAGCGGCCGTTGCCTGCTTTCCAATTGTCTGACGGGGCGCGATGCCAACCGTGGAGCCTGTGCCCAGCCCTGCCGTTGGAATTACAGCCTGGTGGAGGAGACCCGTCCCAACGCCTCCTTCCCCATTGAACAAAACGACAAAGGCACCTTCATCATGTCCTCCAAGGATCTTTGTACCCTGCCCATTCTGGATCGGTTGATGGAAGCGGGAATCCATTCCTTTAAAATAGAAGGGCGAATGAAAAGTGCCTATTACACGGCCGTGATCACCAACGCCTACCGCATGGCCATGGACGCTTACCTGCGCGATCCCAAGGGATATGTGTTCGACCCTGCGTGGCTGAGGGAAGCGGAAAGCGTTTCCCACCGCGAATATGACACGGGGTTTTATCTGGACAGTCCTCTGGAAAATGCTCAGGTCACCTCTCAAACGGGCTATATTCGGGAAAAGGCCTATTTTGCCACCGCCGTGGAGTGGGATCCCTCCCAATTGCCCGCTTCGTTGAAATACGAAACAGAGGGTGGGAAGCTCTGTAAATTCATTCAGCGCAACAAAGTCTGCCGCGGAGAAGCCGCGGAAATGATCTCTCCCCGCCAAACGGGCCTCCCATTTCGGATAAGCGAGCTTTATTCCGAAACGGGCGAGCCCATTGAATCCACTCCCCACCCCGCGATGCTCTTCTATGCACGCATCCCCTTTCCCGTTCGCGAGGGTGACATCATGCGCTCCGGCGAAAATTAACGTCCCTTGTATACCCAAAAGCCCCCGGACCTTCAAAGAAGATCCGAGGGCTTCGTTTTTTTGGATTTTACGGTTTCACAGCCTCCAGCGTCAACTCGGTAAGGATCACGTCCCCTCCCACCCAGGTGCTGGCAAACAGATACGGGGCGCTGCGGCCGTTCACGGGGGTGGCCAAGTCCACGTCGTCAAGAAGAAATTCCGCCGTTTTCCAGTTCCCGGACCCGCCCATTGCTGTGTTTTGCCAGGCACGGGCCCCCGTAGATTCGGCGGTGTAATTTAAATACAGCCCCGCCTTTCCCCCATCGTAATACCGAACGGTGACTTTATACCGATTTTCCACGGTATTGAAAACAGAAGTATCCAACAAAAAATACAGCTCCGAGGTCTTTTTCCCTCCGCAAAAGCCGTAAACGCCTCCCATCATTTTTGAGAGACCAGCTCGTCCAGGGCCTTGCGTTTTTTGGGACGCAGAGGATCTCCCTGCTGAGCATATCCCAACGTAATGACCAAGCGTACGGGATATCTCAAGCCGCAAATCTCGCGGATGCGACCGTCATCCAGCCAGCCTAAAATGCAAGTGCCGAGTCCTTGGGCCGTGGCCTCTGCAGTTATATACGCTGCCACAATGCCGATGTCGATAGAACGGTAGTCGTTGTTTTTCAGTTTGGCTCCCAATGCCGCACTTTTCACGTACGGTTCCTCGGACAGCACCAATAGAACGGGAGCCTGAACGGCAAAATGATTCAGCCCCATCCCCATGGTGGCCTTTGCCACCTGCTCAGCCGTTTCGCCTCGGCAAACGGTAATGCAATACGGTTGCCCGTTGCAAGCGGAAGGTGCCAGGCGTGCCGCTTCCAATACGGCTGCCAGCTTCTCCTCCTCCACAGGCTTGTTTTTGTCGTATGCCCGGCAGGATTGGCGGGTTTTGGCTATAGACGAAAAATCCATTTTGCTTCTCTCTTTCTTCTCGTTTTATTCCATGTATGGCATATCGGCGTTTTTTCAAGCGGTTTTGCCCGACGCAAAACAGCCCTTCAGACAGAATTTATTTTTTCTTTGTTTTTTTCAAAAGGAAAGTGCCCCCTGCCGCAAACAGAATTGCCGCACATACCGGCGCAAACCACCCGATCCCGTTCTTTGCTATGGTTGCGAGCTCGGTTGCGGGTGCAGTCGCAGGTGCAGTTGCGGGTATAGTCGCGGGTACGGTCGCGGGTTTCTGGTTTTTCGGGACGGTGACGTTCTGCAACGTTAAAAAATGGCAAAGAGAGGAGGTGTTGCCTGCGCTAACGGAAAAATACACCGTCAATTCTTCCCCCTCGTAAGCGGAAAGATCTGCCGTCAATGCGGAAAAACGTCCTCTTTCCCCATGGGGCAGGGTCAAATTGCCCGCGCTGACGGAAGCGTCTATCACCGCCTCCTCCGCCGTAAAGATCTCCCCATAACAAGGATACCAATTATAACGGTCAACAGACCAATAATAGTTTCCCTGACCGCCGTTGACCATGGCCCACCCCCACAAAGCCACCGTGCCTCCCTCTGCGGTTACTGGTTGATCCAGCACGGCGGGCTGAATGGCAAGCTGCTTTTGTATCTCCGTCCAAGCTACGCTGTACTCCGTATCCCTCTTGGCCAGCATATCAGGGTAGACTGATCCGTTGATATTATCCAGAATAGCTATATAGCGGTATTCGTGAGTCGGAAAGGCGGAAACGGCCGCGGCGGGATCTGCCGCAGGCATCTCTCGGTTAAAAAGGTCGGGCAATAAGGCCACTCTCCCTCGTTCCCCGTTATCTGCCGAAAGAGAAACGCCCTCGTACACCACAGCTAAACCGTTACGAACCTTTCGCACGCTGTCAGCTCCGTCCGCCGTAGAAGTGCGGCGCACGTAGGCGCCGTCTTCCAGCGTAACCATAGTTGTGGAACCGCCTCCGTCCAGAAGCATGGCCGTATGCATGCCCACCGCCTTGCAAAGAGCGGGAAGGTCCTCCATGCGGCAGGCCGCGCGGTTTCCGTCCGCTAAAGCGGTGGTGCTCATCAAAACCGCCGTGCCATCCTCTTTCAGCCCCGCGACGGAGCAGGGATAGGTGGTGGCGTTACCGGGCTGTCCCGTTTCCGTGCCGTTTTCCAGCAGGGTAAAAAAGCCGCCGATACCTTCGCGTACCGTACGCCACGCTGACCTTTGCCCTTGGTCAAGCAGATCCGCCGTCACGGAACAGCTGATGCGAACCCTGTCCCCTGCGACATATCTGCCCTCTAAGAGCGGGATCGCCTCTCCGCGGGCGGAAAGCACCACGGTATGCCCATCAATAACGGGGCGTTGGGTAGCTCCGCTTTCAAATACGGCCACCACCGTTCCCGTCACGGGCTCGGCAAAGCTGAAGGCCGTGCTTTCACACCGCAAATAGATCTCGTATGCATCCTCGTAAGCCATGGATTCCGAGCCGCAACGGTGGTTATACACCGTCAGGGAATTGGGCGCAGGCAAGCGATTGATCCCCCCTGCCTCGTGGGAGATCCCTGCCGTCACGTTCTCCACCTGCGTGGACACCAACGGCTTGCCGATCAGATAACTGCCGTCGGCCTGTACAGCAAACACGGGGCTTCCCGAATAATCTCCGCCCCGCTCCACGCAATCCAGGTGAGCCAAATTGTTTTCATCCGCATACAAAGGAGTGTTGATGATCTCGCCTTCCGTCAACAGCAGCCCTCGGGATACCGTCATATGCTTCACACTCGGCCCCGTGGCAGCCACGCCGTCACCGTCATAGTCGCTCAGATTCACGATCCACGGATCCCCGTTGACAGCAGCCAGCACCGCGCTGTCGTTATGGGCGGCGTTATAGGCCAAGACGCTGCTTCCCACGGTGGCGCGGGTCCAATTCCGGTCGCCTCCATTCAGCGCTTTCAGCGTTACGTGGGAGCTTTGAGGAATTTCCAACACGTTCAAAAGCCCCGTAGCTTTGGGGGCAAATTTTGACCCGTTACTTAAAATTTGCTGGGTAAAGGTGACTTCCGTGGAGATTCCGTTGATCGCCACGCTGTGAGAATCCACCCTATCCGCTCCGTTGACGTTACCTGCAGTTGCCAAGCCCAACGCAGTTTCCGCAAACGCGCACGCACAAAAAACGGCGGCTAAAAATCTGTTGAACGCTCCCATAGGATCCGCTTCTCTCCCTCGCTGTGTTTGTCCTTTGATTTTACCACAAAAATGGGCAAATGGCAACTAAAAAACGGATGGGGCATATCCTTCTCGACACACCCCACGTCTTCGCTCATTTGTGTCCGCACTAAAAAAAACGCCGTGCCTCCCCCAAAAAATAACATTGTTCCCTTCAAACATAAACAGCAGAGATCCGAACCTAAAAGGTTCGGATCTCTGCTGTTTGGTGCGGGTAAGAGGATTTGAACCTCCACGAAGTTGCCCCCACTAGAACCTGAATCTAGCGCGTCTGCCAATTCCGCCATACCCGCATATGTAGTTGGCTACAACAATCTCTTGCTGAGCGCTCAATTATAATACAACATTTCCTCGGCTTTGTCAACCCCTTCGCACAATTTTTTTAAAAATATTTTTTCAACCTCTTCCACTCTTTCGTTGTCGGGATGTTTTTTCTTTTCCCAAGAGGCATCTCTTGCTTTTTTGCTCTGTTTATGTTACAATAAAAAAAGTAGGTATTCTTTTTTTAGAGGTGAAGCCTTATGCCCATTAAAATTCCCAACCGTTTGCCTGCCAAGCGCATTCTTGACAGTGAAAATATTTTTACCATGTCCTCCCTTCGTGCAGAACGGCAGGATATCCGTCCCTTGCGCATTTTGATCCTGAATCTGATGCCCACCAAGATCGTAACGGAAACACAGCTGTTGCGCCTGCTGAGCAACACGCCCCTGCAGGTGGACCCTGTGTTTATCCGCATGGCTACCCACGAATCCCGCAACACGGACGCCACCCATCTCAACGCCTTTTACAAAACCTTTGACGAGATCCGCAACAGCCGTTTTGACGGCATCATCATTACGGGTGCTCCCGTGGAGAACATTCCCTTTGAAGACGTGGATTATTGGGACGAGCTTTGCGAGATCCTCAACTGGACGCGTACCAACGTGTTTTCTTCTTTTTATATTTGTTGGGCGGCGCAGGCGGCACTGTATTATTTTTACAAGGTCCCCAAATACCCCCTTCCGCAAAAAATGTTCGGTGTTTTTCCCCACCGCCCGCTGGATCCCTCTCATCCCCTTTTGCGCGGTTTTGACGAGGAATTTCTGGCTCCCCACTCCCGCCATACGGAAGTACGCGCGCAAGACATTGAGGCCACGGGGCGTTTGCAGATCCTGGCCACCTCGGATGAAGCGGGGGTCTACATTATCTCCGACCGCAACAAGCGCCGCTTTTTCGTGACGGGGCATTCCGAATACGATGCAGACACCCTATCCAAGGAATATTTCCGCGATGTGGACCGCGGCCTGGATATTGCCGTCCCTGCCCACTATTTCCCCCAGGATGATCCCACCAAGACCCCTCCCCACGTATGGCGCAGCCACGCCCACCTGCTGTTTACCAACTGGCTGAACTATTTTGTGTATCAAAATACGCCCTACGACCTGTCCGAGCTGAAGAAAAACAAATAAAAACTTTTACGGAAAAGCAAAAAAAAGCTTGACAAACCCCGTTTCGTTCTATATAATATTGTGGCTATGCGGCTTTTTGCCGCTTCCTTGCTTTGCCTATCAGGCAAGGCCAAAGTCCAAAAGGAGGTAAAGAAAGATGGCTAGAATCGGAAAGTACGAGGCTGTTTTTGTGGTGAACACCAACAAAGACGAAGAGGCCGACCGCGCCGTGATCGAAAAGGTCCTTAAGCTCATCGGTGAAAACAGCAGCGATGCTGAGGTCAACGAGTGGGGCAAACGGCGTCTCGCGTATCCTATTGAAGACCTGACCGACGGCATTTACGTGCAGGTCAACTTCTCCAGCGATACCGAATTTCCCGCAGAACTGAACCGTATCTGCAAGATCACCGACGGTGTGATCCGCTACATCGTCGTAGCTCTCGAGGCGTAAGCCCGAATAAGAAAGGGGTTGCTCTCCATGGCATTCAACAAAGTCATTTTGGTCGGCAATCTGGTGGCCGATCCCGAGTTGCGTCACACTCCCAACGGTGTGGCTGTAACATCCATTCGGCTGGCGGTCAACCGTCGTTTCAAATCTGAAGAAAATCAGACCGATTTTATCGACGTGGTCTGCTGGAGGCAGACTGCGGAATTCGTGGCCAAGTACTTTGCCAAGGGCCGTTCCATTTTGGTGTGCGGCAGCTTGCAAACGCGTACTTACGACGACCGCGAAACCGGTAAAAAGCGCACTGCTTACGAAGTGGTGGCTGATGAGGTCTCCTTCGTAGGACCTAAAAACTCCTCCGAATACACCCCCTCTGCCGCTGCCTCTCAGTCCACGGCTTTTGCTTCTGCCGCTGACGATTTCGTGGCGTTGCCCGGCGACGATGAACTGCCCTTCTAATTAATACGAACAGGAGGAAACATCATGGCTGATAAAGAAATGGAGCGCGATAACGGCGCTCGTCCCTTCAAAGGCAAGAAGAAGAGAAAGGTTTGCGCTTTCTGCGCCGACAAGGTCGAATTCATCGACTATAAAGACGCTGCACGTCTTCGCCGCTTCACCTCTGAGCGCGGCAAGATCCTGCCTCGCCGCATCACCGGCACCTGCGCTTGCCATCAGCGCGAGCTGACCACCGCTATCAAGCGCGCCCGTCAGATCGCCCTGCTGCCTTACTCTGCTGAGTAATTGCAACGGCAAAACAGCTTCTTTGGCGTACCTGCAACATTGCAGGTACGCCTTTTTTTCATTGCATTATACCAACAGTTGATATTTTAAACCGAAATTAAACAAAGCGGTTATTGTATTTTCGGCAAAGCATGATAAAATATAAACAGAACGAGCGCTTGTTACTTTTCAAGGAGGTTTCTGTTATGGAAATCAATTTTGCCAAAGTCATAAAAGATCTTCGCAAGGAAAAAGGCAATACACAGGAAGAACTTGCCACACATCTCGGCATATCGGTGCAAGCCATTTCCAAGTGGGAGCGGGGCGACGGAATGCCGGATATCGCACTGTTGCCGTACATCGCCGCCTTTTACGATACGACCGTGGACGGATTGTTGGGGTGCGATTCCATTCGCAAGAACGAAGACATGGAAGTGTTCAGAAAAAAAGCACAAGCGTTTATTAACAAGGGGAAACGGGTAGAACGCCTTGCTTTATGCCGTGAATATCAAAAAAAATATCCGAACGATGAAACGGTCCTGTTCGAGCTAATGCATGATTTGTTTTCAGTCGACTGTATAGCAAACGGCAATGAGATCATTTCCATTGCCAATAGGCTCCTGAACAGCAAAAACAGCGAATACCATTTTGGCGCCGTGCAATTGCTTGCCTTTACGCACTCAAGGCTTGGCGATTACGACATGGCTGTCAAATATGCCAAAAGTGTTCCTTCCAATCGGGATATACTGCGCCATGTTTTGACAGGGGATGACCTGGTCAAGCATTGCAAATGGTATTTCTGGAAAGTTTGTGACGATATGTATCTGACAGAAAATTGCTTGACACAATGTACAGAAGCGAATTTCACGGCGCAAGACCGTCACTGTATCCGAAAAGCCGTCTATGATATTTTTAACGTGATCTTTTCCGATGGAGATTTTGGCTTTTGGGAAGATCGTTTGGCGCGACTTTGCCGTGATATGGCTAAAAGCTCTGCCGAAATGGGAGAAGTGGACCGCGCTTTCTCGGAATTGAAAGAAATGTGCAAACATTTGGAGAAGTTGAAAGATTTTGTCAGCATTGACCACACCTCACCTTTGGTCAAAGACCTGCATTACGAAATGTCTCAATCGGGCCGAAGCAGTGAACAAAGCCTTGCCTGCGCAATATTAAACGATTTGAACGAGAACCCGAGATTCGAATGCTTAGAGAATGATATTCGCCTGAAGGCTATTAAGGAAAAGCTCATATCCCTCGGCTGACTTTTGCCCCGCTTCAAGCGGGGCATTTTTTTGGCATTGTACTTCGTTCTTCGGGCTTGCCTTGTCGGCGCAGATGTGCTATAATACAGAAAAACACTGCACAGGAGGAACCCAAGGTGATCTACCGCCGGGATAAGCAGGGAAACGAACTGTCCGTGCTGGGTTTTGGCTGTATGCGTTTTACCCGTACACTCGGTAAAATCGACATGGCCGAGACTGAACGTCAAATCCTATACGCCGTAGAGCAGGGCGTCAATTATTTCGATACCGCCTATATCTATCCGGGAAGCGAGGCCGCTTTGGGAGAGATTTTGGAAAAGCACGGTCTGCGTCAAAAGGTCTGCATTGCCACCAAACTTCCCCACTATCTGATTAAAAGCCGCGAGGATCTGGACAAGCTTTTTACCGAGGAGTTGAAGCGCCTTCGAACCTCTTACGTGGATTTTTACCTAATGCATATGCTGACGGACACGGATACATGGGAAAGGCTCAGGCAATTGGGCATAGAGGATTGGCTGGCGCAAAAAAAGGCTGAAAAGGTTATCCGTCAAGCGGGCTTTTCCTACCACGGGAATACAGATATGTTTTGCCGTTTGGTGGATGCTTACGATTGGGACATGGCCATGATCCAGTATAATTATATGGACGAGCATTCTCAGGCAGGACGCCGCGGCCTACAATACGCTCACGAAAAAGGGCTGGCCGTTATGATCATGGAGCCCCTGAGAGGAGGCAAATTGGTCAGCCATCTCCCCGAAGAGGCCAAGCGCCTGTTTGACTCCCATCCCTCCCGACACACCCCTGCTCAATGGGCTTTTAAATGGCTGTTCAATCAACCGCAGATCACCACCGTGCTTTCGGGCATGAATTCCATGGAAACCGTACGTGAAAACATCCAAACGGCCTCCACCACACAGCCGGGAGAGCTGGGAGAACAGGAAGAGGCCTTCTTGCAACAGGTGGTATCCGCCATCAATGCCAAAATGAAGGTGGGCTGCACGGGCTGCGGCTATTGCACCCCCTGTCCCAAACAGGTGGATATTCCCGGTTCCTTTGCCGCCTACAACCGCCGCTTTGCAGAAGGAAAATTCTGGTCGACAGTGGAATATTTTATGTGTACGGCTCTGCGATCTAATTCTACAGCTGCCTCCAATTGCATCGGTTGCGGAAAATGCGAGGCGCATTGCCCTCAAGGCATTGCCATCCGTGAAAAGCTGAAGGACGTGCAAAAGGAATTTGAAGGTCCTCTTTACAGAACAGCGCGTAAGATTGCTTCCCGCTTTACTAAATTCTAATAAAAAAACAGACAGAGAGGTAAGTACAATGGCAAATCCCAAGATCAACATCCGCGTAAAGGGCTTCGGCACCATGAGTGCAGAGCTGTACCCCGACAAGGCACCGAAAACGGTGGAAAATTTTCTGAAGCTTGCAAATGAGAATTTTTTTGACGGCCTGATCTTTCACCGCGTCATCCCCGGCTTTATGATCCAAGGCGGTGGCTACGACGAGACGATGGCAGGCAAGGAGACCCCTTCCATCGCAGGCGAGTTCAAGGCCAACGGCTTTGCCGCCAACGATCTTCGCCATACCCGAGGTGTCCTTTCCATGGCAAGGACCTCCGACCCCAATTCCGCCTCCTCCCAATTCTTCGTCATGCACGAGGATGCCCCTCATCTCGACGGTCAATACGCAGGCTTTGGTCAGCTCACGGATGGATATGACGTGCTGGACGCCATCGCTTCCGTCAAAACGGGCAATTACGGCTGGTATATGCAAGACGTTCCCTGCACCGCCGTGGTGATCGAAACCATCGAGGTGGCAGAATAGCTCTCCTCTCCCCGTATAAAACCAAAACTCCCGCAAGCCTTTCAAAGGCCTGCGGGAGTTTTTTTAATCATGCCGTTGTTCAAAATTATCGTAAGTTTCGCAGAAGCGTGCCGCAAAGGACGGCTCCTTTCCCTCTGCATATAAATGGGAAATGTCTCCGAAGCTGCTTGTGCGGAAATAGGCAAATCCCTTTTGTCTCTCCTCGGTCACCAAGGTAGTCACAGAGGTGGGAGCAGCGCAAAAGCCGTGCCAAAGGAGCATGGGAGAAATGCCCAGCAAATGGCTCAAAAGCACGCATTCCAACCCAAAGTGGCAGAAAAAGACCAGCGTATCCTCATTAGCGCGCTCTGCCCTGTACAGGCGTCCCTGGCGCACATAGCCATGCTCGGCTAAAAGCTTGTCAAGCTCGGCGCCTACTCGTTCGTATTCCTCCTGCACCTTGCCCGCCTGCATCACGGGGTGCTTTCCCCAATCCTCAAGGCTGTAAAAACAATCCTCCTTCGTCCAATCCTGCGGGTACCAATCCCATGAAATGCTTCCCTTTCTGTCCGGGCGATCAATAATGGGAGGAAATTCCTTCAGCCATTCACACACCTTGGCGGTGCGATTCATTTTTTCAAGCGTATATTCCGCTGTGTGCCGAGCGCGACCCAAAGGGGATGTATAAAATGCCGTGATATCCATTTTACAAAGTTTACGGGACAAAAGCTCTGCCTCAATCCTTCCTTGGGGAGTCAGTGAATCAACAGAATAATCGGGATCCCCGTGGCGAACGATCAAAATCCTCATAAAGTGCCTCCGTCGCTTTCTTTATGCGTTGGCTTTTTCCTGATCCTTTTTACGGATCTCCACACGCCGCACCTTGCCACTGATAGTTTTGGGTAGTTCCTCCACAAATTCCACGATACGGGGATACTTGTAGGGGGCCGTATGGGTTTTTACGTATTCCTGGATCTCCTTTTTCAGCGCATCCGTACCAACCGTCCCTTTGGTCAGCACAACGGTAGCCTTTACAATTTGGCCACGCACCTCGTCGGGTACGGGGGTAACAGCGCATTCCAGCACATAGGGAAGCTCCATGATGACACTTTCGATTTCAAACGGACCAATGCGGTAGCCGCTGGACTTGATGACATCATCAATGCGGCCAACATACCAAAGATAGCCGTCTTCGTCCATGGTGGCTTGGTCGCCGGTGTGGTAGTAGCCATCGTGCCAGACGTCCCTGGTCTTTTCCTCGTCCAAATAGTAGCCGATAAAGAGGCCACAGGGTGCTCCGTCCTTGGTACGGATGCAGATCTCGCCCGCATCACCCGTTTTGCATTCATTTCCATCGGGATCCAGCACCACCACGTCATAGAGGGGGCTGGGCTTACCCATGGAGCCGATCTTGGGAGTAGATCCTACGAAATTAGCAATGGAAAGAGTGGTTTCTGTCTGACCGAAGCCCTCCATAATGGTCAGGCCCGTAGCCTTTTTAAATTGATTAAACACCTCGGGATTCAGCGCTTCGCCTGCCGTAGTAGCGTATTCAATGGAAGAAAGATCGTATTTGGATAAATCCTCCTTGATAAAGAAGCGATACATGGTAGGAGGCGCGCAGAAAGTGGTGATGTGATACTTTTTGAACAGCGGCAGAATGTCTTCGGAATGAAAACGGTCGAAATCATAAGTAAAGACGGCCGCTTCGCAAAGCCACTGACCGTACAGCTTTCCCCAAAGGGCTTTTCCCCAGCCCGTATCGGAAATGGTGAAATGCAAGCCGTTGGGATTGACGTTATGCCAATGCTTGGCTGTGGGATAATGGCCCAGGGCGTATTTATACGAGTGGGTGGCGATACGGGGATAGCCTGTGGTGCCGGAAGTAAACAGCATCAGCATGGGATCGTTGCCGCAGGGGGAATCCTCCTTGCGGTCGAAATGAGTGCTGAAGCGCTCCATTTCCACGTTGAAATCGTTCCAGCCCTCCTTTTTTCCACCTACAAGCACCTTGATCATGCCGGGAAATTCACGGGCGGCCTTTTCTGCCTCTGCTGAAACGTCTCCGTCGGCCGTGCAGACAACGGCCTTCACACCCGCGGCCTTGTAGCGGTATACAAAGTCGTGCTCTACCAGCTGATTGGTGGCAGGGATAGCCACGGCGCCGATCTTGTGCAAAGCCAGCATGCAGAACCAAAATTGATAATGGCGTTTGAGAACCAGCATGACCGTATCTCCCCGCTTGATACCGAGGGATTCAAAATAGTTGGCGGTCTTGGCAGAATATTTTTTCATGTCGGAAAAAGTAAAACGGCGCTCGCTCTTGTCGTTACCCACCCACATCATAGCCAGCTTCTGCGGATCCTTTTCCGCAATGGCATCCACACAGTCAAAAGCAAAGTTGAAGCTGTCGTCATTATGGAAGGAGATGCCGTTAAACACACCGTTTTCATCGTAAAAGGAGGTCACGAAGCGATCGGCCACCGTGTGGGGCTCGTCCTCGGCCACAGCGGTCACCTTGGTAGCCATGAAGGGAGCTTCCGGATATTCCTCACTGACTTGCCCGTCGTGAGGGTTGAGCACGACGGCATGGAATTCACAGCCTCCCTCGCTGGCGGCGATCATGCCGTGGGGGATAAGGCTGTTGTAAAAGATGGAATCGCCCTCGTTGAGCACGTCCACGTGGTTGCCGATCTGCACCTTCAGCGAACCCTTTACGATCACGTCAAATTCCTGGCCGTTATGGGAGTTCAGTTTCATAGGTGCATTTTGCTCCTCTGCCAGATAGGGAAATTTGACCAAAAAGGGCTCGGCCATTTTGTCTTTGAATTTGGGGGCCAGGTTATTGTACACAACGCCCTGCTTTTTAATGATCTTCAGGCCCTCGCCCTTTCGGGTAATGGCAAAGGAGGTCAGTGTGGTGCTGGTACCCTCCAGCAGATCCACTACCTCTACTCCACAAGCTTTGGCACATTTGTAAATGAAGGTAAAGCTGAAATCCGTTTCGCCCGCTTCCAGCACCAGGTAGTCTTCCACAGACACACCCGTCAGCTTGGCCAGCTCTTCCTGAGAATAACCTTTGGCCTCACGCAGGTCTTTAATTCTGCCCGCAACCTCTTTCAAACTGTACTCCATTGTGTTTTGCTCCTTTCGTTTCCGTTTTTCCCGATGGGATTTTTTACGGACTTGAATAAAACAAAAAAACCCGTCTCAAAATTGCTTTTTGAGACGAGTTTCCAAACCCGCGGTACCACTCAAATTGCGGAACGATGTTCCGCCACCTTCAGGCTCTGACAAGCCCTTTGCTTTCACGCAGCATTACGGGAGGAGCCTACCTGCAAAAATGCCCTCGGTCCTCCGACTCGGAAGTGATGGGTCATTGGAAAACTTTGCCATTGGCTTGCAGCAACCGCCAACTCTCTCAAGGCTCCGCCTTCCGACCGTCTTCGTCGCAGTCGTTTTTTGTGATATTCAAATCTAGGCCCATTATACTCCGCCGTTTTTTTCTTGTCAAGGGGTTTGAAAAAAATTTTTTTGCTGTTTTGATCCCTCCGTGAAACGGCGGATAGGGTCACTTGATCAATTCCAGGTTTTGAGTTTTTACGGCGTTTATATAATCTTGAACCGTTTTGATCTCGGTATCGGTCAGGATACCCGATAAGCCTATATCGCCAAGTCGGTGGGCATCCGAGCCTGCCGTGCATGGTTTTCCATACTCCACCGAAGCGGCCAGGGCCTCTTCGTTGTGGTTGCGGTGGCGAGGATGGGAATTATATACCTCAAAGGCGTCAGCCGCATGGGGCATGGGGTAGCAGATCTCATCGCGGAAGGGGTGTCCCTGCACGACGTATCCGCCTTTTTCTTTTGCATAAAGATAAAATTCCGCTGTCGTCATCTCAAACAGATCTTCCTTTTGCCACAGATCTTCAGGCCGGATCCCGTACACAAGAAAATGGTTAAAGCTTTCGCGGAACTTGATCTCAGGGGCCCAAAGCACACGCAACCCGATCTTATCTCCCTCTTCTTTGGCCAAAGTGTAGCCGAGAGAAGTTTGCTCCACATATTCCTTGAGAGTGAAGTCCGGTTTCCCTTCTCCACAGTACCAGTTAAAATGGTCGGTGATAAAAATCGTCGTGTAGCCCGCTTCTTTATAAAGCCTTGCCATTTCCGCAGCGGGAAGCAAGCCGCAAATGCTGGATTCCTTTGTATGAACGTGGGGGTCGCATTTATACATGTAAATTTTCGTCCTTCCGCTTTTTCAGCCAACGGTAAGTTGGCTCTTTTCCACCAACATTATATTCCGGCATAGGAACGATGTCAATGTCGTTTGGGTTACTTTGCTGGGCATTTTTCTTCTTTTTCCTGTCTTTTGGTCGCAACATTGCGGGCACACCGGTATTCTGAGGGAGACATCTTCGTTTCATGTCTGAATTCCCGATCGAAAGCCCGCAGAGAAGCAAAACCGCTGTCTGCTCCCACCTCCTCAATGCTTTTCGCGGATCGCAAAAGAAGATCTTTGCTTTTAGCTACCCGCAAACTGTTGACATATTGCCGAAATGAGATCCCCACCTTCCTTTTAAAGAGTTTGGAAACATAGGCATAATCATACCCGATCTCTTCGGCGACATCCCTCAAAAGGCATTTGTTGTTAAAATTCTTTTCCGCAAACAAAAGTAAAGGCACCAGCACACGGCTTTCGTTTTGATTAGGGCTTTTCACGTATTCACGGCCGCGGTCAAACTGTCCGCAAATAAAATAGGCCACGGATTTACGGTGAAACAGATTCTCCCGCGGCATATTCTCGGGCAAACTGCAAAAAAACGTATTATCCGCGGGAATACGCCCCTCCGTTTTTTTGACAAAGGTGGCTACCATGTCGGGAGAAAAGATGCACATACGGACCCGTCCCGTTTCCAAAGACGTGTAGGAGTGGGGCTGCAGGGGGAACACCAACATAGCTTCCCCCTCCTTGAGTACGTATTTTTTGTCCCCAATATGGATCTCGGTGACTCCGCTCACCTGCTCGCAATACTCAAAGGATCTGTGAATATGCAAAGGAAAATTCAGATTTTTATCTTCGTATAACTGAAAATAATTTTCGCTCAAAGAGTGCTGCGGTTCAAAAAACATAAATCTCCTCCAAAAGACTATTTTTGTCTTATATTGTACTATATTTGGTCTGTTTTTTCAAGTCCAAGCATAGTAAAATATTCTCAATCTCCTGAATTTACAGAAAGGAACAGAAATTATGCAAAAGATCGGTTTGGCCATTGCAGGCTTTGGCGGCATGGCCCATTTTCACGCTGGAAACTTTAAACAAATGGAACGCGTTTTGGTAAAGGGAATCTTTGACATTAATCCTGCCGTGGCGGAGCGTGCCCGCGAAGACGGGTATCATACATACGCAAACTTGGAGGAGATGGTGTCTGACCCCGAGGTACAGATCGTCCTCATCGCCACTCCCAACGAAGCCCACCGTCCCATTGCTTTAGCGGCCATGAATGCAGGCAAGCACGTCTTCTGCGAAAAGCCCGTGGCGCTCAATTCCGAGGAATTGCAAGAAATGATCGACTGCGCTGTAAAAAACAATGTTCTCTTCACCGTGGATCAGAACCGCCGCATGGATCACGATTTTCTTACCGTCAAGCGCATCTACGAGGAAAATCTGTTGGGTGAGTTGTTCTGCGTGGAAAGCCGCGTCCACGGCTCCCGCGGCATTCCCGGCGACTGGCGCAAGGAGCGCGAGCACGGCGGCGGCATGGTGCTGGACTGGGGCATTCACCTCTTCGACCAGTTGCTGATGCTCACGGATATGAAGGTTAAGAGTGTATACGCCAAATTGCATCACCTGACCTGCTCCGAGGTAGACGACGGCTTCAAGGTGATCCTGACATGGGAAAATGGGATGACGGCCTTGGCCGAGGTGGGCACCAGTCACTTTATCAATATGCCCCGTTGGGCTGTACAAGGCATTAACGGCACGGCCGTCATCCGCAGTTTTAACAACGATGGCGAAATGGTCTGCGCCCGTTGCAAACCCGGTGCCGATGCCGTTCCCGTCCGCACAGCCGCAGGTCTGACCAAGACGATGGCGCCCCGTACGGACGATACCATCGTCACCTTGCCCCTGCCCGAGGTGAGCGGATCCATTTTCGATGTATATAACAATGTTTTTGACGCCTTAGAGGGTAAGTGTGAGCCTTGGGTCACCCATGCTCACCTGCAACGCAGTATGCGCCTGATGGAGGCGGTCTTTGAGTCCGACAAACTGGGGCAAGCTATTGATTTTGAATAAAAAAACAGATATTTTTACAGGTAGAAAGGAGCTTGTAGCGATGAAAAAAGCATTGATCTTCTATGGTGGCTGGATCGGCCACGAACCCGATAAGGTCTCTCTTCGCTTCCAAGGCATTTTGGAGCGTAACGGCTTTGAGGTGGACCGTGTGGAGGGGTTGGAATGTCTGGCGGACAGAGAGAAACTTCTGACTTACGATCTGATCGTCCCCATCTATACCTGCGAAACGTTACTCGGGGAATACGAGGCAAACGTGTCTTATGCCGTCAGCCGTGGTGTGGGTATGGCAGGCTGTCACGGCGGCATGTGTGATGCCTTTCGCAATTCCACGCAGTGGCAGTTTATGACGGGCGGCCAATGGGTCAGCCATCCCGGTGGCGACGGCATCCCTTATACCGTCAATATTTGTCACGGTGCCAACCCTATTACAGAGGGGTTGGAGGATTTCCAGGTATCGTCGGAGCACTACTACGTCCATATCGATCCCGCCATTGAGATTCTGGCGACTACCCGTTTTCCCCTGGTCAATTACTACCACGCATCCAATAAGCCTGTGGACGTCCCCGTAGCCTGGACAAAATTTTGGGGGTACGGCCGAGTGTTTTACTGCAGCCTGGGGCACCACGACGATGTGTTCGACAATTCTCCCACGGCCAGCGTACTGATGGAGCGTGGCATGCTTTGGGCGGCAGGCGGCAAGGAATACATCGAAGCCCATGACTTTGATTTGACCAAATACGATAACACCGCAAAAATGTATTAAAACGGAGGAAAACATATGTTAAAAGTAGGCATGGTAGGTGTAGGTGCCATCAGCGGTATCTATCTGCAGAATTTTGATCAGGTGTTCAAGGACGTCAAGCTTGTGGCTGTTTGCGACCTGATCCGCGAGCGCGCGGAAAACGCCCAAAAAAGGTACAACATTCCCAAGCTGTATGACACGATGGAAGAGCTTTTTGCCGATCCCGAGATCGATATTGTCCTTAATCTGACACGTCCTTACGAGCATTTTGAGGTCTCCAAGGGAGCCTTGCTGGCCGGCAAGCACGTCTATTCCGAAAAGCCCCTGGGTGCTGATTGGGAGGAAGGAGTAGAGCTGGTGAAACTGGCGCAGGAGCGCGGTCTGTGGCTTGGCGGTGCTCCTGACACCTTTATGGGCGCAGGCATTCAGTCCTGCCGCAAATTCATTGACGAGGGCAATCTGGGCGAGGTCATCGGCGGCCGTTGCATATTTGCTTATCACGGCCACGAAACCTGGCATCCCGATCCCGATTTCTATTATCAGCGCGGCGGCGGCCCTCTGATGGATATGGGTCCGTATTACATCACGGCTTTGATCAATTTGCTGGGCAAGGTCAAGAGTGTCTACGGAACCTCCCGTACCACCTTTAAGGAGCGCTTGATCACCTCTCAGCCCCACGACGGCGAGATCATCCACGTCAGCGTTCCCACCCATTATGAGGCTCTCCTCAATTTTGAATGCGGCGCTACCATTTCCATGCTCATGTCCTTCGATATGTACGAGAACACCCAGACGATCAATCTTTACGGCACTAAGGGAAACCTTCGCGTTCCTGATCCCAACGGCTTCGGCCCCCGCGAGAACATCCGCTTCTTCGACGGCGCCACGCAGGAGGAAACGGGGATTGGTTATTCCTTCGATTATAGCGAAAACTCCCGTTGCCTGGGGCTGGACGATATGGCCGCGGCTATCGAGCAGGGCAGAACGCCCCGCGCCTCTTATCTGCAGACCTACCACGTGTTGGAGGTCATGATGGGCATTATGAAAAGCGCCGAAACGGGAGCCCCCTATGTTCTCACCACCGATTTCCAGCGTCAAGCTCCTATGGATCCCTCCCTCCCTCGGGGAATTTTGTAAACGAGGCCGGTACACATTTGAATTTTTTGACTATAGGCCAATTAACTTTTAAAACCAACGCTTTGCGCAGCAAAACACCTTTTCTCTTATTTTTTCTCTGGAAACGACAATTTTAGAGCAGAGAGAAGAAAAGAACAAAAAAACGACAAGTTTCTGTCAAAACTTGTCGTTTTTCTGGTGCGGCCGGGGGGATTTGAACCCCCACAAGGTCTCCCTCACTACCACCTCAAAGTAGCGTGTCTGCCGGTTCCACCACGGCCGCAGGTCTATGATCCCGTACAGTATACTCCATTCCCCGCCGTTTGTCAAGGGGAACAACTGCTTTTTTTCATTTTTTCTTTGCTGAAAAAGATGCAGAGCACAGAACGTGCTCTGCATCTTTGGACAATGGGTTTATTCAACAGCGGGCTCAGTCTCTTCTTCGCAGCAGCAACCGCAGGAGCAGGCCTCCTCTTCGCAGGCCTCGTCCTCGCAGCAGCAGCATTCATCACAGCACTCGTCCTCGTTTTCGGTAAAGGACCACACCTTCACGCTTTTAAGCGTGTCGTAGCATTTTTGGCATCCCACCACAGAAACGGCCGTCCCCAGCACGCCTCCGGCAATGCCTACGCCCAGCAGGGCCTTGACCCAGGGAGCTGCCGTTTTGCGAACTGCCACCAGGGTAACAGCACAGGCGGCCGCGGCAGCGCCGCAGGCAATGGCCACGATGTTGTCGGTGCTCAGTTTGATTTCCTTAAAGTTCAACATGACAAAAACCTCCTATATTGTCTCTATGCGGTTTTAAACAGTTATTTGCTGTTTTGGTCTTTCAGGTAGCTGTTGATAAACCCATCCAGGTCCCCATCCATCACCGCACCGATATTGCCGTTTTCAAACCCCGTGCGGTGGTCCTTGGCCAAGGTATAGGGCATAAACACGTAAGAGCGGATCTGGCTGCCCCAGGCGATCTCCCGCTGTTCACCCTTAATGTCCTCGATCTTATCCAGCTTTTCACGCTCTTTGATCTCCATCAGCTTGGATTTGAGCATGTTCAGGGCCACTTCCTTGTTTTGGTGCTGGCTTCGCTCATTCTGGCAGGCGGTAATAATGCCCGTGGGGATATGAATGATGCGCACGGCAGACTCGGTCTTGTTGACGTGCTGACCGCCCGCACCGGAAGAACGGTGGGTCTCTACACGGATATCCTCCTCACGGATCTCGATCTTGGCATCCTCGGTAAATTCCGGCATGACCTCCACCGAAGCAAAAGAGGTATGGCGGCGGCCGGAGGAATCAAAGGGGGATACACGCACCAAGCGGTGCACGCCCGTTTCGCTTTTCAAAAAGCCATAGGCATTGGTCCCGGAAATAGTCAGCGTCACGCTTTTGATGCCCGCTTCTTCCCCGTCCAGATAATCCAGCACCTTGGTCTTGTAGCCCTTGCGCTCGGCCCAGCGCAGATACATGCGGTACAGCATCTGTGCCCAGTCCTGCGCCTCGGTGCCGCCCGCACCGGGATGGATAGTCATAATGGCGTTATTGGCGTCGTATTCGCCGGAAAGCAGAGCCGCCAGGCGAAGCAGTTCCAGGTCCCGCTCGATGGCGGTCGCTTCCCGTTCCACTTCCTCGGCCACCGACTCGTCCTCGGCTTCAATGGCCATCTCGGTCAGCTCCAACGCCGCGTCGTAGCTTTTGCGCAGACGCTCGTAGCTTTCGATCTTATCGGTGCTGTTTTTGATCTTTTGCAGAACGCTTTGGCTCTCTGCCGCCGATTTTTCCCAAAAATCGGGCTCGTTGGCACGGGCCTGCAATTCGTCGCGCTGTTGGCGGATGGCGGGAATGGCCATCTCGTTTTCCAATTCCATCACGGAATCCTGCACCGCCAGCAAACGTGCTTTTACATTTTCAAGAGCAATAATCATAATTGAATCAAATTCTCCGATCCTTCAAACCTGTAGGGTCTCCCCCAAAATCTATCTCTGTGCTTATTATATCATATTTTTTCCGTCTATGCAACGAAAATTTTATGAACACACCGTAAATCTTTCGTCCGTTTTTGTCTTTTTTCCCTTGACATGCACAACCGCTTTTTTTATAATGGTCATATACGGTATTTTCACACTGAAAGGAAGTTTTTGTATGCAAAAGATCGGTTTGGCTTTTGCCGGTTTCGGCGGCATGGCGCATTTTCACGCCGAAAACTTTAAAAAAATGGAACGTGTCCTGGTCAAGGGCATCTTCGATATCAATCCCGCCGTGGCGGAGCAAGCCCGCAAGGACGGGTATCGCACCTACGCTACGTTGGAGGAAATGGTGGCAGACCCCGCCGTAGACATCGTCCTTATCGCCACCCCGAACGACGTTCATCGTCCCATTGCCTTGGCCGCTATGAATGCGGGCAAGCACGTCTTCTGCGAAAAGCCTGTGGCCCTCAATTCCGAGGAATTGCAGGAAATGATCGACTGCGCGGTGAAAAATAACGTGCTCTTCACCGTAGACCAAAACCGCCGCATGGACCACGATTTTCTTACGGTCAAGCGCATCTACGAAGAAAATCTGCTGGGGGATCTGTTCTGCGTGGAAAGCCGTGTGCACGGTGCCCGCGGCATTCCCGGCGACTGGCGCAAGGAGGCCAAGCACGGCGGCGGTATGGTGCTGGACTGGGGCATTCACCTCTTCGACCAGTTGCTTATGCTCACCGATATGAAAATTAAAAGCGTATATGCCAAACTGACGTACCTGACCGTGCCCGAGGTAGACGACGGCTTTAAGGTCATCCTGACTTGGGAAAACGGAATGACGGCCTTGGCCGAGGTAGGCACCAGCCACTTCATCAACCTGCCCCGCTGGGCTGTGCAGGGAATTAACGGCTCCGCCGTTATCCGCAGCTTTAACAACGACGGCGAAATGGTCTGCGCCCGTTGCAAGCCCGGTGCGGACGCCATTCCTGTACGCACGGCCGCAGGCTTAACCAAAACCATGGCTCCTCGCACGGACGATACCATCGTCACTCTGCCCCTGCCTGAGGTAAGCGGCTCTATTTTTGATCTGTACAATAATGTTTTCGACGCCGCTCAAGGCAAATGCGAGCCTTGGGTCACCCACGCGCATTTGCAGCGCAGTATGCGCCTGATGGAAGCTGTCTTTGAGTCCGACAAGCTGGGCCAGGCCGTTGATTTTGAATAATATACGGGGGGTATCTGTATGATCCGCGTAACTGTTTGGAACGAAAACATCCATGAAAAAGAAATGGAGAACGTAGCCAAGATCTATCCTAAGGGCATCCACGGCACCATTGCCGAAGCCCTTCGTCAATGCCCGGATCTGGAGGTCAGAGAGGCCACGCTGGACATGCCCTATCAGGGATTAAGCGACGAAGTGCTGGCCAATACCGACGTGCTTATCTGGTGGGGACATTGCGGCCACCATTTGGTGGACGACGCCTTGGTAGAGCGGATCCGAAGCCGCGTTTGGGGCGGCATGGGCTTCATTGCTCTGCACTCCGCCCACATGAGCAAGCCCTTCCGCACCCTCATGGGGACCCCCTGTACTTTGCGCTGGCGGGACGGGGATTTTGAACGCCTTTGGGTGGTAGATCCCCAACATCCCATCGCCCGGGGATTGGGTGAATATATCGAGTTGGAAGAAGAAGAGATGTACGGAGAGCCCTTCGGCATCTCCAATCCCGATGACGTGGTCTTTATGGGCTGGTTCAGCGGCGGCGAAGTATTCCGCTCCGGCTGTACCTTCCGCCGCGGCGCAGGCAAGATCTTTTATTTCCAGCCCGGCCACGAGACCTGCCCGATCTACCATCACCCCCAGATCCAGCAGATTCTCCGCAACGCCGTGCATTGGGCTGCCCCCGCAGACGGAGTGGGAAGCGAGCCCACCTGCCCTTGTGCCATTCCCTCCCCCGAAGCTGTCCGCAAGCACAAGGACGCATAAACACATGATAATCTGAGGAGATTTTAACATGAGTAACATTCGTTTTGCCTTCGTAGGCCTGGGCGGCATTTTCGCCGGTTCCCACGCTCCCGCTGTCAAGCACATGCCCGAATTGGAAGTCGTCGGTCTTTGCGATATCGATGAAGGAAAGTTTCAGCGTGCTACCTCTCTTTTCCCCAACGCCCGCACCTATACGGATTACCTAGAAATGTTCAAAACCGAAAAGCCCGATGCAGTAGCCCTTTGTCTGCCCAACTATCTCCATTCCATCGTAGCCGTGGCTGCTTTGGAAATGGGGATCCACGTGCTGTGTGAAAAGCCCGACGCCGTTAACGTGGAAGAGGCTTTGAAGATGAAGGCAGCCTCCGAAAAAAGTGGCAAGTTGCTGATGGTCATGCGCAACAACCGCTTTTTGGAATCCTCTCAACTGTTGAAAAAATACGTGGAAGAAGGCCAAATGGGCGATATTTACGCCGGTCGTTGCGGATGGATCCGTCGGCGCGGCATCCCCGGTCGCGGCGGCTGGTTTACCACCAAGGCTCAATCCGGCGGCGGCCCCCTCATTGACCTGGGCGTACATATGATCGACCTGACCATCTGGCTGATGGGCAACCCCCGCCCCGTAGCCGTCAGCGGTGCGGCATTCAACAAATTTGCCAACAACGAGGTAGATACCGATCCTTCCGTGGCTATGTTCGGCAACACCGTCAAGGGCGGTACCTTCGACGTGGAAGACCTGGTCATGGGCTTCATCCGCTTTGACAACGGTGCCGTACTGCAAATCGAATTCAGCTGGGCCTCCAACATTGCCGCAGAGAAAAACTTTGTGGAGCTACGCGGTGACAAGGCCGGCTTCACCTGGGAAAACGGCAATATCAACCTGTATTCTCAAATGGGATCCACTTTGACGGACGTCGCTCCCCATTGCCGCAACGCCATTCCCGGCCACCAGGGATATTACCGCAATTTTGTTAACGTGCTTTTGGGCCGCGAAGAACCCAATTTCGTTCCCCAACAGGGTGTGGATATGATCCGCATTCTTTGCGCCATTTACCGCTCCGCTGAAACGGGTCGCGAGGTACTGCTGGAGGAACAGGCATGAAACTCGGTGTTTTGACGAATTTGCTGGCAGACCGTCCCCTGGAGGAGGCCCTGGCTTATTTTGCTTCCCTGGGGCTGGAATGTGTGGAGATCGGTTGTGGGGGCTATCCCGGTAACGACCATTGCCACGCCCAAAGGCTTTTGCAATCTCCCGCAGAACAAAAAAAGTTTTCCGATGCTTTGCAGGCTAACGGCTTGACTCTGGCCGCCCTGGCCGTTCACGGAAACCCCGTGCACCCCAACAAGGACATTGCCCTGCGCGACCGTAACAGCTTTGAGGATGCGGTGTTGCTGGCTCAAAAGCTGGGTGTGGAAACGGTGGTCACCTTTTCCGGTTGCCCGGGGGATCACGAGGGTGCCCTTTACCCCAACTGGGCCATATGCCCCTGGCCGGACGACTATGAAAAGATCCGCCGTTGGCAATGGGAGGAGGTCCTCATTCCGTATTGGAAAGAGGCCGCCGCCTTTGCCACTCAACACGGCGTACGAATTGCCTTGGAGCTGCATCCCGGCTTCAGCGTCTACAATCCCGAAACCCTTCTGCGCCTGCGCGAGGCAGCCGGAGATGCCATCGGCGCCAACGTGGACCCCTCCCATCTTTTCTGGCAGGGCATGGATCCCTGCATGGCCATTCGCGCCCTGCGCGGTGCGATCCATCACTTCCACGCCAAAGACACCCGTATCGATGCCGCCAACACCACCGTCAACGGCGTACTGGATGCCAAAAACTTCACCCGTGAAACGGAGCGCAGCTGGCTGTTCCGCACCGTGGGCTACGGTCACGATCAGCAGGTGTGGAAGGATATCATCAGCGAGCTTCGCCTGGCCGGTTATGACGGTGCCATTTCCATTGAGCACGAGGACAGCCTGATGCTCCCCACGGAAGGATTGGAAAAAGCGGTGGAGTTTCTGCGTCCCTGCATCATGAAGCAAGCTAAAAACACCAATGCATGGTGGGCGTAAACGATGAAATATCTGGAATACTCCGTAGCCTGTCTGCCCGGTACGGCCGACCTTCTTTGCCAAGAACTGGAAGAGGTGGGGCTGAGCGGCTTCGTGGTGGAAGACGAAACTGAATTTTTGCATTTTTTGGAACAAAACCGTCCTTTTTGGGATTTTGTGGATGAAGATCTTTCCCAAAGCATGAAGGATCTGTATCGCGTGCGCTTTTACGTGGAAACGACCCCGCAAGGCAAGGCCTTGGGTCAGGCGGCAGAGGATCGTCTATGCCTGCTTCGCCGGCAAGACGGGTTCGGTGCCCTACCCTGCTCCTGCGCCGTGGTGGACGATGAGGATTGGCAGGACAACTGGAAGCAGTATTTCCGCCCCTTCCCTTCGGGAGAAAAGCTGTACGTCCAACCTGCCTGGGACGATTCCCCCACTCCGTCGGATCGCATCGTGCTCCGTTCTGATGCGGGCATGGTCTTCGGCAGCGGAACCCACGAAAGCACCCAAATGTGCCTGCGTCTGCTGGAGGAAGCGGTCAAAGGCGGCGAGCTAATGCTGGATTTGGGCTGCGGAAGCGGCATTTTGGCCGTAGCCTCCCTATTGCTGGGAGCCGAGCGCGCCATCGGCATCGACATTGACGAAAATGCTCCCCGCATCGCGCGGGAAAACATGTGCCTCAACGGCCTGGATCCCGAAAGGTTGCAGGTGCTTTGGGGCAATGCCGTCACCGACAAGGACTGTCGAGACGTTTTGTTCCGGCACCGCTATCCCCTGATTGCCGCCAATATCGTAGCCGACGTGATCTTGGCCCTGGCGCCCACGGCCTCCGAATTGCTGGAGGAAGACGGCTTCTTTTTGGTGTCCGGCATTATTGACGAGCGGCACGAAGAGGTGCTTGAAGGGCTCAAAGCCTCAGGCTTCGTTCCTCACCGCATGCTCACGGAAAACGGCTGGTATGCCTTTTTGCTCAAAAAGCATGCCTGATTTCCCCTGCTTGGGGAAAAAGCCGCGTTTTCGGCTGTTTTTATGCATAACCCACAAGAAAAAACGAAAAATAATACCGATCTTTTTTGGAAAAATACTTGCATTTTTTTCACTTCAATGGTATAATATTTTTCACCGTGTACAATTTTGTTTTTATACAGATCCACGGCGCATCAAACTGCAAGGGGGTGTCCAACTTGCCCAACATCAAATCTGCCAAAAAAAGAGTTCTGGTCAACCAGACCAAGCTTGCTCAGAATAAGGCTGCTCGCAGCGCTCTGAAGACCGCCGTCAAAAAGTTTGACTCTGCGGTTCAGGCCGGTGATGCTGCTGCCGCTCAGGAAGTGTATCGCCAGACTGTCAAAACGGTGGATCAGGCCGCTTCCAACGGGATCATTCCCAAGAACCGTGCCTCTCACATCAAATCCAAGATGACGCTGAAACTCAACAAGATTTCCGCGTAAGCAAGGATGTACCCTCGTTGCATTGTATTTTTGCAAGCAACCGCAACGGCGCAATGCAGCTTTGTATTGTGCCGTTTTCTTTTGCGAAAAAGGAGATTGCCATGTCTGAAACAGACAACGAGTTGAACTCTGTCGAAGAGATGCCGACAACCCCTACCGAAGCCGCCGAGGAAGTTTCTGTTCAAGAAACCGAGGAGGCTTGTTTGCCTTGCGAGGAAGAGGGCTCTTTCCCTTCCCCGAAAAAGAAAAACCTCCTGAGGCGCTTTCTGATCGTCGTTTTGGCCTTGCTTCTTTTGGGCCTCGTAGCCTTGACTTTGGCGCCTTCCTTCATGGCAAAATACTACTACACCATGGGCATGGCGCAATTGGGTGAAGGCAATTACGACGACGCACGCCAATGGCTGTCCACAGCCCACCGCTACGGAGACGTTTCCGACGCGGTCAAGGAGACCTACTACCGCCAGGCACAGGACTATTTCCTGGCCAAGGAATACAGCCTCGCCCGCCAGCTTTTTGAAGCGTTGGACGGGTACAAGGACGCCGACGACGCGGCCAAGCGCGCCTGCTACGAAGAAGCGGTAGATCTGCTGACGGTCAATCCCCAGGCTTCCATTTCTTTGCTGCGCGAGCTGGGCGATTATGAAGACAGTGCCCTTCGCATCAAGGAGGCCAACTATTACCTCGGCAAGCTTTACGAGCAGGCCGAGCGCTACGTAGAGGCTATCGACCTGTTTACCCGTGCCGGGGACGTTTGGGATGCCCAGGTGCATATCAAGCAGTGCTGGCTTTGGCTGGCGCTGGATGCGGAAGCCGACGAGGATTGGCTGAACGCCTACGCCTACTACCGTAGCGCGGGAGACCATAAAAGCAGCTACCAGCACGCCAAGCGCATCGCCTATATCTACGCGTCAGAGCAAAGCAGCCAAGGGCACCACTACCAGGCCTACGAATACTTTAAGCTGGCCGGTGACTATGCCGATTCTCCCGAACGCGCGGGAAAAAGCATCTATGTGCTGGCCATGAATGCAGAATTTAACGAGGATTACGTGTTGGCCTACCGTCTTTTTTCCCTGGGCGGGAATTATGACGATTGTGCCAAACGGGCCACCGCCAATATGTATCGCGCGGCCCGCCAGCTGGAATTCAACCAGCTGGACTACGAGGGTGCTGCCTATCTGTATCAAAGGCTAGGCGACTATTCCTATGCGCCCAACCGTTTGCAGGTGCTCAACACCTCCTACGCCCGTTATTTCAAAGGAAATATCAACCAAAACAACGCCAACGGCGGCGAGATCTGCGAATATGACGGCCGCCTTCTTTCCTTAAATACCGCAGGTACAGCCCTCATCAGCACCTCCATCACCACGGGTGAATACTTTGTGCTGGTGGAAGCTAACGACCTGGGGGGCTTTAACGTCAAGGACGGCACGGTGTATTTCACCGACGGGCAGGGCGTTGCCTCCGTTCCCGCCGACGGCGGCGAGGTCAAGCGCCTGTTCACCGGCCAAGCCGAGAACCTGGTGCTCTATAACGGCAACCTGTATTTCACCTCCGTTTCCGACGAAGACACACACCGCATCTGCCGCATGACCTCTGCAGGCAAAAATTTCCGCGTTTTGGTAAGCACCCAAGCCACTTGTTTGAATATTCAAGGCGGTTGGATTTACTATTTGGACTTAGCTGAAGGCGGAGCTATTTACGAAGTTAAAGTGGACGGCTCTTCTCGACGCCGCTTGGGAGACGGCACGGGCACCTGCCTGATGCTGTACGGCCGCGACCTGTACTACTGCAACGAAAACGGTTTGTTCCGTATGGACTACAACGGAAAGGGCCAAACCCGGATCAGCGAGCTGCAGGTCAAGCGCTTTATCGTGTTTGACGGTTGGCTGCTGATGAACGTGCCCGAAGCCGACGGCAGTTTTACCGTGTACCGCTCCGTTTTCGACGGTAGCTTTGTAACCAAGCTTTCCACCGGTCGGGTGGCCGGATTTTATACCGCAGAGGGCGTGTTTTACTACACCCTTCAAAACAGCGACGGCTCCGTTTCGCGCTACCGCTCGGTCAGTCCCGAAACGTGGTACGTGCGCAACCTTGCCCTGGGGAAATGACCCCATTGATCAGACTAATTATTTTTTGGAGGAATTTATATGAGCAATCAGGTACTTGTTGAAGTTTCTGCCCGTCACATCCACGTGACCCAGCAGGATCTGGAAACGCTGTTTGGCGCAGGCCATCAGCTGACTCCCAAAAAGGAACTTTCCCAGCCCGGTCAGTACGCCTGTGAAGAGCGTGTGGACGTAGTTGGTCCCAAGAACACCATCAAGGGTGTGTCCATCCTGGGTCCCACCCGCCCCGCCACCCAGCTGGAAGTATCCCTGACCGATGCCCGTACCCTGGGCGTAAAGGCTCCCGTCCGTGAATCCGGCGACGTGGCAGGAAGCCCCGGCATCAAGCTGGTCGGCCCCTGCGGCGAAGTAGAGCTGAAGGAAGGCGTTATCGCCGCCAAGCGTCACATCCATATCACCCCCGACGATGCGGAGAAATTCGGCATGCAGGATCGTCAGATCGTGGAAGTCCGCGTGACCACCAACGGCCGTAGCCTGACCTTCGGCGACGTGGTCGTGCGCGTGAACAAGAATTTTGCCGCCGCTATGCATATTGACACCGACGAAGCCAACGCCGCCGCCGCTTCCGGCGAGATCTACGGCGAGATCATTAAGTAATCAGACGTTCTCGAAGGGTTCTTCCCTTTTGAAGCATCCCCCACGGGGATCCCTTTCAAGCAAATTTTTCAAAGGAGAATAAAAATCATGAGCAATGAGTACAAGTGCGAGTACGCTATGAGCCATGAGGTTCAGAATATGTGTACCGTAGCCCAGGGCCCCAACCACGGTCCCGCTCCTCTGCCTGAAGAAGGCAAGTGGATCCAGGCCAAGCAGATTGGCGACATTTCGGCTTACACCCACGGTGTGGGTTGGTGCGCTCCCCAGCAGGGTGCGTGCAAGCTGTCTCTGAACGTCAAGAACGGCATCATCGAGGAAGCGTTGGTGGAAACCATTGGCTGCTCCGGTATGACCCACTCCGCCGCTATGGCCGCAGAGATCCTGCCCGGCAAGACCCTTCTGGAAGCTCTGAACACCGACCTGGTGTGCGACGCCATCAACACCGCTATGCGCGAGCTGTTCCTGCAGATCGTGTACGGCCGCTCCCAGTCCGCTTTTTCCGAGGGCGGTCTCGTCATCGGCGCCGGCATGGAAGACCTGGGTAAGGGCGAGCGTTCCATGGTAGGTACTATGTACGGCACCCGCGCCAAGGGCGTGCGTTATCTGGAAATGACCGAGGGCTACTGCACCAGAATGGCACTTGATGAGAACAACGAAGTTATCGGCTACGAGTTCGTATCCCTCGGCAAGATGACCGATATGATCAAGAAGGGCATCGAGCCCAACGAGGCATATGAAAAGGCAAAGGGTACATACGGTAGATTCAATGATGCTGCAA
>JAFWAE010000021.1 GCA_017507855.1 Clostridia bacterium
GTCTTCGGTGAACAGACTTGGATTTTGAGGGGGCCTGTTTATGAAGCGAAAACGAATGAAAAAAGAATGCCATCGGCCTGACGAGAGACAGGGTTTGCTTCAAAACCTGCCCTGCCCTTGTTCAGGTCGTGTTTTTTTAGGGAAAGGGGGAAACCGAGATGCAGGATGAACGGCAGCAGCCGAGCAGATGCCCGTCCTGCAAGGCTGAAGATGACGTTCCTGTCCACCCGCTTGCCCGTGAGACGGGTTCAGGCAAGCTCCTATTTTATGAAGGAGGAAAAAACATGACCAAATTATTTGCGAAAATTCTTTCCCTCACCCTTGCCCTGCTGATGCTGGTTGGGTGTGCAAGCACGCCCGCTACTGTCCCGAGTACGGAGCCTACAGATGAAGAAGTTGTTTTCACCGAAATCAAGGACGCATCTTGGGAAGACGCGGACAACAATGGCAGTTTTGATCGAAAGCCTATCTTAACTTCCAAGCACGGAACTTTTTACGAAACCACTAATGAATTTGCAAAGGATTGTTCTTTAGCTTTTATCCCGGGATTCGATTCTTTTGACAATTTCATAGCCGTCGCATCGCTTGTCTGCAGATCCACTTTGCTGGGATTTAAAACCGTAGCTATTCCTTTAGTTAGTTGGATGGAAGCATACTCCTATCATATCATTTTGGAAGTCAGGATAGACAAAGTTTTATGGCAAAAAGCATCTAACGAATTTAAGGACAACGATGTAATTACCATAAGAATGCCCGTTTCAAAGCCCTCTTGCGATACGGTATTCGGTTGGCAAGCCGGACAACAACTAATCCAAATTTTGGCTTATACGATTGATGAAAAATATGTACCTTTTTCCAAAATGGATATACAACCACATCAGGGATATATCGAAATAACAAAGGCCGGAAACTATGTATTTGATCCTATTTTCAAGGAGATTCCCGTCGAAAAGAAGGAAAAAGTCACTTCCACCAATCATGGTGATTTTACTACCTATTCCACCTCCGACAGTCAATTCGAGCAGAAACTGGTCACCATGATTCAGGAATCCTTAAACAGAAAGGAATCTTGATATCTCATGAAAAGAGCTTGCACAAACCTTGTATCTTTTATCGCTGTTTTGCTTGTTCTAACTTGTAATGTCGCCGTCCATTTTCAAAACCAATGGGAAACCGAGATACAGGATGAACGAGACTGCCGGGCAGATGCCCGTCCTGCAAGGCTGAAGATGACGTTCCTTTTCACCCCCTTGCCCGCTTGACGGGTTCAGGCAAGCACCCATTTTATCAAGGAGGAAAAACTATGACAAAATTATTTGCCAAAATTCTTTCCCTTTCCCTTGCCCTGCTCATGCTGGCGGGGTGTGCAAGCGCGCCCGCTACTGTCCCGAGTACGGAGCCTGCCACCATTCCTTTTGTTCCCGATGTTGACTTGGATGATGACGGCGTTTTAGATGCCGTTTGGATCCGAGATGACGAAAACGGAAGTTCCATTTACAAGGTTCGTGAAGATTACGTCGGTCAAGAAACGATTCCTTGTTACGCAACCTTTTCGGAAGAAGAAATTCTGAACTATCCGTTTGTTTTCAAAGGAATTCTGAAAAACAAACAGAAAGTTGTTTGGACTTATTCATATTCCGCCCTTTTTCAAGCTACCTATTGGTATTGCGATTTCGAAGTAAAAGAAATCTTGACATGTCGCAGCGAACAAAAAGTTGCATCAGATTCCATCTGTAAGATTGGCGAAACGATTCGAGTATATCTTAATATTGTTAACGATATGCAAATAGAAAACAACGAATTGCTTATTTCCGAAACAAATCCAGGGGATGAAATGCTTCTGTTTTGTAAAGTGCTCCCTGCCTTTAGTGAAGAATATATTTTGTACCCTGAGGAAAAGATCAAAGCCACCTACTCTTATACAACAGCCGGATTGGTCTTGTTCAAAAAGGATTATATTCTTTTTAGTTATTCGCTTACTTCTCTTACAGAAGCGTCTAAAGGAGAAATTACAAAAGAAAATCCGTTTTGCGTGAAAGGAGAGTTAACGGAAGCGGAAGCTTTAAGCATCCTGAAGCCGGCCATGGAAAAAGCCGCGGCCTCCATGGAACAGGACGAAAAGTAAGGGGGTGTGCGGAATGAAAAAATGGATAAGCCTTGTTGCAATCGTTTTGTGTTTATGCCTGCCCGTTTTTGCTACAGACCAATCCGCTTGGTTTGCCGACAATACATTGCAAAGGAGAAAAAGCTATGTCTAAATCAATGGTAAAACTCCTTTCCCTGACCCTTGCTCTGCTGATGCTGGCGGGGTGTAGGGAAAAACACGTGATACCTCCCGCCGACGATTCGGATCTTTCCGAAGAAGTGACAACCAACATTCTGACCACTCTTCCTTACGAGGATGAAAATCATCTTCCTGCCCTATACAAAGATTACATTTTGGTAGAATACAATGATTTTGATATTTGGAAATATTTAGATTACCTCGCCCGTGTCAAGGTGCTGAAGGTGGAACTGGTTGAAATTGCCGTCCCTGACAGACCTGAGGTTCGCTCAAGAGTTATTGTGGAAAAGCTGAGTTATTTGCGGTACACCTTGAGCGTGCAAAAAGTGCTTGCAGGGTCGGAAACATTGAAGGAAGAAAGCGTGATCACCCTCTATCAGGGAAAACCCAATGTTAACGTTGCCATTAACCGCCCCATCTCCATGCGGGAAGGCCGAGAGTATTATATTACGTTTTCCGAAAGCCCTCATTACACCTATATTTATGACCAGCCGGGCGGTAAAATCGAATGGGCCCATACCCGTTCCACTGACCCTTCTTTCCATGTAACCTGGAGAGTAGATATGCATCAGTTGGGAGCGTACACCTTTAAGTGTCCGCCGCTTCACATTTTTGAAGTAGTGGAAGGCGGTATTCTGGCAGGAGGAGAGCCCAATGTCACTTGGCCAAACATATATGCAGACCGTTATTTTGCGGACAAGGGATTTTCTCTTGAGTCCATACCCGGCATTCCCGACCACCGGGCGTACCTGGTACAGGAAAATGATCTGCTTCAGATCTATCAAGAAATGTTAGCAGATAAGGCAGAAGCCAGTGACCCTTATAAGAGCTTACATTACCGCTATATGGAAAAGCATGATCCCGAAAGATACAAAGAAGTCATTGAGAAGTTGAAGGAACAGGCGGAATCTTAAATGAAATGCTTGTTTCAGATAATTGCTTTGCTAATTTTGTTGTCTGTGATTTTCACATCCTTGTGTTTTGCTCAAGAAATATATCCTCCCAATCCTGCAATTGAT
Organism: Clostridia bacterium; assembly: GCA_017507855.1. Taxonomy (GTDB): domain Bacteria; phylum Bacillota; class Clostridia; order Oscillospirales; family RGIG5554; genus RGIG5554. The sequence continues at coordinate 3,304 of JAFWAE010000021.1, forward strand.
AACTGAAGATAAAGATGATCACGAGGACTTACTTGGCAACTGTCCCGTATGCGGAGAGGCTCCTCACACCCACACCTACAACTGCGGCGGTGTTTGCACCGTCTGCGGACAGACGGGGGGCACGCCCTCGGGCAGTCACGCGGCGGGATCGTGGACGAGCTACGACAGCAACAACCACTACCGCACCTGCTCTGACTGTAACACGACGGTTTCCGGCGCTCACCAAAAATTCGTGCCTCCTACCCTGCAGGATTTTTCCACCCACCGCTATTCCTGCTATCACGGTTGCGGCTATCTGTATCCCGCAGAAGGGCACACCTACACCGTGCGCTCTGACACTTGGTACCATTGGCTCAGCTGTACCTATTGCGCCGGTCGCATCAGCAATTCCATCCCCCACACCTACGGTCAGGGAGTCAACAACGGCACGACCCACACCCGCGAATGCACGGGCATGGTGAGCGGCTTCCCCTGTAACCACACCGTCACGGAAGCTCACACCTACGTATACCAGTACTACAATCACCTATTCCATCAGCAGGTCTGCAGTGGTTGCTCTGCCACGGGTTCTCTCTACGGTCACACCGTCACTTGGTCGTACGAGACGGGAACCAACTGCCGCGGTGCCTGCAACACCGGTTGCGGCTATTCCTTCGTCCAAAGCCATCTTTTCGACGAAAACAACAGCTACCGCTGTTCCAACTGCGGCAAGACCCCCTTCGGGGACAAATCCGCGTAAACCGAAATTCGAAAGTCATTGACAAAAAAGGAAAATTTTGTTATTATATAGATGTGCTCAAGAAGCAGACTTACGACTTGAAGGGAGAGCCTGTTTATGAAGCGAAAACGAATGAAAAAAGAATGCCATCGGCCTGACGAGAGACAGGGTTTGCTTCAAAACCTGCCCTGCCCTTGTTCAGGTCGTGTTTTTTTAGGGAAAGGGGGAAACCGAGATGCAGGATGAACAGCAGCAGCCGGGCAGATGCCCGTCCTGCAAGGCTGAAGATAACGTTCCTTTCCACCCGCTTGCCCGTGAGACGGGTTCAGGCAAGCACCTATTTTATGAAGGAGGAAAAACTATGACCAAATTATTTGCCAAAATTCTTTCCCTTGTCCTCGCCTTGCTTATGCTGGCGGGATGTGCAAGCACGCCTGTTATAATTCCTGAAGATGATTCCGACTTATCCAAAGAAGTGACTACCAACATTTTGTCTATTTTCCCCTACGAAGATCAAAATCATATCCCTTCTCTTAAAGACTACATTCTCGTAGATTACAATGATTTCAATTTGTGGAATTATATGGATTATCTTGCCCGTGTTAAGGTACAAAAGGTAGAGATGGTTGAAATCGCCGTTCCCGATACCCCGGAGGTTCGCACAAGAGTTCCCGTAGATAAGATACAATATTTGCGATATACCTTAAACGTACAAAAGGTGCTTGTGGGTGCAGAAACATTGGAGGAAAAGAGTACAATCACTCTATATCAGGGTAATACATCCCCTAGGTTCACCATTGAACGCCCCATCTCCATGCGGGAAGGCCGAGAGTATTATATTACGTTTTCCGAAAGCCCTCATTACACCTATATTTATGACCAGCCGGGCGGTAAAATCGAATGGGCCCATACCCGTTCCACTGACCCTTCTTTCAATGTGATTTGGAGAGTTGATATGCACCAACTTGGAACCTATACTTTCAAGGCTCCATCCTTCCACATTTTTGAAGTAGTTGAAGGAGGAATCCTAGCAGGAGGAAAGCCAAATGTTACTTGGCCGGCTTCCTACGAAGACCGTTATTTTGCGGGAAAGGGATTTACCCTTGAGCCATTGCCGAATATTCCGGATCACTGGGCATATCTAATCCAGGAAAGCGATCTGCTTCAGATCTATAACGAAATGTTGGCGGACAAAGCCGAGTCCAAAGATCCGTATAAGAGCTTACATTACCGCTATATGGAAAAGCATGATCCCGAAAGATATAAAGAAGTCATTGAGAAGTTGAAGGAACAGGAGGAATCTTAAATGAAACGCTTGTTTCAGATAATTGCTTTGCTAATTTTGTTGTCTGTGATTTTCACATCCTTGTGTTTTGCTCAAGAAATATATCCTCCCAATCCTGCAATTGATAACTGGAGTCTTATTCAAACTCCCGTTGTATGCGGAAATAATATCGTTGGTCATTCTTGTTTACTGTCCAGTTCTGATTGCATTTATACTGAAAGCCATAATAATTTTCACATTGGCACATCCTCTTTCACTTTCAAATGGGATGAGTCTACTAATTATTCTGGAGCAGAAAGTATAGAACGATCACAATTTGTGCAATCTGCTATTCAAAGCTGGAACATAAACGAACCCTTATTAACAGCTACATATAGCGAAAGTTCAAATAACTGTATTATATTTTTCTGCGAATCACTATTAGATAGTTTAGATAGTTCACAACATATGGTCAATACTTTGGGGATGTGTCTCCCTATCATCGTAGATGATACGACTAACCACACCCAACAATTCACAGTTGCTATTGTGGATAAGGTTTATGCATCAAATTGCGAACACAATAGCGAAACTGTCTGTATTTCTTGTGAAACAGCATACAAACGCGCTATTGCCCATGAAATCGGACACGCTTGCGGACTAGGTCATATCGAAGGATACGGACTTATGGGAACTACCTATCAAAGTTTAACGGAAGCATCAACTGGTGACCTGATAGGCATGAAGCAAGTTACTCATTGGGCGTGTTCAGAACATCAATATTCGGGGACATGGAGAAATGACAACGATTCAGTTTTCCACTATAAAAGATGTACCCTTTGTGGAACAGCAAATATGCAAAACCACACCTACTCCACTGCATGTCAAACAAAATGTGATGCCTGTACTTACGAGCGCCCGTCCCCTCCCTCTTCACACACTTGGGGTTCCTACTATATCAATGCAGCGCACAACCGTCACGAACGGCAATGCATTGTTTGTTATGAAGTGGAATGGGCATCTCACACCTACAACTGCGGCGGTGTTTGCACCGTTTGCGGACAAACGGGAGGCACGCCTTCGGGCAGTCACGCGGCTGGATCGTGGACGAGCTATGACAGCAACAACCACTACCGCACCTGCTCTACCTGCGGCACGGTCCTTTCCGGAGCGCATTTTAAAACCGTGCCTCCCGTTTATGCGGATTTTACGGCACACCATAACGCTTGTGGCTTCGGATGCGGTTATTACTATCCCCCGGAAGGCCATTCCTATATCGTGGCTTACAATGCATGGAATCACTGGCTCAGCTGCGGCTTCTGCGTTGCCCAGATCGGCAACGCCATCCCCCACACCTACGGTCAGGGCGTCAACAACGGTACGACCCACACCCGCGAATGCACGGGCATGGTGACCGGCTTCCCCTGTAACCACACCGTCACGGAAGCTCACACCTACGTACACCAGTACTACAATCACCTATTCCATCAGCAGGTCTGCAGTGGTTGCTCTGCCACGGGTTCTCTTATAGGTCACACCGTCACTTGGTCGTACGAGACGGGAACCAACTGCCGCGGCGCCTGCAACACCGGTTGCGGCTATTCCTTCGTCCAAAGCCACAATTTCGACCTGAACAACGGTTCCCGTTGTACCAACTGCGGCAAGAACCCCTTCGGGGACTGATGAACAGAAAGGAGAAAATGATTTATGAAAAAGCTATGGAAAAAAGCCCTTCCCCTCGCCTTAGCCTGTCTGCTTGTCTTGAGTGGCTGTCAGGCTACCCCCGCCCGCTTCATCAACGAAGGGGCTCTCTCCCTTTCCGCCGATCCCGCCTCCGCCGCGATGGAAAACCTGCCCGTCGTAGCGGAGCCCGTTGAGGTCATCGTGCGAGACGTGCGCGGGCTTGCCCCCTCCGACGGCATTTTGAACATTGCCGCCGAATTCTGCTGGGATCCCAACGATTTCGAGATCATCGCCCTGTTTGACGAAAACACCAAGCTGACGGAAGGTCAAATGATCGAGGCCTTCTGCATCTCCCTGCCTACTATGAAAATGGTCCTCTTCATTGGAGATATGTCCGCCATCTCTTACCGCGATAAGCACATTTCCAATTCCCAACTGCTCCTCTTGCATCAGGTCATCAATGACGGACTGATCACGGGAGACGCTTTGGCAGAGGCTTTGTCCCGCGGCGTATACAGTTATGAAAACGGAAAGGTCCTCCGTTATCTGGACGAGATCCCCTCGGAGCAGTTGCTTCTGAACAAAAAACGCGAACAGGAGCAGGCGGAGTACGAGCGAAACCACTACTTCGGTGACGGTTGCGGCGTGGAGCACGAAAACCCCTACGTCAAGATGTACCTGGATATGCTGACCCCCCAATTCGGGGAAAAGGTGGAGTTCATGGACAAGCCCGCTTCTCCCCTGGAAGCCTGCTTTTTCACCTGGATGGAGGCTCACGGCAAGGCCATTGTGTACGACTGCCGCCGCTTTGGGCTGGAATCCCCCGCCCTTCCGGATCTGACCTACGCCACCGTACATAACCTCAACGCCCGCAACTACGTGCGCAACGCCCCCGATCTGACGGACGAGGAAGTGATCGCCTACTGCCTGCGTGGCGTTTACGATGTTCAAGTGGTGGACGGCAAGACCGTGGTCACCTGCATGGATGAGATCCCCTTGGAGCAGCTGAAACGGGAATACAAGCTGGATCAGGCCCTGGCCGCCTACGCCGAGAACCAGCAAAAGGACAACCCCCACCCGACCCTTTCCGAAAAAGAGCTGGCCGAGCTGCAAAAAAGCTTTCCCGACGGCAAGCTTCCCTCCTACGATCCCGCCAAGGGCTTCGTCCCCGATTTTTACGATGCTCTTTCCGAGGTCTTTCAATAATCCGTAATACCGTCGGCACGGGGCTTTTCTCTGCAAAATCCCCGTGCCTTGCTTGTATTTTTACTCGTTTTTTTGCTTTTTTACCTGATGTTTTCTCTCTCAAAGGCTTGACACGGCTTTTTGGGAGTGCTATAATGATTGTATTCTATCGATAACGGAGGTTGGCTTCGTGGTTTTGGCTACCATTTTTGCAGTATCCTTTTTTTACTATTACCGTCGATTTAGCTTTACGGGTAATAGTTTTTTGTGCTGCGCTGATTGCCAATGACCACCCCCCTTCCGATCAGCTCTTTTTCCCGCTTTTCAAGGCAGCACGTTATGAAACGTGCTGCTTTTCTTATTTTACTATCAATGCAAGGAGATGCGACTTATGATCGCCGTATTGAAAAAGAACACCACCGAACAGCAAATGAGCACCTTGGTGGACTGGTTGCGCGCGCAGAATCTGGACGTGCATATTTCTCAAGGCCATAATTACACCGTTCTTGGGCTCATCGGCGACACATCCGCCATCGACATGGATCTGATCGCAAGCTTGGACATCGTGGAATCTGTCAAGCGGGTCAGCGAGCCCTTTAAGCAGTGCAGCCGCAAGTTCCGACCCGGTGATACCGTCATCGACGTGGGTGGCGTGAAGATCGGCGGCGGCCATTTTGCCATGATCGCGGGTCCCTGCTCCGTGGAATCTCGTGAGCAGATCATTGAAGTAGCGAAAAGCGTCAAGGCTGCAGGGGCCACTCTGCTTCGCGGCGGCGCTTTCAAGCCCCGCACCTCGCCCTACGATTTTCAGGGGCTGAAGGCCGACGGCATTGAGCTTCTGCTGGAAGCCAAAAAGGAAACGGGTATGCCCATTGTCACCGAGATCATGAATGCCGCCCATCTGCCTCTGTTCGAGCACGTGGATCTGATCCAGGTAGGCGCGCGCAACATGCAGAATTTCGAGCTGCTCAAGGAATTGGGGCGGACGGACAAGCCTATTTTGCTCAAGCGCGGGCTGGCCAACACCATCAAGGAGCTGCTCATGAGTGCGGAATACATTATGGCGGGAGGCAATTACCGCATCATCCTTTGCGAGCGTGGCATTCGCACTTACGAAACTTACACCCGCAACACGTTGGATCTTTCCGCTATTCCCCTGCTCAAGGAGCTTTCCCATCTTCCCGTCGTAGTGGATCCCAGTCATGCCACAGGCAATTCCAAGCTGGTACGCCCCATGGCCTTGGCGGGAACGGCTTCCGGGGCAGACGGCCTGATGATTGAGGTGCATAACGACCCCATTCACGCCGCTTGTGACGGGGCTCAATCCCTCACCCCCGAGCAATTTGCCGAAACGGCAACCAAAGTATTACAAATACGTGCTCTGCTGGCGGAATAGCCTCTTTTCCTCATTTTCTTGAAAGGACGGTACAAGCTTATGAACGTGGGTATTGTGGGTTTGGGACTTATCGGCGGTTCCTTGGCCAAGGCTTTTTGCGAAAGCGGACAAGTCACCGTCTTCGGCTTGGATCAGGACAAGCGGGTAGAAGAATTTGCCGCCATGGCACACGCCATTCACGGTCCCCTCACCCCGCAGAATATTCCCTCCTGCGAGTTGATCCTCATTGCGCTGTACCCTCAGGCTACGGTGGATTTTGTGGCACAAAACGCGGCGCTTTTCCATAAAGACGCCGTCGTGATAGACTGCGCAGGCACCAAACGCCAGGTCTGCGAGGAATGCTTCCCCATTGCCAAGGCTCACGGCTTTACCTTCGTGGGTGGGCATCCCATGGCGGGCACTCAATTTTCCGGCTTCAAATACAGCCGCGCCAATCTGTTCAAAGGGGCACCCATGGTGATCGTCCCCCCTGTTTTCGATGACATTTTATTGCTTCAACGTATCAAAGACCTGCTGGCTCCTGTGGGATTCGGAAGCTTTTCCGTCACCACCGCCAACGAGCACGACCGCGTCATTGCCTTTACCTCCCAGCTGGCCCATATCGTTTCCAACGCCTATATTAAAAGCCCCACGGCTTTGGATCACAAAGGCTTTTCCGCAGGCAGCTACCGGGATATGACCCGTGTGGCCTGGTTGGCCCCCGGCATGTGGAGCGAGCTTTTTTTGGCCAACCGCGATCACATTCTTGACGAGTTGGACACGCTGATCCAAAACCTGGCGGAATACCGCGATGCCATTGCCAACGGGCAAGAAGAACGGCTGTACCGGCTTTTGCTGGACGGCAAGCTTAGAAAAGAGGAGACGGACGGAAAATGAACGTCATTCGCGTACAGGCATCCTCCCCCTATGAGGTGCGCATCGGCACGAGCCTGCTTCCCCTGGTGGGCGAACAGCTTCGCGGTCTGACAGCCCCCTGCAAGGTCTGTTTACTCACCGATGACACCGTAAACGCCCTGTATGCCCCCACAGTGGAAAACTCCCTGCGGCAGGCAGGATTTCAGGTGCACAAATACGTCATTCCCCACGGAGAAGCTTCAAAAAACGGCCACGTTTACTTGGCCCTGCTCAATTTTCTGGCGGACAACGGCTTTTCCCGCACGGATATGATGGCCGCCTTGGGCGGCGGCGTGGTGGGCGACCTTTGCGGCTTCACCGCCGCCACGTTTTTGCGCGGTATCCGCTATATACAGCTCCCCACCACCATTCTGGCTATGGTAGATTCCTCCGTAGGCGGAAAAACCGCCATTGATCTGCCTGCAGGTAAAAACCTGTGCGGTGCCTTTTGGCAACCCGCCCTGGTCCTTTGCAGCACCGACACCGCCGACACGTTGCCCGCCGACGTCTTTTCCGACGGCATGGCCGAGGTCATCAAATACGGCATGATCCGCGACCGGGCCCTGTTTGCCCATCTGCTGGAAAAGGGACTGCATTTTGACCGCGAATACGTCATTTCCCGCTGTGTGGAGATCAAGCGGGATATCGTGGAGGCAGATGAATTTGACAACGGCGAGCGTCAATTGCTCAATTTCGGCCACACGGTAGCCCACGGCATTGAAAAGCTCAGCGACTATAGCATTCCCCACGGGCGCGCTGTGGCCATGGGCATGGCTTTAATGGTCAAAAGCTGTGTCAAAGCCGGCCTGTTCCCCGCCTCGCAGGCGCCTTCCCTGATGCAGGTGCTGGAAGCCTTTTCTCTGCCTGCCGACGTGCCTTTTTCCCCCGCCGAGCTGGCTGCTGCCATGATCAACGACAAAAAAAGGCGTGGCGGCGAGATCACCTTAGTGCTTCCGCGGCAGATCGGCCTGGCCGTTTTACAGCCCACCCCCATTCATGCCTGTGAGGGTCTCCTTGAAGGAGGCTACAGCGCATGAACGTACAGCTTCAGTTGCAAAACCAAGTCGTAGTCCCTCCCGTTATCGACGCCCCCCCTTCCAAATCGGCCGCCCACCGTCTGCTGATCCCCGCAGCCCTGGCCCATGAAGAAACGCTGATTCGCTGTGCGGGCACCTCCGACGACATTCAACGGACGGCGGACTGCCTGACTCAGATGGGTGCTCAAATCACCCGTTTGGCGGACGGGGAGACCTTTTGCGTCAAACCCATTCGCCTTCCTCAAGGCCTTTGTCATCTTCACGTGGGAGAAAGTGGTTCCACCCTTCGTTTTCTTCTTCCCGTGTTGGGGGCTTTGGGCATACAGGCCCATATCCATATGTGTGGAAGGTTGCCCCAACGCCCGCTGGAGCCTTTAGCCGGCGAGCTGACCCGCCACGGAATGACACTGAGCTTTATTCAGCCGGACGTGCTTTCCGTCAGCGGAAAGCTTTCGGCAGGCACGTACACCCTGGACGGCTCCGTCAGCTCTCAATTTATCAGCGGCTTGCTTTTTGCCCTTCCCCTGCTGAAGGAAGAAAGCCGTTTGCAGATCACGGGAAAGGTGGAATCTCTCCCCTATATTCAAATGACCCTGAATGCCCTGGCGCAATTCGGAGTACGTCCCGCTTCTTCGGAAACGGGCTTTACCGTTTTTCCTACCCCGTACGTGACCCAAAAGCATTACGAGGTGGAAGGCGATTATTCCGGGGCAGCTTTTATGCTTTGCGCCGGCGCTTTACACCCCGCAGGTGTCTGCGTGCGGGGCCTGGACCCCGCCTCTCCTCAAGGGGATCGCAAGATCCTGCAGATCCTCAGGGATCTGGGGGCTGAGGTACGGCAGGAAAACGGACTGACCCACGTACACCCTGCCCCCCTTCACGGCATTTCTTTGGATGTCAGCCACATCCCGGACCTGATGCCCGTACTTGCGGTAGTCACCGCCACGGCCCGGGGCGAAACACGTTTTTACAACGCAGGCCGCCTGCGTTTGAAAGAAAGCGACCGTCTGGCCGCCTGTGCCGGACTTCTGCACACCTTGGGCATCCGCACCGAGGAAAGTGAAGATAGCCTTCTCGTGTATGGGGCAAGTCTGCAAAGCGGTGTTTGCGACGGTTGCAGCGATCACCGTATGGTCATGAGTGCGGCTCTGGCCTGTTTGGTCATCGACCGTCCTCTAACCGTCACTACCGCCCAAGCCGTTTCCAAATCATACCCTGCATTTTTTGATGATCTTCGGAAATTCGGCGTGTGTGTGACCCCCCTATCCTGACTCAAAAAGGAGAATCAACATGGGCAGTATTTACCAAGGCAGTTTGCAAATATCCATTTTTGGCCAATCCCATTCGGAAACCATCGGGGTGGTCATTGATGGGTTGCCTGCCGGCAAAAAGATCGATACGGAGGCACTTAACGCCTTTTTACAGCGCCGCGCTCCGGGGAGAAACGCCTTTTCCACCTCCCGCAAGGAGGCCGACGAGCCCGTCTTCGTTTCGGGCCTGCGCCAAGGTATGACTTGCGGTGCGCCTGTTTGCGCCTTGATCTACAACCACAATACCCGCTCCTCAGACTATAGCGAATTGGCCGACAAACCCCGTCCCGGCCATGCGGATTATACCGCCTTTGTCAAATACGGAAGCGCCCACGATATTCGCGGCGGCGGGCATTTTTCCGGACGTTTGACTGCCCCGCTTTGCATTGCCGGCGGCATCTGCCTGCAGCTACTGGAGGAAGAAGGCATCACCGTAGGGGCCCACGTGCTTTCCGTGCACGGCGTGGGTGAAGAGCGCTTTGACCCCGTTCATCTAAATGCCGAAACCCTTAGGCAGCTGGCCCAAAATGAATTCCCCACCCTGAATGGGGAAAAGGGAGAGGCCATGTGCGAGGAGATCGCCAAAGCCAAAGGGGAGCTGGATTCGGTGGGAGGCGTGATCGAATGCGCTGCCGTGGGGCTGCCTGCCGGCCTGGGCGAGCCCGTGTTCGACGGCATGGAAAACCGCATCAGCCGCGCTGTTTTTGCCATTCCCGCCATAAAGGGCATTGAATTCGGGGCGGGTTTTGCCGTTTCCGAAATGACGGGCAGTCAAAATAACGACCCCTTCTTTTATGACGAAATGGGGAAGGTGTGCACGCGTACCAATCACCACGGGGGCATTTTGGGTGGCATCACCTCCGGCATGCCTCTGGTGTTCCGTTGTGCCGTCAAGCCCACCCCCTCCATTTTCCGCACGCAACAAACCGTTTCCCTATCTCAAAAGACCGACTGCGAGCTGACCGTACAAGGGCGACACGATCCCTGCATTGCGGTGCGGGCGGTTCCCTGTGTGATCTCGGCTGCGGCCATTGCCTTATACGACGCTCTGCTTGAAAGCAAGAAAGGAAAGAATTGACCATGGATATGACACAATTGCGCGCCCGCATCGACGAGGTAGACGAGCAGCTTGTCAAGCTGTTCAACCAGCGAATGGATACCGTGCGTCAGATCGCCGAGTATAAAAAAGCCCACGATCTGCCCGTTATGGATGCCCTGCGCGAGCGCGAAAAGCTGACCCGCATTGCAGAAACGGTGGGAGAGGATACCCGCGATTACGTCCGCGTGCTGTATTCCCTGTTGTTCGAGTTAAGCCGTTCCTACCAAGGCAGCCTGATGGACCGTCAGGGGGAGCTTTATATCGAGATTACCCACGCCATTGAAAACACCCAACGCCTGTTCCCCAAATCGGCGGTCGTGGCCTGCCAGGGTACGGAGGGTGCCTACTCCCAAATCGCTTGCGACAAGCTTTTCCGCGACCCCAAAATCATGTATTGGGCGAGCTTTGAAAACGTGTTTTCCGCCATTGAAAAGGGCATGTGCCGCTACGGCATTCTGCCCATTGAAAACAGCTCTGCAGGTTCGGTCAACAAGGTATACGACCTAATGATCAAGCATAATTTCCACATTGTGCGCAGCACCCGCATTAAGATCGATCACTGCCTGTTAGCCAAGCCCGGCGCCAAGCTGAGTGAGATCAAAGAGATCTATTCCCAGGAGCAGGCCATTGCCCAATGCTCCGATTTCCTGAAAAAGCTGATCGGTGTTAAGGTGACCCCCTGCGAAAACACCGCCGTAGCCTCTAAAATGATCGCAGAAAGCGACCGCACGGATATTGCCGCCCTTTCCTCACGCAATTGCGCCGAGCTGTACGGCCTGGCCGTGCTGGCCCAAAACGTGCAGGATGCCGGCAATAATCACACCCGTTTCATTTGCATCTCCAAGAACTTGGAGATCTATCCCGGGGCCGACAAGACTTCTGTCATGATGGTCCTGCCCCATAAGCCGGGCGCCTTGTACAAGGTACTGGCGCGCCTGTATTCCCTGGGCATCAACCTGATCAAGCTGGAAAGCCGCCCCATTCCCGAACGTGACTTTGAATTTATGTTCTATTTCGATTTGGAAACGTCAGTCTATTCCTCCGAATTCGTACAGCTGATGAGCGAGCTGGGCGGTATGTGTGAGGATTTCAAATACCTGGGCAGTTATTCCGAGGTGATCTGACATGGCAAAATTCGGCCTACTGGGGCGAAAGCTTGGGCATAGCTATTCGCCGTGGATCCACAGCCGCCTGGCCAATTACGAATACGGCCTTTACGAGGTGGAGCCTCAGGATCTGGAGCAATTTCTGAACCAAACGGATCTGGACGGCTTTAACGTCACCATTCCGTACAAAAAGGAGATCATTCCCTTCCTTTGCGGCATGACGGAGACCGCCGCACGTTTAGGCAGTGTCAATACCGTTATCCGCACGCCCCAAGGCTTTTACGGGCACAACACAGATCTGGACGGCTTTCTGTTTCAGATCGAGCAAAGCGGATTTGATCCCTGCGAAAAAAAAGCTTTGGTGTTGGGAAGCGGAGGCGTTTCGCCCACGGTGTGCGCCGCGCTGGAGCAAAAAGGGGCGCAGGTACGGGTGCTTTCTCACAAGGAAAACACCCCCGAAAACCTCCCTCGTTTTGCAGACACACAGCTGCTTGTCAATACCTCTCCCGTAGGCATGTTTCCTAAAAACGGAGAGGTTCCCGTGGACTTGAACGCCTTCCCCCACTTGGAATGTGTGTTGGATCTGATCTTCAATCCTTTTCAAACCGCTTTGATGGCCCGTGCCCGCGAACGGGGCCTGATTGCCAAGGGGGGCATCAGCATGCTGGTGCGCCAAGGAGTCAGGGCTTGCGAATTTTTCACAGGCCAGCAAATAGATGCACAGCTGGAAAAGCAGGTATTGGAGGAGCTTGTGCAAAGCCGCCGCAACATCGTGTTGGTGGGTATGCCGGGCTGCGGAAAGACCACCCTGGGAACTGCTTTGGCCGAATTCTTGGGCCGGGAGTTTGCAGACACCGACGAGCTGATCTGCCAACAGGCAGGTTGCTCCATTCCTCAGCTTTTCCAATCCCGCGGTGAAGCGTCCTTTCGGGAATTGGAGCACGAGGTAATCTGTCAAACGGGAAAACGCGCCGGCCTGGTGATCGCCACAGGGGGCGGTGCCGTCACCGTGGAAAAAAATTACGAACCCTTGGCGCAAAACGGGGTCATTCTTTTCCTGCAGCGGCCCTTGGAAAAGCTGGCCAAGGAGGGGCGCCCCCTTTCTCTGGCTGTCCCCGCAGAAGAACTGTACCGCCGTCGCCTGCCCCTGTATCAGCGTTTTGCCGATGTCTGCGTCCCCTGTGGAGACGATATTGCCGCCAACGTGCGTGCATTAACGGAGGTTATTCATGAAATTTCTTGTGATCAACGGACCTAATTTAAACCTGCTGGGCATCCGCGAGCCGGATATCTACGGCAAGGAGGATTACGCCGCCTTAACAGAGCTGATCCGTCAAACCTGCCAAAGCGAGCAGATCGACGTAGAGATCTGGCAATCCAACCATGAAGGGGCCATCGTAGATAAAATCCAGCAATGCTACGGCCAAAAGGATGGGCTGATCATCAATCCCGCCGCCTACACCCACACCAGCGTAGCCATTCCCGACGCTATCAAGGCCGTGGGCCTGCCTGCGGTGGAGGTACATATTTCCGACATCAGTACCCGCGAAGCCTTCCGCGCCCATTCCTACACCTCGGCAGCCTGTATCGCCACACTCAAAGGGGAAGGTCTTGCCGGATACGCTCACGCCATTCGCCTACTGAAGGCCCATCTCCTGCATTCATAATTTTTGACACTCATAAAAACGGTATGCTTGAAAGCATGCCGTTTTTCTTTTTGGAAATAAAAAACGCCGAAAGGCTGTTTTCGACAGTTTCCTTCGGCTGAAAATGGTATGCTGACACTGTGTTTTCCTCCTTCCGCTATGGGGAGAAGGAAAGGAACGTTCACACCAAGGAGGTTATTTATTTATGGACGGCGCTGTGTATCAAAACGGCGTATTGCGCGTGCCCGTAAATGGGGAGATCGACCATCACGGGGCCCGCGTGTGGCGCGATGAATTGGACGAGCTGATCCGCGTTCACCGCCCTCGGGAGTTACTGCTGGATCTGCAAGGAGTGGCCTTTATGGACAGCGCAGGGTTAGGCCTGTTGCTGGGGCGTTACCGCCATATGTGCACCCTGGGAGGCAGGTTGGTCCTGCTTCATGCGCCCGCTTCCTGCGTTAAAATGTTGCGCTTATCGGGGGCAGATCGGTTCATTTATCTAAAGGAAGAAAGAAAAGAGGAATCCGTATGAGAAAGAAGCCCATCAACGAAATGAAACTGGATTTTGCTTCACGTTCCGTGAACGAAGGCTTTGCTCGCAGTGCCGCCGCCGCCTTTGCCTGCCAGCTCGATCCTACGTTGGATGAGCTGGCCGATATTAAAACCGCCGTCAGCGAAGCGGTGACCAACGCCATCATTCACGGTTACCGAAACCAATCGGGCACGGTGACTCTGGGCGGAAAAATGTACGAGGACGGACTGCTGACCTTCACCGTCACAGACCGAGGCTGCGGAATGGAAAATGTACATAAGGCCATGGAGCCCCTCTTTACCGGGGCCCCCAACGAAGAACGCGCAGGCATGGGCTTTGTGATCATGCAAAGCTTTATGGACAAGGTCACCGTTTCCTCCAAGCCCGGAAAAGGCACACGGGTAACTTTGCAACGGCGTTTGCGGCGGCGGCGATGACCCAACAGACCTGTCTGCTTTTACAGCAAGCTCAGCAAGGGGATAGTCGGGCAGAGGAAGAATTACTAACCCTGCACCAAGGCCTTTGTGCGGGGGCTATCCGCCGTTTCAACGGTTTGGAAAGTGAAGAAGACCTGCTCCAACTGGCCCGTATCGGCCTGCTTAAGGCCATCCGCCGCTTCGACCTGCAACGGGGTTGGGAGTTTTCCACCTACGCCGTCCCCCTCATTTTTGGGGAAATCCACCGTTTTCTCAGGGACAACGGCACCTTGCACGTCAGCCGCACCGTCCGTGCCCGCTGTACCCTTATCGAGCAGGCTCGCCGCCGTTTGGCTGAACAGGGGTTGGCCGATCCCACGACCCATCAATTGGCAGAGGCCTGTAATCTAAGCCCCGAAGACCTGTTGGAGGCGTTGGAGGCCGGTGCCCCCCTTTTGTCCCTGGAAAGCCCTGTTTCAGAGGATGGCTCCCCCTTGGGTGATTTTATTGCGGACACGGAGCTTCCTCAGGACACGCTATTGGAAAAGCTGTCCCTCTCCCAAGCCATCGAGCGTCTGCCGGAACAGCAGCAAAAGGTCTTGCGTTTGCGCTTCGGCGGAGGTGAACCGTGCCGCCAGCAAACAGTAGCGGAAACTTTGGGCATTACACAGGTACAGGTGTCAAGGCTGGAAAAAAAGGCCCTGCTGACCTTGCGTGCTTTATTATAAAAGAAAAGGGCGGGATCCCGTCCTTTTTCAATGTCAAAATTCTTGTATTTTTTATTATAACATGCTATAATGACTGTGATAGTCGCACAAAATTTAAGGGGGCTCTGTATGCGCTACACAATCGATCACGATCTGCATATTCATTCCCGGTTTTCTATCTGCTCCTCCGACGCCCGCCAAACACCCGAGGCGATCCTGGCTTACGGCTTGGCTTCGGGCTTTCGCTTGCTGGCATTGACCGACCACGCCTGGGATGACGAAATTGAGTGCCCAACCCCCTTTAAATGGAGAACGCTCAACGATGCTAAAGCCTTGTTACCATTGCCTCAAAGCCCCAAATGCCGTTTTGTTTTCGGCTTGGAGGCAGATATGAATTGCTTTGACACCCTGGGTATCACTCCTCAACATACACAGGAGTTGGAGCTTTGCCTCCTATCCGCCAGCCATATGCATTCCTATCAATTTGGTTCTCATCCGGATCTGCACACCCAAAGCCCCGAGGAGTCTGCCGCCAGATACAAAAAGCGCCTGCATCTTATGATGGACGCTCCTCTGCCCTTTGAAAAATGCGGTTTGACCCATTTTACCTGCGGTTCGGTGTGCCCTCAGGCCCCCATTGATTGGCTGAAATTGCTGTCTGACAGAGAATTGGAAGATATTTTCACCAAAGCCGCAACTAAAGGAATGGGGATCGAATTGAATTTTAATCCGGACGGATATAATCAAGAGGATCTCAAGATCATACTGCATCCCTATTTCATAGCCAAAAAAGCGGGATGCACCTTTTACTTTGGTGGTGATGCCCATCATCCGGAGGGCTTCTTTGCTACCCGGTCCCGTTTTGAAAAAATCGTAGACCTTCTGGAGCTGGAGGAAAAACACAAATTTCCTTACGTCACGGAAACGATTGCTAAAGCGAACGCCGAAAGCAACTGAATCCACGCCATTAGATCATAAAGGGGACTGTCTTATGCGCTATATAGCCGACCACGACCTGCATATCCACACCCGTTTTTCTCCCTGCTCCTCCGACGCCCGCCAAACTCCCGAAGCCATTTTGGCTTATGGCCTGACCAACGGTTTTCGTCTGTTAAGCTTGGCTGACCACAGCTGGGATATGTCCGTGCCATGCCTAAGTACGGCTAACTGGGCTCCTTTAACGGAGGCGATGTCCTGCCTTCCCCTGCCCCAAAGTCCCAAATGCCATTTTGTCTTCGGCATGGAAGCGGATATGAACTATTTCAACACGTTGGGGTTAAGCCCCGAAATGGCGGAAAAACTGGATTTCTGCGTGCTTTCCACCAGCCATATGCACACCTACGGCTTCGGCTCCGACCCCGAGAAGCACTCCCGCGATGCCGCAGAGCGCAAGAGCCGTTATCAGGAGCGTCTGCATACGTTGCTGGATCTCCCTCTTCCCTTCTACAAATGCGGACTGTCCCACTTCACCTTTGCGGGAGTCTGTGTGGAAGATCCCTTGCGTTGGTTACAGCTTTTTTCCGACGCCGAGCTACGGGATATTTTTACCAAGGCCGCCCAAAGAGGCGCGGGTATTGAGCTGAATTTCGACCCGGATACCTACAACGCCGAGGATCTGAAGGTGATCCTGCGCCCCTATTGGATCGCCAAAGAGGCAGGATGCTTCTTTTATCTGGGCGGAGATGCCCACCATCCCGAAACTTTTGGTGGCACACGCCGCCGCTTCGAGAGGACGATCGATCTGCTGGAGCTGGAGGAGCGTCACAAGCTGCCCTACGTCAGCGAGCTGATCGCCCGTTTGGATCACGGAGAAGAAAGCCTGGGAAGCCGAGGGCTGTAACAAAACAAAAGAAAAGCCTATGCGCACTGCGCATAGGCTTTTTGGGTGTAAAAAGAGATCTAGCAAATAGCGTCCAAGGCCTGCTTGGCATCGGCCAAAATATCATCCACGTTCTCCAGACCTACGGAGAAGCGCACCATACCGCCCTCAATGCCGGCGGCCACCAGCTGTTCGTCCGTCAGCTGACGGTGAGTTTCGCTGGCGGGATGCAATACGCAGGTACGGATATCTGCCACGTGCACCTCGTTGGAGGCCAGCTTCAGCGCATCCATAAACTGCACGGCCTTGTCGCGGCCACCCTTGATGATGAGGCTGATGACACCGCTGGCGCCCTTCAGGTATTTCTGTGCCAAAGCGTAGTTGGGGTCACCCTCCAAGCCGGGATAGGTTACCCGCTCCACGGCGGGATGGCTTTGGAAGAATTGCGCCACCTTCAAGGCGTTTTGGCAGTAGCGCTCCATACGGATGGCCAAGGTCTCCAAGCCCAGGTTCAGCAAAAAGGCAGAGTGGGCCGCAGGATACACGCCAAAATCACGCATCAGCTGCATACGGGCCTTGAGAATATAAGCCAGCTTGCCGTAGTCCTTGGTGTAGCTGATGCCGTGATAGCTCTCGTCGGGCTCCACCAGCTCGGGGAATTTGCCGTTATCCCAGTTAAACTTACCGCTGTCCACGATCACACCGCCCACCTGTACGGCATGGCCATCCATGTATTTAGTGGTAGAGTGGATCACAATATCCGCGCCGAAACTAATAGGCTTACAAAGCACGGGAGTGGCAAAGGTATTATCCACGATCAGGGGTACGCCGTGGCGGTGCGCCAAATTGGCAAAGCGTTCGATATCCAGCACCGTCAAAGCGGGGTTGGCGATGGTCTCGCCGAACACAGCCTTCGTATTGGGCTTGAAGGCCTTGTCCAGCTCTTCGTCGGAGGCGTTTTTATCTACCCAAATACACTCGATCCCCATTTTCTTGAGGGTAAAAGCAAACAAGTTTACAGTTCCGCCGTAGACTTCGGATAGGCTGATAAAGCTGTCACCTGCACGACAGATGTTCAGAATGGAAAGCAAGGATGCCGCCTGTCCGGAGGTGGTGCACATGGCTCCCACGCCGCCTTCCAATTCGGCAATTTTGTTTTCCACCGCCATGACAGTGGGGTTGGCAAAACGGGAATAGATCAGGGATTTGGTAGGATCGTCAAACACCGCCGCCACGTCGGCAGTAGAATCATATACGTAGGTAGTGCTTTGTACGATGGGAACCACGCGGGGCTCGGCGTTTTTGGGCGTATATCCCGCATGGAGGCATTTGGTTTCGTCTTTCATAAGGTCATCGGCTCCTTCGTGCCATAAATTGTGAATCTGAGTCTATTTTATCACATTCCATACCATTTGAAAAGAGAATTATTGTGTTTTTCCAAGTTTTTTTATAAAAAAACCTGTTTTTTTCTTGCTTTGAAAACCAAACAACGCGTATAATGAATGTGTGAGAATATCTAAATGGAGGTTTGTGTATGAATGGTCGAGAAAAACTGAAGGCAGCGTTGGAACATCGCAATGCCCCCGTTCCCTTTGACCTGGGGGCTACCTCCGTAACGGGCATTCACTGCTCGGTAGTGGCCGCTTTGCGGGACTATTATGGGCTTGAAAAACGCCCCGTGACCATTTTTGAGCCCTATCAAATGCTGGGCAGGATCGACGAGGATCTGCAACAAGTCATGGGCATCGACACCCAACCCGTATGGGGCGAGGGAAACATGCTGGGCTTCACCTGCCAAGGAGAAAAGGAGTGGCGTACACCTTGGGGTCAGACAGTACTGGTTCCCGACGGATTCGTGACCACCCGGGACGACAGCGGTAGCGTATATATTTACGCCGCAGGAGATCCGTCTTACCCGCCTGCCGCAAAAATGCCTGCGGGAAGTTTCTTTTTCGACGCCATTGTCCGCGGCCACAGCTTTGACGAGAACGATCCCCACGTGGAAGATAATTTGGAGGAATTTGGCCCCATCTCTCAGCACGCCCTGGACTATTTAAAAGCGAACGTGACGGAAGCCGAAGCCACCGGCCGCGGCATTGTAGCCGCCCCCGGAGGTACGGCCATTGGGGATATTGCCCTGGTGCCGGGTACCATGCTTCGTCAGCCCAAGGGCCTGCGGGATATTGAGGAGTGGTATATGGCCACCGTACTTCACCAAGATTATCTTCACCGGATCTTCTCCTACCAGACCGATCTGGCCTTGCAAAATTTGGAAAAGGTACATGCCGTGCTGAAGGACGAGCCTTTGGTATGCGTGGTATGCGGAACGGATTTCGGCACCCAACGCGCCCCTTTCTGCTCCCGTCAAACGTTCAACGAGCTGTACGCCCCCTATTACAGCCGTATCAACGCTTGGATCCACACCCACACCAATTGGAAAACCTTCAAGCATAGCTGCGGAGCCATCCGTCCCCTGATCCCCGACCTGCTGGAGGCGGGATTTGACATTCTCAATCCCGTGCAGTGGACCGCCACAGACATGGAAGCGGCTTCCTTGAAGGCGGAATTCGGAGACCGCTTGGTATTTTGGGGCGGCGGCATCGACACGCAACACACTCTGCCCTTCGGTACCGCCGCGCAGGTGTACGAACAAGCCACCCAATGCCTGCGCACCTTTGCCCGGGACGGCGGGTACGTTTTCTCCTCCATTCACAACATTCAAGCCCTAACCCCCGTGGAAAACGTGGCCGCCTTGGTGCGTGCCTTGCACGATTTCAACCGCAATGAACGATAAACGGCCAAAAGCCAAAAAGACCTTCTGATAGCAGAAGGTCTTTTTTCTTCACATTTGAGGTTTTGTCCACCAGGCTTGAGGGTCGATCTGCTCCCCGTTTTGAGTCAACTCCACGTGGATATGGGGAACGTCGTGGCTTTCAAAAGGCGGCGTACCGACACTGTATCCCATCACAGTACCTGCCTCTACCCGCTGTCCCACGCTGACCGTAAGCGGCAACCCCAGGCCACCCACTGTGCTGACCAGCCCGTCACCATGGTCCACGCAAACGGTAACGCCCGTGTCAGCCGCATCCGTCACCAGCACCACCGTTCCGTCGCTGACAGCCCTGACCGGGGTCCCCGTCTCACAGGCCAGGTCAATACCGTGATGCGCCCGCCAATCCTTCAGCGTGTCGTTCCAGCAAAGTCTGTCCGGCTGAAAGACCGTCACCACCTCCCCTTCCACAGGAGGCACAAAAACGCCGGCAGGGGCGATGGCGGGCTCCTCAGCAGGTGCGGTGGGGGAAAGTTCCTCGGGCTCCCGGGTATCAACAGGCTCGGTCACCGCCACGGCGGAATCTTCCCGCGTAAGAGGCTGGGTCTGCGCGGAAGGGGCTGTCTCCTTGGGTGGTTCGGGATCGGGTTCTTGGGTTTGGAAGAAGGGCAGGGTGGGCAAGGCCTCCCCCCGGGTCAGGGGAGGCAGGGTAAACAAATCGCTGTTAAGCAGGTCTTCGTAGCTTTGGGAAGGCAGTGTCAGCGGACTGTTCCACTCCACGTCCGACGGGTCGGGCAACCGCAAGGCCTGCTGCATAGCCCCGCCCAAAGCCATCGCCACGGCCACGGCCACCAAGCCCGGTGCCAAGCGGAGCCAAATCTTTTTCCCGTTGACGGTTGCTTCCTTTTTCTTGGAAGAGTGAGATTTCTTTTGTTTTTTCATGCTTATACCTCCTTTTTACGTAAGCTCATTTTGCCCTCAAAAAGGGAAAAATATGCACCTCGTATAGGTCTGTTGAAAAAAGGCAAACTATATACGGCCGCAGCCTATTTTCAACTGCCCTATGAAAGGATAAATTTTATGTTATGAGTCGCATTCAATTCAAAGCGTTTTTTGACCGCCAGCGGGGAGCCGAGCGTGCCGCCAAGGGCATTGAAGCCTTTGGAGGGCGGGCACGGACGGAGGCCATTTTGGGCAATGCAGATCCCACCTATGCCCCGGCCTTTCCCATGGCAGGGGTCAGCTTCCCCATTGCGGGATGGCCTGCCCCTGAGGGAGGTATTCCCACGGCAGAAGGGGTTCTTTGCTGGCAGCCTGACGGGGTAACCCCCCTGCAGGGAGCGGAAGGGGCCGTGATGGGCTACCTGCTGACAGCCACCTTGGACGACAGCCACTACGGCGCCGCGCTGGATACGGTACGCGCTTTTGGCGGAAAGATCTACAGCTGACCCTTTGCCCTTTCCCATAAAAAAAGCACTTGTGCCCTTTGCAAAGCACAGGTGCTTTTTTGCGGATTTACGAAAACAGATCGAACAGGCTCCAACCGCTTTGGGACTGCTTTTGCCCGCTGACCTGCCACAGCAGGGAGGCAGCTTGGGCACGGTCCACCAAGCTCATGGGGCGGGCGTGACCGCCGCTACCCTGTAAAATGCCCAAATTGGACAAGTTGGCAAAGGCACTTTGGGCCCAAGCGGGAATCTGAGCGTGATCTGCAAAGGTGACCCCTGCAGGCAGCTCCAGCATCTCAAGCGTGCGGTCGATCATCACCGCTGCTTCCGCGCGAGTAATGTGGTCATCTGCACAAAGCAAGGGTCCGTTTTCCGAGGCCTTGCCCAGTACGATCCCTGCTTCATAGGCGGCTGCAGCGTATTTTTTCATCCAGACGGGAATGACCTCGTCGTCAGCAAAAACGGTGCGAGTGACAGGGGTCAGGTCGGCTCTTAAGCCTGCCGCTCCCAACAGCCACATCATAAATTCGCCCCTTGTCACCGCCCGATCAGGGCCGAACACCATTCCTGCCGAGGTCTGTTCTCCCGTCATAATGCCCGCTTCCCCCAGCTTTACGGCGGCGTAATGGGCCCAATGGCCTTGCATATCCTCGTATTGCAGGGCCGAAACGGGCCGCTCCACCGTTACTGTCACCGTGACCGCCTTGCCGGGATTTCCGTACAGATCCTCAGCCTGCAGAACGAAGCTGTCGGCGCCCACATAGGTGGCATCGGGAACGTACACAAAATTGCCTGCGTGAGCGTCCGTCAGGCTGACCGTGCCGTGGGCAGGTCCCTTGCAAAGGCGATGTGTGACCTCGTCCCCATCGGCGTCAAAGGTGGCCACCGTTCCCGTAATGGCCATGTTTTTCTGTGTGACCACCGTCGCGGACGCGGAAACGGGAGCGCTGTTTGCCTCCTCCAACACGTGAATGCTGCAACGAAGGTTTCCGGCCGACACCGCCCCCATTTGGGTAAACTTAATATAAAAGCTCACTTCCCCTTCCCGCTCTCGCTGGGGAATAAAGCGAAGATATTTCAAGTCGGCGCGAGAAATGCTTTGAAAGGCCAGCACGTCGGTGGCCCCCAATTTCAACGTACCCGCCTCAATGGCAGGCAATTCGGTGATGATCACCGAGGAGACCTGAATACCGCAGGCGCGGTCAAAATCCTCCTCCGTAAAATAAAGAGCGCTGTCCGCCGTCACACAGCGCACCAAAGCGCTGTCGCTTTCCAGCAAGGCAAGTCCGGGGGAAAGCACGTAAGCGTGGGCTGTGGCGGAAAGCAGTAAGGCCGCCGCCAGAACCAAGATCAAACTCCGTTTCATAATACCGTTCCTTTCTTCGGTGTGGTTTTGTCCGTATTCTGCCTCGGAAAAACCAAAATATGCGCCGCATCCGTTTTTTCGCCTTGACAAATCCGGGCTTTTTCGGCTATAATAAGTCATAAGAATTTTTCAACCATGCTGAAATGAGGTGCTTTGACCGTGACCGGAGGTTTAACAGGAAAATTGGAAACCAAGATCCTGGTGCTGTATACCCTGCGCGCAGGGGGCGGTCTGGATTTTGACGATATTACAGCCGTACTGCTCAGCCAGGGCCTGGTCAATTATTTCGAGCTTTCCCAAGCGGTGGAAGAATTGCTCCGCGCCGGGCATATCGACCACAACAACGGCCGAGCCATGCTCACTCCCCTGGGAGAGGAAGCCCTGCGGGAATTTGACGGCCACATTCCCTACAGCGTCCGTGAAAAAGCCTTTGCCGCCCTGCTGAAGCTTTCTGCCGCCCGTCGCCGCAAGCGTGCCATTCCCTGCGAGGTAGTTCCCTGTGGCAACGGCTACGAAGTGACAGCCGCCCTGTTTGACGGGGATCTTTGCCTGATGCGCCTTTCCCTGTATGCGGATTGCGAGATCCAAGCCCAGCGTCTTCGTAAAAATTTTGAAGAAGCTCCCGAGGACTTATACCTTTCCATCGTAGAGCGCCTTTCCTCCGTAGAAAAGGCTGAAGAACAAAAATAACCCTTTATCCCAAACAAAAAGATCTGTACTGTCAATATTTTTTCATTTACCCCCTTGACAATTGTGTCCGGCAAGAGTATAATGGACGGGCATGTGAATATTGCATGGCAAGATCGTCACCGCTTTTTGGAGAAGTACTCAAGTTGGTGAAGAGGCGCCCCTGCTAAGGGCGTAGGTCGGGAAACCGGCGCGAGAGTTCGAGTCTCTCCTTCTCCGCCAGAAAAGGCAGCAGATTTTGATAGAAAGTCTGCTGCCTTTTTCTTGCTTTTGCATAGACAGATTTATATACTGTCTACAGGGGGGATATCTGTATGTTTACGGCTTTGACGAAGGATAACAAACGAATATCAATCGAGGATGCCATTCCGCGCGAGGAGTATCTTTGCCCCGTATGCGGTACTCCGCTTGTCGTGAAAGCCGCGAAATCGGATAATGTCCGCACGCATTTCGCTCATAAGAGAAATACCCGCTGCCTTGATGATTGGAAGTATGATATGAGTGGCTGGCATTTTGAATGGCAGTCCAAGTTCCCAATCGAGAGCAGAGAGATCGTTGTCGAAAAAGATGGCGTGGTTCACAGGGCCGACATTCTGATCAATGATACGGTTATCGAGTTTCAGCACAGCCCTATAAGCGGCGAGGAATTTGAGGCGCGGAACAACTTCTACAAAAACCGCGGATATCGTGTTGTATGGCTTTTCGACGCCGCCGACAAAATGAAAAATGATGATTGTTTTGGATTGGTGTGGAAGCGAAAAACCACTCTGTTCTCCAGTATGAAGACACCGATAGATGGTCTGTTTATACAGAACTATTTGCCGGAAAAAGAAGATCTCCTCTGTGTTTCACAGGTTGACGCCAAAGAGGTGTCCTACCATAGAACCGTATATCCCATATTGCCCGAGAACTTTTTGAAGGAATTCGGTGCGATCCAGAATGAAAACGTGCTATCGATTCAAACCATTTTTGAAAAAACGAAAGAATGGGTTAACGCAGAAAACCGCAGAAAACGTGAGCTAAGAGGCCAACAACTAAGGGCTGTGGCTAATGCGACATTTAATCAGATGCCTCGCGGAAAAAACAATAGACGCGGACATTTTTAGTGTGCTGTTCAGGAGGAGGTTCGTATGAGATACTGCCCTAACTGCGGTAAAGAACTTCAAGACGATATGCAGTTTTGCCCAGGCTGTGGTGCATCACTGCAGGCAACCGCAAGGTCCCCTAACTTCAAAAGGGGGTGCATTTGTATTAAAATTAGGGTCAGTCTTCAAGCGAACCCCCTTGAAAATGCTGGATTTTCCAGTGTTTTCAAGGGGGTTGGTCGTTTTCAGCGCGTGATCGGACATTTTAAATGAAGCATCCAATCCAAGCGTACTCTTTGTTTTAACCGTACTTTCTTTCATTTTAAACATTTCGGTATTGACATTTTGATTTTGTTGTGATACATTATTTTCAACGAAAGCAGATCTCTCGCTTCTTGGAGGCTCGTTTTGAGAATCCATTGAGGGTCTGCTTTCATTTGTTTTTGTAGAAGTTAAATGAACCAAATCATAAGAAACCACGGCTTTTCCCCGCTGTTTTTTTGCATTTCATTGACAAGCCTGTTTTTCTTATGTTACACTACTATCAAGAGTATGCCCGTTGACACCCTTCGGAACTTTCCCTCCCGACCTCGTGGGTCCGGATTCGGCACCGCAGCGTCAATGGGCCTTTTTATACATTCTTCCATTGGGAGGTTTTCTCATGAACGAGGCAGAAAAGATCTTTCTCAGCAGCCCCGACAACCGCAGACCGTTGCCCCCAACCGCTATCTGGAAAAATTCAACGTCTCCTTTTTCACCGTGCCCTTTGCCGAAGAGTTTCCCGACACCGCCTTGGGGAACGTACAGCTTCCCGTGGGGCGCCAAGGCAAAACCCTCATCCTGCGTGGCATGATCCCGGGGGAGGGGAATGTATATATTGGCCAAACCCCTGCCCGTTTAACCGTGCAATACCAAAGCGGGACCTGCGATGTCTACGATCTGACCGTGGGTGAAGCCCTTTGGTGGGGAGATCGCTTCGGAAAATATCCCGAGCCCTTCCAAAGCAACGCCGCCGCCCGCGCAGTGCTGTATGATTGCCTGCAGTTGCTTCCTCAAACGACCGTCAACGACCAC
>JAFWAE010000022.1 GCA_017507855.1 Clostridia bacterium
AGATCGCTTCGGAAAATATCCCGAGCCCTTCCAAAGCAACGCCGCCGCCCGCGCAGTGCTGTATGATTGCCTGCAGTTGCTTCCTCAAACGACCGTCAACGACCACGAAGGCTATTATTTGGCTGTGGCCCTGCGAAACGAACCCGTGGAATGCCTGACGGTGGAGAAGCTTTCCGACATTCCCGTTCACGTGTACCACGCCTTCGTGCTGGAGCACCTGCCCAAGGCCTTCAAGGATCACCTGCTGGAACCCAACGGCGTCAACACAGGGACGCGCCAGGCCCGTATCAAACGCTTGCGTGAGTTGCTTTACGTCAGCGACGATAACTTCCCCCGTGCCACGGTCTACGAGCGTCCCGAGGGCAGCGAAGGCCAGCCCGTTTTTCGCTTCCACGGTGACAAATACGCCCAATTTTATACCAACGTGCTCAACTTTAACCTGGCCGATATGCGCCGAAAGATCGATGAGGACGGCTACTGTCACACTTCCACTCTCAACGCCCCCTGGTACGGATATGACGCTATGGGCGGCACCTTTACCAACGAGGGACGCATCTATTCATGGCAAGAAGCAGGCATTTACTACGCCGAAAGTTGGACGCGGGACATGGGACGTATTTTGATGGAGCTGATGAAATTCGGCTGCACCGAAAACGTCAGGGCCGGCTTGAATTGGCTGCTGGATGCAGCCCGCCGTTGGGAGGAAGCCGACGCTCCTACCCTGGACGGTCACTCCCTGCCCATGCATTTTCAGCGTATTTCCCAACGCTACGAAACCTCCTTGGGCGCGGGTTGCTTTGAAAACGACGGCCATGCCCTTTGCTCTATGGCCGCATGGATGTACTGGAAGCGAAGCGGAGACCAAGAATGGCTTTGGGAACATAAAAACGACATCCTGGCTCTGGGCAACTGGTATCAATGGCAGTTTGACCATCCCGAGATCTCCCGCGCTACCGACGTTCTTTGGACGGACAGCGAAGCCTCCGGCTACCCCTTCATCACGGGAAACTCCTCTTTCTATGTAGATCAAGCCGTAACTGAGTCTCTCACAGTTCTGGCAGAAATGGCTGAGGCCTTGGAAGAACGGGAGACCGCTTCCCGCTGGCTCGGGTTGGCCGACCATGTTACCCGTACCTGTGAAAGGCATTATCTGGGCGAATGGCAAGGAAAGCTCTGTTGGTGTCGACAGGAATCCTGGGGCATTCAATCCAGTGTGGGACATACCATTTTGGCCTGCGACTGCCACACCATGAATGTCCGCGAACACCGCCCCCAATGGAACGAATATGACCGTTTGGGAAATTTGCGTAACCGCACCGAGTACGTACACAATTCCGCCATGGGCTACCGCCATGCCTTCAGCATTCAGGCTTCCCTTTTGTCGGATGCTTTGGACACCGCCGCCCATTTCTTAGCCAACTGTGCCAAAATGATACACCACCCCGTCACCGATGACAGATACCTCATTCCCGAAGACGGTCTGAAGGTAGCTGAGGAAGTGTACACCCGCGGTGGTGACCTGGGCAACGGCGTTCAGCAGGCCGAGATCCTTAAAAGCCTGCGCATCATTGTGGGGGTGGACGACATGGCCGACGTGCTGACCTTGATCCCCCGCCTGCCCGACGGATGGGACGGCGCAGAGGTCACCGCCCTGCCCGTCGTAACGGAAAACGGCTCCTTCCCCATAGATTACACCTATCACCGCGAGGAGAAAGGGGTAAAAATGGCCGTGTCTGCCTCTTCCCCCCTCCCCGCCTGCCGCGTTCGCTTGGGTTCCTTCTCCCAAGATTTCGTCCCCAAAAAGGTCTGCCTCAACGGCAACGAAAACCTCCCCTTCACCGAAGAGGACGCCGAGGGACGCAAGTGGCTTTGGGTACAGCTTTCCGCCCAACAAGCGGCTCAAGGCTTTACGCTCACGGTTCAATAACGGCAAAAAAGAGGTCGCAAGCCCTGTTTGCGGCCTCTTTTTTTAAAAAACGCTTGATTTCGCCGCAAAACTGTGGTAGAATGTCGGTAACAAAGGTAATGACGGAACCAAGTAAGCACGGCGGTGCTTTGCGGATGATCCGGTATTTATTGCGAAAGTCCAAAGTCAGACGCAAAACTACCGAAAACATATTTTTGTCTATATTACAGTTGTTGAAGACCCGCCGACAGGGAAAAGTCCCGTCGGCGGGATTTTTGTTTTTATCGGTAAAAAAATCCCTTCTCCTGTTTCCTGCAAATTATCTGTACATCGTCCATTTTTGCAGATGATCCATTCCACTTTTTTAAAAGAAGGCTCTGTATAATGAAGCCAAGATGACAAAAGGAGGCCTTTCCATGAACGCCATTGAAGCAACCTTTTCTCAAACCCCGCAAGAGCACAAGAAGATTGAAGCCAACAAATATTTGGAAAAATTCAACGTCAGTTTCTTCACCATTCCCTTCGCCGAGGAATTGCCCGATACCACTCTCGGTAACGTACAACTTTCCATTAACCGCCAAGGGAAAACGCTGATCCTGCGAGGTATGATCCCCGGAGAAGGAGAGCTTTACATCGGTGACGTGCCCGCCCGCCTGACCGTGCGCTATCAAAGCGGCCTGCAGGATGTGTACGATCTGACCGTGGGTGAAGCCCTTTGGTGGGGAGATCGCTTCGGAAAATATCCCGAGCCCTTCCAAAGCAACGCCGCCGCCCGCGCAGTGCTGTATGATTGCCTGCAGTTGCTTCCTCAAACGACCGTCAACGACCAC
>JAFWAE010000023.1 GCA_017507855.1 Clostridia bacterium
AGAAGCCCTGGAGCGAACAGTTCCCTGAAAATGACAGGCTTATCGTAAATGGCACAACCTACGTTCATTGGTACGATTGCATTACAGATCATATTCTCTAAAACATTAACTCTTCTGTTTATTAATGGCGCACTTCTATACAGGGACAATCCCTGCATGTACGCTCTGTGAGACAGACAGCCCGGACACTTGAAAGTCTGGGCTGTTTTTGCGTCACTTCGTTCCGTACAAGGGGCACATTCTTGCGCCGCTATGCACGACTATCCTAAAAGAAAATCCCCGCAGGAGTTAATCATGCGGAGATTTAACTGTTTCACGGACACCGCCCTATGACCCGGCGTTTTCTTTTTTACAAGGGCAAATTCTGCAAAAAGTTTTGTATAATGGCCAACGTTCTTTCCGCCGCCTGACGGCTGAAGGCCTCAAAATCAAAGGCGTCTCCCCCGTCGGAAATGGTACGCAATACGGCGAAGGGCGTTTGATTCATCAGGCAGGTCTGGGCAATACTGCCCCCCTCCATTTCAAAGGCGATGGCTCCGAAATTATCGTGGATGCGTTTAGCTGTAGCCTCGTCTCCCACAAAGCAGTCTCCCGTAGCCACCGTGCCCACCGTAACAGGCAGATCCAGCGCCTTACAGCTTTGCTTCAAGCGGGACACCATAGCCTCATCTGCCCGCATTTCCACCCTGTCCAGCACGTGAACGTAGCCCAAAGGATCTCCCAGGGCCGTAGTATCCGCATCGTGCTGGACCAACACGTCTGCCACTACCGTATCCAACAACTGCACCGCAGACGGCCAACCGCCCGCCACGCCCATGTTGATGACTCCATGGGGCTGAAAATGTAACAGCAGGGTTTGCGTGCAAACGGCCGCCGCTACTTTGCCCACGCCGCAGCAGGCCGTGATGACCTCGTGTCCTGCAAAGCGACCGCATACAAAGCGTTGCTTACCCACCGTATGGGTCTGCGCGTCCTCCAAGAGGGCGGCAAGGCCATGGATCTCCAGATCCATGGCCCCAATAATGCCGATCCTCATTTATCGGATCTCCAAGGTTACGATCTTCCAAGGAGTAAAGGTCACTTTGGCCGTGCCATTGGCCTTGGAATAGCGCACCGTGACTTCCTTGCGAGGCTCACCGCGGAAGTCCACCGCACGGACTTTTTTGGCGTTTTCAGGCACTTTCACGTCTGCCACCGTGGTCTTGCCCTCACACTCGAAGAAGCGGGCCATCAGGCGGCCACCGTCGCGATACACCGCCGTGCAAATGATATTGGGCTTGTTGGTGGCAATCAAGGAAGCCTGCAGCGGAGCGCTGGAGCCGCCGGCAAAGCCAAACTTGGGCTGGGCATCCACTCCATGGGCGCGCTCCTTATGATAATGCTGAATATCGGCAAATTTGCCGCTCTTTTCGGGGAAGAAAATGGCCATGTGGTAGCGATTTTTGCCCGTACCGTCCATACTCTCGGGGCATTCACCCACCCAACGGTCCACGCGGTACTTCAAGGGCATATGGCGGCTCAGGATCAACTGCATGGACTTGTGATCGTCGTCCAGGTTGTAGAAATATCCGCAATCTTTGCTGACGATCGCCACGGGGGTCCCGTCAGCATTAAAGCTGCACCAGTTGCGGCCGAAGATCTGATGGGGGAAGTCCCACTCGGCGGGAGCTACAGCAATGGGCTCGTTGTTGATGGGATCCACACGGATCTCGTCAAAGAACTGGCGTTTTTCCGTACCGAAGGGAATGTCTGCATAGATATCGGCCTTGGGATCGGCTTTCACACCAAAGACCACCATGCCTTCAATGGCTTCCGCAAAGTCGGTCTCCACCTTCATGTCGATGCCCTTAGAGCCGCTTTCCAGGGTGTAGACGACCTGAACGCGCTGTCCGGCCAAAGTACCGTCTACGCGGTACACCCAGCGGACGGGACCGTTAGCCATTACACGCCAAGCCGTAGGCACGAAATCAAAGGTCTCCTGTACGGTGTAGTTGGTGATCCAGGAACCCTCGGGGGGATAACGGAAAAAGCGCACGTAGCTGAGGGGGAACTGAGCCTCGGCCTTCAGGGTCTTTCCTGCAGGAGTGGTGACCTCCAGCAGCTGACCGCGGAAGAAGGTTGCCTTCAAAGCGCCGTTGTCAAAGCAGACCTTTTCAGCTGCAATGGCGGGCAAATTGGCGGGCAGGTTGTCGATAAAGGTAGGATCTACGGCCGTTTCCTTCAGGCTCTTGCCGTTGGGGATCATGCGCAGGGAGGTATAGCCCATGGCAGGGACCTTCACCTTCACCAAAATGACCACACCGGCGTATTCGGAACCGGGATAGCCACGGTATTCGGGGAAGAAGTCGATGACCTGATAAGGCAGCTTATTGCCTTCCATATCCACCACATCGAAGCCATTAACGCCGCAGTAGTTGGAAACCAGAAGCTGTACGACCTGCTCGGTCTCCCAGTTGAGGGTGTTGACCACCACCGCCTGCATCGCACTTTCCTGCGTTACGGCGTTGGTAATAAAGCTCAAAGCCTTTTTCAACATACGCCCTGCCACAGCTTTGGCAGTGGAAGCGATGCTGTACAGATCGTCGTTATCACGGGCCTGGATCCAATCAATGGCGTGGCCGGTGATCTCGAAAAGCTGATACCACAGCTGCAGGATCTCCTCTTCGGGATAAGGCAGGCCCATAGACTGAGCGATGATGCTTACGCGCTCCAGCTTGACCAACAGCTGATCCAGCTCGATGCGGATGCGCCACATGGAATGCTCGCCCTTCACAGGGAAATTATAGGTCAGCTCGGCATGGTCCAACACACCTTCCCAGGTGGGAAGCTCCCGTTTTTCCAGCTCTGCGAAGTACTCGTTGGGGTTGGAATAGTACATCTTGGTGGGCTCGCGGCGATTCCACTCGGCCATAAATTCGTTGAATTTAATGGGGCGGTCGTGAATGTCCAGCATGGGACGGCAGTCGTCACAGCCAAGGAACTGGGCCACGATATCCGTGGGCAGGTTTTCGATCACCTTATCGTACATGGTGGTATCGAATGCCGCCTTCTTGATCTCTTCCCAACGGGTCTCGTAATCCCAGTTGAAGAAATCGTTGTTATCCCAAAAACCGCCGTACAGGCCGCGAGTCACCAAAATGGAGGTGCCGTCCAGGCCCTTCCACCAAAACTGAGTGGGCACACCCTTCTTGGTGAGCAGGTTGTCGGGGCGCTGGAAGCGATAGTATTTATGGCCACCCAGATCAGCTACCTGAGGCAACTGGCTGTGGCCGGAGGCGGTGTCGGCGTTGTACAGCACGGGACATTCGTCCACGTCAAACTGCTTTTTAAAGAAGCGAAGCCCTTCCACCATATTACGTACGTAGCTTTCCTCGCCCACGCAGGAGGGGCGGGCCAGGCTGATGCCACCGTTGAGGATGCAGATGCGCCCTTCCTTCACAAAGGCCTTAAATTCTTCTACGCGCTCGGGGCAATATTCCAAAAAGGGGATCCAGCTATGTACTACGTTGTCAATGCTCCAGGTATAATCGGGGTTTTCCTTCAAACGGTCCAGCACGTCGCAATAGCATTTAATGTAACGCCATTTGTGCCAGTCTCGGGGACAGACCCATTCATAGTCATGATGGGAGTAAGGGATGATGGGGATCTGTTTGACTCGTTTTCCGTCAAGCATTTCGATACTCATAATTCTTTTCTCCTTTATATTGGTTTCTATCTAAATTTAATGAAGCAGAAGCTGCATCAATTCAGGACCGTTGGAAACGAACAAACCGCTTTGCGAAGCAGTTTTTTCATTGAACGAGGGGGCGTTTCCCTTTTCGGGAGCGCCGCTTTCGTACAAAGCAAAGGGAACGGGCTGTGCGGAATGGGTGCGGATATCCAAGGGCGTGGGATGGTCCGGCAACACAAGGATGCGGTAGGCCTCCCCCGTTTGCTCCAGGTAGTTCCAAACAGGCTTTAAGATCTGTTCGTCAATGATCTCGATAGAACGCACCTTGTTTTGAGCCTCACCGCGGTGGCCGCATTCATCCGGTGCTTCCAGATGAGTAAACACATAGTCGCATCCTTGCTCAAAGCAACGAATCGTCTGCTCGGCCTTGCCTGCAAAATTGGTATCCAAATAACCGGTGGTTCCTTCTACCGTGGGAGTATCCATCCCGGCTCCGATGCCAATGCCCTTCAGCAGGTCCACCGCCGAAATGACGGCGCCCCGCAAGCCGTACAGGGCCGTAAAGGAAGGCAGTGCGGGCTTGGTTCCCTGCCCCCAGAACCAAAGACTGTTAGCAGGCTTTTTTCCCTGTGCCTTACGCGCCAGATTGACAGGGTGCTCCTTCAGGATCTCATAGCTTTGTTTCATCAAAGCCAGCATTTGGGCTCCGGCTTCCCCGGTGGGCAAGTATTCACCGATTACGCGATCGGGAATGTCGTGAGGTTTGGAAAAATGCACGGCGTCTGCACAGCCGTGATGCCAAATCAAGCAATGGCGATAGCTGACACCCGCATACAGGGTGAAAACCTCGCTTCCCAATTGCTGTGCCAAGGTGTGGATCAACTGAGCCGCCTCTGCCGTGGAAATATCCCCGCCGGAATAATCCACCATGGTCTTGGCCTCATAGGGCTCCTCTTCCGAAAGGGTCACCAGGTTGGCGCGGATTGCCACGTCGGTATCGGCCATGTTGACCCCCAAGCTTAAAGCCTCCAAAGGAGAGCGCCCCGTATAGCACACGGTGGGGTCAAAGCCCATGGCGGCCAAATTAGCCACGTCAGAGCCGGGAGACATCCCCTCCGGCACCGTGCGGCAAATACCCGAGCGCCCTTCAAAGGCCACCCGGTCCATATAAGGCTTGCAGGCGCATTCCATAGGCGTTTTCCCCTGCAGGACCTCTGCAGGCGTATCTGCCATACCGTCTGCCAGCAAAACAAAATATTTCATTTTTCTTCAACTCCTTTTCAAGGATCGGTCATTTTCCCGTTATACAAAAAGCCACAGCACCAAGGATACAGCGCCCCATTGGAGCAATAGCACGGGCATACGTACGTTTTTCTTTCGTATGTGAAACACCGCGTAAAACGTCAGCAAATTGACTGCCAAAAAGATGAGCGCCACCCAGTTGGCCATTTCAAAATTTCCTCCCAGGGAAGCCAAAACCCCCATGCCTCCGCGAAAAGGCGGGAGATCAGCAAACAGAGCTTCCCCGTTAACGAGGCCGCCCACGGCCACACAAAGCCTATAATCACGGTCAGTGCCGTACACCAAAACAGGCAGGCAACAGGCACGGTCAGGATCAGGCAAGTCAAAGGCGCCATCCAGGAATAGCTGCCGAAAAGCCACACACTGAGGGGTTGGGTCAACAGCTGGGCCGCCACTGTCATAGCCAGCAGATTAAAGGGTGCGTTCCACCAACGGGTCTTCGGCCCTTCAAAAAGATCCTGCTCAAACTGCAGTGAAGGCAAAAACCACAAGATCCCCGCCATGGCGGCAAAGGACAGCTGTAAACCGGCCGAAACGATGGATAAAGGGTCTGCCAGACAGATCAGGGTCAGGGCCCAAAGCAGGCTGAGGGAAGCTTTATGTTCCCTGCGCAAGCCCTCGGCCAACAGCATGATCAGCCACATAACGGCAGCTCTGACGATGGAGGGCGTCAACCCGCAAAGGCAGGCAAACAGCACCACGGCCACCGCCTTCAGACAGGTGGAGCGTCTTGCTCGAAAAAGGCGCAAAAGCTGAAAGATCACTGCCGCCAAATACGACAGATGCATCCCCGACACAGCAAAGAAATGGGAAGCACCCACCGCGGAGGAAGCACTTAGAAACTCGGGCTCCATGCCACCGCTCCCACCCAGCAAAAGCACCTGAGGCAGGGGCTCCTCTCCCACGCTTGTGCGCAACACACGGCGAATATTGACGCGGAGGGCATCCAACAAGGAAAAGGTCTCCTTCCCCTCTACCTGTACGGCAGAGCAATCAACCAGCCCCTGCAAAGCGCCGGCGCGGTCCTCCGTCACGTACAGCATCCCCACGCCGCGGACCTGCTGGCCGTGGCGGATCTGCCTGACGCAGTCGCCGCTCAGCCAAAGAGTCACGGGAGAAACCGGGTGGCCGTTGACGGACGTCACACGGCAACGCACCCCGCGAGAATAAAGATCCCCTTCTGCAGAGGACAGGGCTTCCCCACTGAAGGTCTGCATTCCTTCCGTCAAGGCGGCGTAAGGGGCGTTTTTATACGCCAGCGCACCTTCAAACCAAAGCGCACCTGCACAGCAAGTCGCAAAACCGATGCACAAAAACAGGGCCGTCTTTTTCTTCAGGAGAGCCGTCAGCAGGATCCCCGCCAACGCTACGGCGGCCAACGCCGCAGGCAGTTGCCAGGGGGCGGCCGTCAGCCACCCCAACAGAACGCCCAGGCAGAAACCCAAGCAAGCGCCTATCAGCGCCTTCATTGACGGCGAAGGATCCCCATGGGTGTCTGCTGGCGCGACTGGCCCAAGGGATTATCTTTCAGCGAGGCCGCCACCAGCTCCTTATCCACCCCGGCAGAAGCGCCCAGGGTCTTGCCGGTCAGGTCATTAATATCCACAATGGCACAGGCAAAACCGATGGTATCGGCAATGCGCTGGGCGGTCTCATCCGGCTTCAGGGGGCCGAGGACCACGTAGTTGTTATAGGGAGGGATCGTGTTGGGAGTGGGCCCGTCAATACTTTCGGCACGGTAGCCCGCCACCTTATAGAACCAGCCTCGTTTCCCCAGCAGTTTTCCCACCGCCGAGATCCCCGCCGCAAACAAAATGCGCAGCACACCGCATTCCCGCAGGGCCATTTCCATGGTTTCGGGAATGCCCAAACCGATGCCGTAGGGAGATTTATACACAAAACGGGTCAAAAACTTGGCCAAAGGACGGGGCTTGATCTCCGCCATGGGAATGGCACGCCCCTGCGAGCAGGCCACAGCCTTTTCGGAGATGAAAAGGATATCTCCCTGCTGTAAAAACGGCAAGGCAAACTCCCGCGCCACTTCGGCAATATCATCCTCTTGTGTGATCAGCTTGGTCTTCAGGGGCAAACGCTCAAACGTGCTTTCCCCCGCTTGGATCGTTAATTGCTTTCCGTCGTTTACCCGGCTCATTCGGCTTCCTCCGTTACACCCAAATTCAAGGGCAGCTTGGCCCCGCCCAGCAAGTGAAAATGCAAATGGTGCACCGATTGGCCGCCGTCCTCGCCGTAATTGGTGATGATACGGTATCCGTTGGTCAGGCCCAGCGTTTTGGCGATCTGAGGGATCTGCCGAAAGATCTCGGCCACTACAGCGCTGTTTTCCTCAGTGATCTCGTTGGCAGAAGAAATGTGCTGTTTGGGAATGATCAATACGTGCACGGGGGCATTGGGGGCAATGTCGTGAAAAGCCAGCAAATGCTCGTTTTCAAACACCTTTTTCGAGGGGATCGTCCCCTCGGCAATGCTGCAAAAAAGGCAACTCATCAACAAACTTCCTCTCTGTGAATCATCTTATCTAATATGCAGATAAAAAAGCAAGCTTATGCAAAAATGCAAAAGATTATTTGATCATTTCTTTGACAAGCTCGGGAATGGCAGCCATGGCTTCCGCCAGTTTTTCAGGCTGCTTTCCGCCGGCGTTGGCGTAGTCGGGACGACCGCCGCCGCCACCACCCGTCATACGGGCAGCTTTACCGGCCAGCTCGCCGGCCTTGACACCGGCCGCCACGGCTTTACGGCCGCACACCGCCACGAAGGAGATCTTCTCTCCATCGGTATTGGCCAGCAAGGCCACCAGATCTTCCCCGCCGTCCTTTAATTTGTCACCCAACTGACGGAAGGTGTCGGCTTGCATACCGGTGAACTGCACGCAAGCCAGGCGCAGACCCGCCACCTCCACAGCCGCGTTCAGCACGCGGTCCAGCTCACCGGCGGCCAGTTTGCCGTTGAGCAGTTCGATCTCGTGCTCGGCCTCCTTGAGGGTGTTCATCAGCTGCTCACTGCGGCGGACCACGTCGTTGACGTGGGGAGCCTTTACCGCGGCAGCGCAATTTTCCAACATCTGCTGACGCTCGTTCAGATAGGCCAGTACGTTCAGGCCCGTCACCGCCTCGATACGGCGCACACCCGCCGCCACAGAGGACTCGGACACGATCTTCAGCAGGCCCGCCTGAGCCGTGGAGGTCAAGTGGGTACCACCGCAGAATTCCACGGAAACGTCGCCCATGCTGACCACGCGCACCACGTCGCCGTATTTTTCGCCGAACAGGGCCATAGCTCCCAGCTTTTTGGCTTCTTCAATGGGCATTTCGCGGCAAACGACAGGCAGATCCGCCAAGATCTGTTCGTTGACGATGGCCTCGGCCTTCGCCAATTCCTCCTCCGTGACCGCAGAAAAATGAGTAAAGTCGAAACGCAAGCGCTTGTCATCCACGTAAGAACCGGCCTGCTCCACGTGGTCGCCCAGCACACGGCGCAAAGCCCCTTGCAGCAAATGGGTGGCCGAATGGTTGCGGCGTACGGCAGCACGGAAGTCCTCCTCGTACGCGACGCGCACGCTGTCGCCGTTTTTGATCTCGCCGCGGATCACACGGCCGTTATGCAAAATCTTGTGGTCGGCCGTTTGGCGGCAATCTTCCACGGCAAATTCAAAGCCTTCGCCGCAGATGACACCCTTGTCGCCCACCTGGCCGCCCTTTTCGGGGTAGCAGACGGTCTGATCCAGCACCAAAGAGGCTTCATCCCCTTCCGTTGCCACGCCGGAAAGCTCCCGTCCGCGCAGGATGGCCTGTACAGTAGCTTCACAAGAAGCTTGCTCATAGCCCAAAAATACCGTTTCCTCGATCTGCGACAGCTCGGTCTCAGCCTCGCCGTCCCAGCCGAAATCTCCCAGGGCCGCGCGGGCCTCACGGGCGCGCTTGCGTTGCTGATCCATCATTTCGGCAAAGCCGGCCTCGTCCACGTCCATCCCCTTTTCCTGCAGGATCTCCTTGGTCAGGTCCAAAGGATAGCCGTAGGTATCGTACAAACGGAAGGCGTCTTCTCCGCTGAGGGTGCCTCCGGCAGGGATCTTTTCGATCATGCCGTTCAGGATGCCCATACCGGTGTCGATATTTTTCAGGAATTTATCTTCTTCGTTGGCAATGACCTTGCGGATATAGGAGGCCTTTTCCTTCAGTTCGGGATATGCCTCACCCGAGGCCTCGATGACCACGTCGCAAAGCTCGCTGAGGAAAGGACGGCACACGTTCAGCAGGCGGCCGTGACGGGCAGCACGACGCAACAGACGGCGAAGCACATAGCCGCGACCCTCGTTGGAAGGCAACACGCCGTCGGACACCAAAAACACGGTGCTGCGGATATGGTCGGTGATCACGCGCAAGGAAATGTCCGTCTGACGGCTTTCACCGCGCTGTACCCCTGCGATCTCGCAAACGCGGTCGGTAATGGCGCGGATGGTGTCCACCTCAAACAAGGAGGTAACGCCCTGCATGATGCAGGCAATGCGCTCCAAACCCATACCCGTGTCGATATTGGGATGGGGCAGGCGGGAATAATTGCCCTTACCGTCATTATCAAACTGGGTAAATACCAGGTTCCAAAATTCCACGTAACGGTCGCAATCGCAACCCACTGCGCAATCGGGCTTGCCGCAGCCGTATTCCTCGCCGCGGTCAAAATACAGCTCGGAGCAGGGGCCGCAGGGACCGGAGCCGATCTCCCAGAAGTTGTCCTCCTTGCCCATCTTCACGATGCGGTCGGGAGAAACGCCCACCTCGTTGACCCAGATATCCCGGGCCTCGTCGTCCTCCTCATACACAGACACCCAAAGGCGATCCTCCGGGATCTCCAACACCTTGGTGATAAACTCCCAAGCCCAGGCCGTAGCCTCGTGCTTAAAGTAATCCCCGAAGGAGAAATTGCCCAGCATCTCAAAGAAGGTGCCGTGGCGGGCCGTTTTACCCACACGCTCGATATCCAGGGTGCGGATGCATTTTTGGCAGGTGGTGACGCGCTTGCTGGGGGGAACCTCCTTGCCTGAAAAATAGGGCTTCAGGGGCGCCATGCCGGCATTGATCAGCAAAAGCGATTTTTCGCTTTGAGGCACCAGCGAAAAGCTCTTCATGCGCAAATGCTGCTTACCTTCAAAAAAGTTCAAATACCGTTCTCGGATCTCGTTCAATCCCAATTTTTCCATGTTTCATTCTTCCTTTCCCATGATAAAAGAAAAAAGCCCTCATCCTCCATAGGGACGAAGACTTTGCTTTCGTGGTACCACCCTTGTTCACCTCCGGGCAGAACCCGACGGCCTCTGACTTGCCCGATAACGCCGGCAAAAGGGCGCCGTGCTTTCACACGGAGGCTCGGAAGCGGCAAACGCTTTCCCTTGACAGCGGCTTCCACCTGCCCCGCTTCTCTGTGCCCAACGGAAAGCCGTTCTTCTTCGTCACGGCCACGATGTAAACTTATTATTATTTAACCATAAACTGCCTGAAATGTCAAGCATTTATGCGCATTTTTACCTCCTTTTCTTCCCCGAAAAGAAGACAAAAAAGCAGGGAAGCTTTCGCTTCCCCGCCCCGTTTTATTTTTTGTGGCACGTACCGCTCATGGCACAGTTCTTACAGGAACAGCCGCAAGAGCTCCTGCCCTTTTTTCTGCCGCGGATACTGCCTGTGATTACGGCCAGCACCACCGCCACCAAGGCCGCCAAAACCAACCAGCTGCGCCATTCCATCACAATCACCTCTTATTTGCGCAAAGGCGCTTCGTTATATTTGTTTTTGCGGAAAAGCAGATAGACCAGGACTGCCAGCAAAGCAAAGGCAAGCACCGTAAACAGACCGAAGGTCGCCTCTCCCGTAAACAAGCCGCCGATCTGATAGACCATCATGGAAACGGCGTAGGCAAACACGCACATGTATCCGATGGCAAAGGCCGTCCATTTCCAGTTGTTCATCTCGCGCTTAATGGCACCCATGGCCGCAAAGCAAGGGGCACACAGCAGGTTGAAGATCATGAAGCTGTAGGCAGTAATGGCCCCGAAATCCCTACCCACCAGGGCCCAGATCTCTTCGCCGCTCTCGCTCAACTCTCCGACCTGCTGATACAGCGTGCCGAAGGTCATCACGACCTCCTCTTTGGCGATCAGGCCGGTCACGGTAGCCACCGTGGCCTTCCACGCCATATCGCCCATCCATCCCAGGGGATAGAACAGCCAAGCAAACAGCTTGCCGATAGCCGCCAGCAGAGAGGTATTATTGTCCTCCACAGCTACCAAGGCCCCGTCCACAATACCGTAGCCCTGCAAAAACCACAGCACGATGGAGGAAAGCAGGATCACCGTACCGGCGCGCTTGATAAAGTCCCAGCCACGTTCCCAAGACGTCCGCAAAACGTTGCGGGCCACGGGAAGATGGTAGGCCGGCAGTTCCATCACAAAGGGAGCGGGCTCACCTGAAAAGGCCTTGAATTTCTTCAGCATAATGCCGGAGATCACCACCGCCCCCACGCCGATAAAGAAAGCGGACGTAGCCACCAAAGGAGATTGGTTAAACACGGCGCCGGCAAACAGACCGATAATGGGAAGCTTGGCTCCGCAAGGAATAAAGCCGGTAGTGATCACAGTCATTTTTCGGTCGCGGTCCTGCTCAATGGTACGGGAGGCCATCACCCCGGGAACCGTACAGCCCGTGGCCACCAGCAAGGGGATAAAGGATTTTCCGGAAAGGCCGAATTTGCGGAAAATACGGTCCATAATGAAGGCCACGCGGGACATATAGCCACAGTCCTCCAACAAGGAAAGAAGCACAAACAGCACCATCAACTGAGGCACGAAGCCCAACACGGAGCCAACGCCTCCCACAATGCCGTCTTGGATCAAGCGGTACAGCCAATCCCAAACCACGGGCTGACCTTCCCCATTCAGCAAAAAGCTGTCGAACAAGGCAGGGACCCATTCGCCGAACAGCACGTCGTTGGCCCAATCGGTAGCCATGGTGCCGATGGAGATCTTCCACCCGCCCATAGCGATAGCGTAGATCAAAAACATCACGGCTGCAAAAATAGGCAGGGCCAGGATGCGGTTGGTCACAATGCGGTCGATCTTGTCGGATACGGACAGCTTTCCGGCATTCTTTTTTCTGTAATATTGCCGCATCATATTTTCAATGTACGTATAGCGCTCGTTGATAATGACCGCTTCCGCATCGTCATCCAGTTCCTGTTCCACGTGTGCTATGTCTTTTTCAATATGAGCCAGCACCTCTTCCCGCAAGCCCAGCTGACTGACGACCCTTTCATCCCGTTCAAAGAGCTTGACGGCATACCAGCGTTGCAGTTCCTCGGGCAGATGGTGGATAGCAGCCTCTTCAATATGGGCGATGGCATGCTCCAAGCGCCCCGAAAAGACGTTGGAGGGGATCCGACGGCCTTTTTTGGCCTGTTCGATGGCCAACTCTGCCGCTTCCGCAACGCCGTCTCCACGCAGGGCGGAGATCTCCACCATCGGACAACCCAGCTCGCGGGAAATGCCTTCAAAATCGATCTTGTCCCCGTTTTTGCGCACCACGTCCATCATGTTCACGGCAATAACCACAGGGATGCCCAGCTCGATCAGCTGAGTGGTCAAGTACAGGTTTCGCTCCAGATTGGTGCCGTCCACGATGTTCAAAATAGCGTCCGGTTTTTCATCCAGCAGGTAATTGCGCGCCACCAACTCCTCGGGAGTATAGGGGGAAAGAGAATAAATACCGGGTAGATCCGTCAGGATCACGTCCCCGTATTTTTTCATTTTTCCTTCTTTTTTCTCCACCGTTACTCCGGGCCAGTTTCCCACGTATTGGTTGGATCCGGTCAAGGCGTTGAACAAAGTGGTCTTTCCGCTGTTGGGATTTCCCGCTAAAGCAATGGTCAGTTTCATGGGCTTCGCTCTCTCCTTAAGATAGATTACTCCGTTTCGATCATTTCTGCATCTTCCTTACGCAGGGACAACTCATACCCGCGCAGATTGATCTCCAAAGGATCCCCCAAAGGGGCTACCTTTCGCACGTGAATCTGCACGCCCTTTGTAATACCCATATCCATAATGCGGCGTCTAAGCGCCCCTTCACCGTGAACCCTTACCACACGTACCGTGCTTCCCACAGGTGCCTGCTTTAAAGTTTTCATAAATACATTTCCTCCGACAGATGGATCGCTCTATGCAGTTAGCTTAAGCTAACTAATAGGTAAACAATTCGGTTAGCGCTCGCTAACCACGAACAGTATATACATCCGACAACATTTTGTCAAGTATTTTTTCAAAAAAAATCAATTTTTGTTATTTTTACGGATTTAGGAAAGGATCCGGCCCTGTTTTTTTGTGCAAATAAAATGATTATTTACGCATCTGCGCTTGAAAAAACGCACAAGCTATGATATACTTTTTACGTATCCAAAGGGGGCTTTCCCCTTATTTTACAGCTACAAAAGGACCGATAAACACATGGTAAAGCACGAATGGAAGCCCTATCTGCGCATTGGGATCAGCATTTTCATCCTGTACCTTTGCATTCACTACTGGTCTGCCCTTTCCGGCGTTTTCACCCGTTTGCTACAGGCAGCTACCCCGTTGCTGATCGGCGCGGTGTTGGCGTACCTGCTCAATCTGCTGATGACGTTTTACGAGCGACACTATTTTCCAAAATCCCAAAAACGATTTTGGAAGATCACACGCAAGCCCGTTTGTACAGCCGCTTCGATCCTGACCCTGCTGGCCATCGTTACCCTGGTGGTATGGCTGGTACTTCCCGAGGTCATTTCCTGTATCCAACTGATCCTGACCCAGTTGCCCGGTGCCATCCAAAAGCTGATCACCTGGTTGCAGGAGCGCGGTCTGCTTTCCCAGGAGATCGCCTCCACCCTGGCC
Source organism: Clostridia bacterium (assembly GCA_017507855.1). Classification (GTDB taxonomy): domain Bacteria; phylum Bacillota; class Clostridia; order Oscillospirales; family RGIG5554; genus RGIG5554. The sequence continues at coordinate 13,902 of JAFWAE010000023.1, forward strand.
TCCATTGACTGGCAATCCAGGATCGGCCAAATTGCCGGACTGATCTCCACGGGAATCACAGGTGTGGTCAACATTCTGATCACCACCGTTTCCTCCCTGGCCTCCGGGCTGTTTACCGCATTTTTAAGCATCATCTTTGCAGTATACCTGCTTTCCGGTAAAGAACAGCTGAAACGCCAATCCTCCCGCCTGATCACCCATTATTTACCCAAAAAGACTTGCGATCATATCACCTACGTGGCCTCCATTGCCAACAATTGCTTCCGCCGCTACATCGTAGGTCAGTGTACGGAAGCCCTGATTCTGGGCCTGCTTTGCACCCTTGGCATGCTGATCCTTCGCCTGCCCTATGCCGCCATGATCGGCCCGCTGATCGCCTTTACAGCCCTGGTCCCCGTGGCCGGTGCCTTTGTGGGTGCGGCTTTGGGCGCGTTTTTGATCCTGATGGTATCCCCTGCCAAGGCCCTGGTGTTTTTGATCTTCGTGGTGGTACTCCAGCAGCTGGAGGGTAACCTGATCTATCCGAAGGTGGTCGGTTCCTCCATCGGCCTGCCCGCCATGTGGGTATTGGCCGCCGTTACTTTGGGCGGCGGGTTGATGGGCATTCCCGGCATGCTGTTGGGCGTTCCCATGGCCGCTACCCTGTACCGCATCGTGCGAAACGACATGAACCGCCGCGCCCGCAAGCAAGCTGCCGCCGAGGAGCCTGCCGAGCAATAAGGCCTTTCCTCCTCCCCTGCCGCAACAGAAAGCCTCTATCTTTTTTCAAGTTTCTCCAAAAAAGCCCCTGCAGTTTCCGCTGCAGGGGCTTTTCTCATGCCGTGCCTTCCTCTTTCCGGCCGGTGTCTGCAAACAGGACAGACCGTTGACAGATGGCCCTCTTGTATGCAAAAAGCGGTGTTTGAAACAAACACCGCTTTTGCACAGAAAAGGAGTTAAAACATAAACAGAAAACTGACTTACTGTTTCAATACCTCGTCCAAGGCGATCTCGGTCAATTCGGCAGTCTCCTCGTAAGCCGTGGAGAAGTCGTAACCGTTTACCATGACGTTGGTGACCAGCATAGTACCCGCAGGGAACAAGCCATAGTTGACCTGGTTGAGCAGGCTCAGCACGCCCTGGAAGCGACCGCTTTCGTTGATCAGCTGCAGCATGGCGGCATTGTCCTCATCGTCACGCAGGTACAGCTCCCTGTACAGTTGCTTCATCTCGGGCATAACGGTGTGCTGGTTGAAGGCGGCCTGGGCCTCCAGCACGTAACCGGTGTATTCCACGTTGGCGCCGCGCATGACCAGCAGACCCTGAGAGTTGTGGCAGTGGTACACGTGGTAGTCTTCCTGCTGTTCGTTCAGCTTGGGAGCGGGAAGGATACCGAAGTCAAAAGTAATATCCTGGTAAGTGGCAGTTTTCAAAACGTTGGGCATATAGGGCAGGAACATCATACGGCCCGCGGGGAACATATCCCACACGAAATCCACCCAGGAGTGACCGTCGGACAGGTCATAGGTATAGCTGGCGATCTCGTCGGCATAACCCAAAGCAGCCTGAGACTGCTGGCTGTTGACCACCAGTTTCCACTTGCCGTTTGCATCTTTTTCTACCACCTGGCCGCCCATGCCCACATAGAACATGTGGTCCACGTCGCCGCGGGCAGAACCCCAACCGTAGGTATCGTCAAAATTCCACACATTGTCGCCATTGTCACGGGTAGCCTTCTTGCAGTATTCCAAGAACTTATCGATGGTCCACGTGTTGTCCTTGACCAACTGCACGGGATCGGTCAATCCCAGATCCGCGATCATGCTCTTATTATAGATCAGGACCCAGGGGAATTCGATGTTAGGCAGCATATCGCCGGTGAGCACGTAGGTCTTGCCGTTGATGGTGGAAAGCTCGATGGAGCTGTCGTACCAGTAATCCTTTTCCATGTCCACGTGGGGAACATCGTCAAAGGGAATGGCGTAGCCGTTTTGCACAAAGTGACCCAATACCCAAATGCTGTGGCCGATGTAGTCGGCGTACTTGTCGCCGGCCTGCAGTACAGGCTGAGCCTGGGCATACACGTCCGTGCCGGAAACGAAGAAGTTAAACTCGCAGTTGAGATCTTCTTCCAGGCTACGAAGCATGTAATAGCGGGTGCTGTCCCACTTGGTTCCCGTTTCCTCGATACCGGAAAGCTGGGAAGCCGTACCATCCGCCACGTCAAACACATAGCCGTCCATGTCAATGTCGGGCAGTTCTGCCTTGGCAAAGGGATCGTTGGGATCGTACTGGGGCTCAGTACCGGGAACCGTAGCCGGCGTGGTGGCCGGCGTGGTGGCGGGGGTGGTAGCAGGGGAATTGCCATTACCGCAAGCCGCCATGGCAACCAGCATAAACAGAGCCAACGCCGCAGCCAGGATCCGTTTCATGGTCTTCATAGTTTTGTCCTCCTAAAAAGATAGATATATCAAACGCGGAGGGCTGCCTTTTTACAGCCCAGCCCCCGCATTTTGACCGTTGGAAAGGGACTTTGTGCAAAAAACGAATTTTTTACAGGGTAACTTCCAAAGTTTTGATCTCGAAAGCGCGGAAGAAAAGGCGCACGGCGTTGTCTTCCAAGGCCACGGGGGCGATCTCTTCTTCCAGCAAATTGACCTCGCGCACTCCCTTGACAGGCCGCAGGAAGCGGATCTCTGCCTCACCGGCAGATTTTCCGGCCTCGTAGAAGCGCAGGATCATGGCCTTGCCGTCCTCGCTCTGCTTCACCGTTTCCAAAATCACGGAATCCTTGCTGACATTCAGCAGGCCGTCAAAAGCATCGGTACGGCCGCGCACGGCAGGCAGAGGCATGTTCAGCTCGTAAGCGGGGTGCACCACCGTGGGCACGGAGAAGCCGCCCTCATGAGGCACGAGGCTGTAGGTAAAGGTATTGATCCCCTCGTCACCGTGAGCATCGGGATGAGTACCGCTCTTAAAGAGAGTCAATGCAAAATTGTTTTCCTTGGCGCTGATGCCGTACTTGCAATCGTTGAGGATGGCCACACCGAAGCCGTTGTCCGCCAGATCGCTCCACTTCTGGTTGGGCACCTCGAAACGAGCGCGGTCGGTGGAATAGTTGGTATGCGTGGGACGGGCGATATGACCGAACTGGGTTTCGTTGAGGATCGTTTCGCTGGCAACGGTGGTGTCGAAGGAGGCCTTCAGCAGCATATGCTTATCCTGCCAATCCACCGTGGTCTCAAAGTCAATACGGGGCGTATCGGCGTATACGGCAATGATCTGCGTCAGCGTGGACTTCTTGGCAATGTCATACTTGCTTTCCAGACGCAGAGTCACAGGGCCGTCGGCCACAACGCGGCGGCTGATCAGACGATTATCCTCATAACGCTTGAGCTGTTGCTCCTCGTTGATGTCCCAGTTGTCCCAATAGGTGGGTACATCCTCACCCACGATGAAGCTGTTGAAGCTGCCGCCCTGAGCCACGTATTCGCGGCCGGTGTTGCGGTCCTTCAGGCTGACGATGGTGCCGTTTTCACCGAAGGTGACCACAGCAAAGGGCGTGGTCAGCACGTTATTTTCATAAGTAAAGGGGGAATCCTTTTCCACAGGCTTATCCGCCATGGGGATAAAGACACTGCCCGTTGCAGGGATATGCACACCGCCCACCAACAGCACCTCACCGCCGTCACGGTCTTCAAAGCGCTGGGAAGGCAGATCCTTGGCATACTCACCGGCGTTGGTTCCCGTCATTTTCAGGGGACTGCAATAGTCCCAGCTGAGGGTGTTAACCACGGTAAAGCCATCATCCTCGGCCGCCTCTGCCTCCAATACTTTACGGGTGATCTGAGAAGCTCCCTCGTACACTTGTGTAAACTCACGCTGGGCGCGGTGGTTGACGGGAGGAATGGAGGTACCGGGCAAAATATCGTGGAACTGGTTGATCAACAGCATCTTCCACAGCTCATCCAGCTGCTCCTTGGGATATTCTCCGCCCTGCACAGCGGCCAAATATTCAGCCGTACGCAAAGCGATCTCACACATGCGGTTGCCCTTTTTATTGGGAGATACGGAGGTCAGCGTGCCACGGTGGCATTCCAAATACAGTTCCCCGTTAAACACAGGCAAAACGGCTGTATCGATACTGTTCATAAATTCGCTGACAGTACCGAAATGGGTCTTCACCGCTCCCTCCAGATCCTCCAAACGGGCCGCCTCTTCAATCATCTCGTTCATGGGGCCGCCACCGCCGTCACCGAAGCCAAAGGGCGCCAAAATACGGTCCTGCACGTCCTTATGCTGAACGATGTGGATCCAGAAGTTTTCCAGCTGGTCTGCGTTGGGGTGGAAATGCACCTTATGGAAATTGGCCGTCACAGAGCTGCCGTCCAGACCCTTCCAGGTGAAGGTATCGTAGGGGAAGCGGTTGGTGTCGTTCCAATAGATCTTGGTGGTGCAGAAATGATTGACATTGGCCAAGCGCAACAGCTGAGGCAAGGCCACGGAATAGCCGAAGGTATCGGGCAGCCAAAGGGTATCGGACGTATAGCCGAAGAATTCACGTGTGGTTTTCTGTCCGAAGATCAACTGACGGGCAAGGGATTCACCCGAAGTCAGGTTGCAGTCGGGCTCCACGTACACCGCGCCGTTGGGCTCCCAGCGTCCCTCTGCCACACGTTGGCAGATGCGCTCGAAAATATCGGGATAGTATTTTTTCATCCACTCGGCGTGCAAGGGAGCCGACTGGACGAAGGTAAACTGAGGATACTGATCCATCAGGTTCAGCACGGAGGAGAAGGTTCTGGCGCATTTGCGGATGGTCTCATCCAAGGTCCACTGCCAAGCCGTGTCGATGTGAGAGTGACCCATGGTGATGCACACGGGAGCCGTATCTCCGTTATGCTTTTCCAGCATGGGCTTCATGATCTCGCAGGCCTGTGCCAATTTGGGAAGCCAGCTTTCCTTCCCCGTTTCGTTGGGCAGAGCGTCCACCACGGCAAACACCTGCTCCAGGCATTTGGCCAGCTGACCCTTGCGCAAATGATGGTCGTTCAAATAGCGCACCTGCTGAAGCAACGTATACAGATCAAAAACAAATTGAGTGACCACAGGCTCTTCGGTACAAAGCCAAATTCCCTCATACACCTTGCAGTTGACAAAAATGGACTTAGCGCTGTCCACTTCCTGCACCTCATCGGCGTGACAACCGGGTACGCTGTGGCCGGAATAGGCCTCGAAGCCCAGGGTATACTCTGCCCCGGCCTTAGCGCAGTTTTCCAGCATGACCACGGGATGGTTACGATCGAACACACCCTTATGGATGCCGTTGGCTTCAAACAGCGTTTCAGCCAAGGAATTGCAGTAGCGCACAAAAACGCGCTTGCCGTCCAGCTCGGCGGGCATACGGAAGGTGGACTTCAGCCACATGGTCAGGCCGTCGTCACCCCAAGCCGTACCGGGCTCAATGGGGGTAAAAGGAGCATTGGGCAGGCTGCGGAAATGCTCGCGGGTATCAAAACGGCTGCAGGAAAGCTGCAGCTGGTTGGTAAAGCGCAGATTCTCATAGCGTCCGGCAATCAAGCCGAGCTTATCAAAAATTTTGGTAGTAACGATCATACGATAAATTCCTTTCGTGATTTTATGGAGAAGAATCACGTTGCAACACGGTGAATCTCCCGGATCACAACTGTATTATAACGCGTTTCTTTTTCCTTTTCAAGGGTTCTTTGCTATCTGTCAAGTTCCGGTTTTTTCAAATGAATCACATTCTTTACACTCAGATCGTCTGCCTGCACAGGAATATCCTTGCCGGGATCCAGACGGGTCACCGCGCAATGGTGGCATTGGCTCATTCTGACGGCCGTGCCGCAATTTTGAGAGGTCAGAGCGTTGAGCTGAGCCTCCATCACGTTATCTGCCAAAAAAGCTCCCGCGGCACAGTTGGTGGCAGTCAACTCATTCATCTGAGGATAAAAATTGTTGTGCATCTCCATGCCGTAGCCGCCCACGTCACTGAAGCAGGTGTTGGAGAAATACAGGTGGTAGTTTTCCCCCACGGTCTTCAGACCGCTGCCACCCACTTCCCGGGCGGAGCAATCGTCCATCCAGGTGGCGACATTGCTGACATAGTGGAAGCCGTGCTCGTTTTCGTTGGCCGCCTTGCCCGTACCGAAAATACGGATGCGCTGCAAAATGGCCCCTTCGTTGTCCTCCAACTCAAAGGCGGGATAATCCCCGTTGGCAACGCCCGTAGCCAAAAGGCCCCGGTTATCCAACAGCAGATCGCGGAAAAAGATAAATCCCCAAAAATTCTTCACCCGCACGGCTGTGGAACGGCTGTTGTAGCAACGCAGATCCTCCACCACCGTATTGGTAATGTAGACCTTGTCCTCGTTTTTGTTTTTACGGGCATCGCGCACCGCATGCCAGGCAAAATGAGTCTCGATATCCCGCACCTTGGCGTGGGAGATGGGCTGACCCGGCAGACACTCAAAATAAAAACAAGCACTCTCCCCCGTTTTTCCCATTTCCAAGCGCAGATGCTCCACCTTCACGTGGGGAGCCTTGACGGTGAACAGATCCTTGCAATCCTCACGGGCTACGATCACGCTGGGCTTTTCATCACAGCCGTACAGGTATTTTCGCTCGGTCAGCTCCAAACCGCCGAGAACGTAACCGTCGGCGGTGTAAGGCACGGCGATCTCGCAACCGTTGCGCACGGCGGCCCGAAAGGCCGCGGTGTCGTCGTGCTTGCCATCGCCTTTGGCGCCGTACCACTGGGGGTAAATACGGCTGTTGTTGAAAAAGCCTTCCACCAGGCCGGGGCCGTCAAAGATCTGCTCCAGTCCGGCATCGATATGGGCCTCGATACGCAGGCTGACCCCTTCGGCCACGTACAGCACTGCCCCCGGCTCCAGCACCAGGTCCATGCTTAAGGGAATGTGCACGTCCTCGCCGATCAAATAGGTGCCCGAAGAAAAATACAGCGTCTCCACAGGATCCTCCCGGATCAGACGAGCCAACAATTGCTTTAAAACGGGGGCCGCGTCGGCCGTTTTATCGGCCGCAATGCCCATTTGTTTTACGTCGATCATACTTCTGCCTCCCCTTTCTGTCCTGCCATAGCAAAGGGACTTTCCAGCATTTCATACTCGCTGTCGTCGTTGAGCACGGCACCGTGCACACGGGTGTTCTGCCCCTGCAGAGAAACGCCTCCCAATCGGTTACGGTGGCAAACGAGCCCCTCAAAGCAGTTGTCGGCACAATCGGCCGTTTCGGTGAGAGCCTCGCCGCGGTTTTCGCTGATCATCAGGTTTTCAAAGCGGTTATGGCGGCAATCCTCCAGCAACAGGGCGCTGCCCATGTTGCACTGAATGATCAAATCGCGCAGTACCAGCCCGCTACAGCGGCGCATCACCACAGACACGGCGGGATCGGGATCCTCGTAATAGCCGTTGTGGCCGTTGGATTTGAGCACCTCCAGCACGGAATCGGTGAAATCCTCAAACAGGAAGCCCTCACGCTTGAGCAGGGAGACCACAAAATTGGAAAAATGGAAGTTATGACAATGTTGCACAAGCAGCTGCACGTCGTTGACAAAATCCACCATCAGGCGGTAGCAGCGCACGTTCTCGCAATGGCGGAACACCATGCCGTAACCGCCGGTGAGGCCTTGTTTCAAAAAGCCGCCCAAAACGTCCACGTTTTCCAAAAACATATCCTTCACGTTTTCAAACACGTACCCCACAGATGCCACGGGATGGCCGAAGCAACTGACACACACGTCCTTCAGCTGGATGCGCTCCGTAAAATCGTGGAAACGCACGCCCGTGTGGCGCGCCTCGCTGAAATACACGTCGGTCAGGGAAACATCGCTGACCGTATGTACCCCGCTGCGGGCGTCGGCAATGCCGCAGGGGGGATTTTTCACGTGAATGTTATGCAGACGGATGTGATGCAGGCTTTGTGCGGACGTGTCCACCAGAAAGGTGACGGCGTCGCTTTCCTCATCCTCTGCATAAATAAACTCCAGGCTTTCCAAAACGACATCGCTGCTGCGCAAGGTCACAGCGGGATCGGGCATGTCGTGCACGTGGATCTTGACCCTGTCAGCCCCCACGCCACGCCACGTCAACGGGCGGTTTATGCGCAAATCAGCCAAGCGGTAAGGCGTTTCGTAATTGGGCAAAAGCACCGTTTCCAGCAGATCCAAAGCCTGCTGCATGGCGGCCGTTTGCGCCTTTTCATCCAAATCGGTATGCAGACCGAACCACTGGGGGTAGCCGGCCGAGGAAATATGCCCTTTTACACCTTGCAGAGATCCTGCAAAAATGGGATCGGCACCTGCCTCTATCCCGCAATTCAGCAAAAGCTCTGCTTCGGGCTCCAGCACCAGTACGGCACCCTTTTCAAATTTCAACGTTACGTTTTCGCCCACTTCAAAGCGTTGGGACAAAACGTGGTTTCCCCGCGGGATGATCCATTTGACGGGATGCCCCGCTTTGGTTTGGCCAAGCAACCCGGCAAAGGCCGCGTCTGCTTTTTCACCGGACAGGACCGGCATTTTGATGCAAGTCATACTCTTCCCTTCATTCCTGTTTCGTTTTGTTTCGGAAAGGTTTCTCCCTAAGGAGGACCCTGTTGCCACTATACCATAAAAACAAAGGAAAATCAATTACAAAATCAATCAAAATCTGCTTATTTTTCGCAAAATAAAACCTTCCCTTTTCACGAGTGAAAAGGGAAGGTTTTAAAAGCAAAGGATGGGGTTATTCCACGGGTACTTCCACAGCCAGGTCCACCACGTAAGCCAAGGTCTTGTCCCACAGCAGGCTTTCCTCGATCAGTTCACGGCCGTAAGCCTCTTCGAAGGCCGCCGCATCCTCGTACTCGTCGTACTCAGCCAGGTAGCCCTTCACACCCTCGTCGTATTCCTGCTTGCTTAAGGTAATGTTTTCGGCTTTGATGATGGCCAACAGCACCAGCTCCTGCTTGGTCATCTGCTCGGTGTATTCCACCGCCTCTTTTTCCACGTCCTGCAGGGTCATGCCGAAGTTGCTCAGCAGATCCTCCATGCTCATGCCGTAATAGGAGGCGTACTGCTCGTAGTAGTCGGTCACTTCCTGCTTGTACTCATTATACATATCCTTGGGGAATTCCTTGATGACGGTGGCGTTGTCCAGCACCTTTTGCCAAACGGAGGCATATTTGTTGCTTTTGGCCAATTCCAACGTTTCCGCCTCCAAGGAGGTACGCAGGGCCGCCTTATAATCGTCAACGCTTTCGTAGTCCGTGTTTTCCTGCACGAATTCCAAGGTCAGCTCGGGCACGACCACCTCGTATACCCCGTTGACCGTCACCTCAAACACCGCAGGCTTGCCTGCAAAATCGGGGTTGTTGGGATAGGGATCGGGGAAAGAGATGTTCAGATCTCTCTGCTCACCCTTTACAGCCCCCACCAAACCGGACTCAAACCCACCGATAAAGGTGTTGCTGCCCAGTGTCAGATCAAAACCGCTGTCGGTTCCGCCTTCAAAGGCCACGCCGTCCATTTTGCCCACGTAGTCGATATTCACCACGTCACCCAAAGCGGCGGCGCGATCCACCTCTACGTTTTCGGCATGAGCGGACAGAGCCTCGGTCAGGGCCGCTTCAAACTCCGCGTCAGTGACGGTGGTGTCCATCTCCACGGAGATGCCCTTGTATTCTCCCAAGATCACGTAATCGTTGGGATCGATCTTCTTTTTCCCGCAGGAGACCAGCACCGTCGCCAGCAATGCGGCCGCGCAGATCAAAGCCAAAACTTTCTTCAATGTTATCAAAACCTTTCCGCCGTTTTCAGTTTGTTTTTCATTATAACACACTTGCGGCAAAAAAGAAAGCATTTTTTTCATTTCTGAAAAAAATCTGAAATTTCACGTCAAGCCAAACTGTCCCCAACGATCTCCGGAAAGCACATTTCCGCTTTAAAAAGATCCCCGTCCACCGTCAGTTCCAAACGGCTTTTTTGCAGTTCCAACAACCCCTTGGCAATGTTCAAGCCCAAGCCGCTCCCCTCAGTGCTTCGGGATCGGTCTCCCCGTACGAAGCGCTCTGTCAATTCGTCAGCCGAAACGTTCAGCGCCTCGCGGGACATATTTTTCACGGAGATACAAACACCCTCTGCCGAGCACTTGGCGCCCACATACACCCGGGTGTTGGGCATGGCGTATTTACACACGTTATTCAGCAAATTGTCCAGCACGCGCCACATCAGCCTACCGTCGGCGGGAATATACACCTCTTGCTGAGGAAGGCTGACAAGCACCTCCAGCCCGCATTCCTTCAGCTTTTCGCCGTATTCCCCCACCGCTTGGCTCAGCAGTTCGCCGATCCTGACAGGCTCAATGTGAACGCTCAGGTTTCCCGTGGTAGCCTTGGATGCCTCTACCAGGTCCTCGGTTAGCTTTTTTAAGCGCTGAGCCTGCTTGGACAGTACGCTTAGATACTGCTCCTTTTCCTTTTCGTCAGCGGTCTTGGAAAGCAGATCGGCGTAATTGATAATGGAAGTCAACGGCGTTTTAATATCATGGGAAACGTTAGCGATCAGTTGGGCCTTCATCCGCTCGCTTTTCAGCTGTTTTTCCAGCGCCGTGTTCATCCCGTCGGCTAAACGTCCCAGATCCTGCGCACAGGCCTGAAAGGGCTTGGAAAGACGACCTGTGTCCAGGCGGGCCTCCAGTTCCCCGTCAGCCAGACGTGTCATATCTTTTCTCAGGCGTACAAAATCTCCCGCACAGCGCACCACCCAGGCAAAGATCAGCCCCACGAAGCCAACCAGCGGTAGCGTCATGACAGGAATGTCCTGGCTTCCCCACGCCAACCAGCCGATCAGTAAAAGACTTGCCCCCAAAAAGATTCCCGTCCTCCAGGCGTAGGAAAGGCTTTCCAAAAATCGGCGCACGATCTTCACCAAGCGTGCCGTCAGCGTATTGGTCAGTAAATCGTTTCCTTTCAGACGGGCTTTAAAAGCACGCAAAAGTTCCAGCAGCAACACGTAGGCTCCCAGCAGCACCCCGTTGAGTTCCAAAAAGCCCACCCAGGTATGAGGGGGATCCAACCAGCCGTCGGTCACGGGCAACCACACAAAAAAGACTCCGGCCAAAGCCCAAATAGCCGCGTATATCTCCAAAGGGAGCCGATCCACCCGTAAAAGGCGCACCTCTCCGCCTGCTTTTCCGGCCCCCGCCAGCCACAGGGTCAACAAGGCCAGCCAAAGAAGCATTGCCAGCCCCGCCGCCAACAAAAGAGTGTAGCGAAGAGGATACAGAAAATCAAATACTCGAGCTGAAGCGGCATACCGGTCCTCTGCCTCCAGCTCGGCGTTCAAATAGCATGCCACGTTGTAGGAATCGATCGGAATATCCGCAACGTATTGCACGCTTAAAGGCAGAGGTGACTGAAAAAGGATCCGTCCCTCCCCCGCCGTCTCCTGCAGGCAAAAGGCAAAATTGGTGTTCTCAGGCGAAAAATACCGAGTCCAGCTACCGTCATCTTCCCCTTGCAAAGTTGAGGAAAACAGCTCTGCCGCCAAATACGCATCGTCCCACACCAATTCGTAGCAGCGCGGGCTTTCAAAAAAGGATCCCGTATCTTCATAGCACCCCTGCCCGTACAGATAACTAACACCTGTTGCAGCCAAAAAAATAAACTCCGCTGCCAAAACCAGCGCCAACCAAAGAGATACGCGTCCAAACGTCCTCGTGAAGCGGCGTTTTTCCACAACCTATTCCCCCTTTGCAAATTTATAACCCAATCCCCATACGACCTTGATATACCGTGGCTCGGAAGGATCGATCTCGATCTTTTCACGCAGGTGGCGGATATGCACGGCCACAGCCCCATCGTTGCCCAACGGCTCCTCATTCCACACCTTCCGGTACAGTTGAGAGGAAGAATACACGCGATTTGGATTTTGGATCAGCAATTTCAGGATCTTATATTCAATGGGAGTCAGCGCCACAGCCTCTCCGTCCACGGTAACGGTTTTAGACACGTCGTCCAGGCACACACCGTCAATGCGGAAAATCTCCTTTTCCTCCCGTCGAATACCGCCCAGACCCGTATACCGCCGAAGTTGAGATTTCACCCTGGCTAAAAGCTCCACGGGACTGAAAGGCTTTGTCACGTAGTCATCCGCCCCTACGTTCAGTCCAAGCACCTTATCGCTGTCTTCACTGCGGGCAGTCAATAAAATGACGGGAATATTGCTCTTCTCACGCAAGCGGGTCATTGTCTCGATGCCGTCCAGTTTCGGCATCATCACATCCATAATCAGTAACTGCACGTTCCCCTGCAATACCAATTCCAGGGCCTCCATCCCGTTGGAAGCTGTCAGCACCTCATATCCCTCCGCTGTTAAATAGATCTTTAACGCCCGGACGATATCTTCGTCATCATCGCATACCGCGATCCGATAGGTCTTCACCCCACGGCACCTCTCTTTCGTGTTTCATTGTATCACGAAAAGTCAATGCGATTCAAGCCGTTTTCCCGTTTGCCCTCATTTTTAAACAAAACTTAAGCATTTCCGACGATGTTCTAAATTTTTTTCACGTATAATGGGCAGGCCTCTCCCGTCCAAAGCTTTCCCAGGGAGAAGATCGCACAAGTCGTATCGGAAGGAGATTGCCCTATGCCCTGGCTGTATATTACATGGATCCCTGGTCTGCTGATCAGTTTGTTTCTGAGTTGGTTTGCCCTGCTGGCTCTGTTTGCCGTAAAAAGAAGGCCCCCTTATTTTCCTGCTCCTCCTCAAACGCGATTTGCCGTAGTCATTGCCGCGCGCAATGAGGAACAGGTGATCGGAAATCTGGTCGCTTCCCTGCTGAAACAGGACTATCCCCACGAGCTTTTCGACGTATTCGTGGTTCCCAATAACTGTACCGATCGTACGGCTCAAGCCGCCTTGGAAGCGGGGGCATATATTTTGCCTCCCACCGCCCCCGTTCTCTCTAAGGGAGATGCGTTAGGACAGGTCCTTCCCTCCCTTTGCCAAAAACCGTATCATTACGATGCCTTCTGTTTTTTTGACGCCGATAATGTGGTGGACTCCCACTTTCTCGCCGAAATGAACCGAGCCTTCTGCGCAGGCGCCAGAGTCGCCAAGGGCCGTAACGAGGCCAAAAACCCCTATGATTCCTGGGTAAGCGGCTGTTACGCTACTTATTTTGGGCTGATAAACCTATTTTATAACCGCGCCAGGGCCAACGTAGGTCTTTCTGCCAAATTAGTGGGAACGGGCATGGCCGTCAGCCGCCAATGCTTAGAGGACCTGGGTGGGTGGAACACGCAAACCATTACCGAGGATGCTGACCTGGCCGCCCAATGCGCCGCCGCGGGAGAGCAGGTCTTTTGGGTCCCCAATGCCGTAACCTATGACGAGGAGCCAAATTCCTTCCGTCTTTCGCTGACCCAGCGTTGTCGCTGGACCAGCGGGATCATGCAGGTGGCGGGTATCCGTCTTGCGAGCCTGTTAAAAGGTAAAAAAGAGCATTTTTGGCTTCGTTTTGACGCCGTTATGAATTTGTTAGCTCCCTTTTTGCAGGCCCTTTCTCCCCTACTGTCAGTCTTTTCCTTGCTTCTCCACGCCTGCCTTATCCCCACCCTGCTCCCTTCTGCCGTATTGGCGGGACTTACGGGTCTTGCCCTTTCCTACCTCGGGGGAATGGTGGGAGCGCTGACGGTAACTTGCCTTTGCGGACGAAAAGTAAGACGCATGTGGAAGGGGATTATAGGCTTTCCCATCTTTCTGGCTTCCTGGATGGGGATCAACGTCTATTCTCTGTTTCGTAAGACCACCGTATGGAAAGAAATTCACCATTGCCGCAATTTGTCAGCCGAGGAGCTTCCCTGCTTAAGAAATACCGGCTGAGGCAGGCATTCAAACTCACCGGCCTCAAAAAAAGAGCGGAGACCCCGGAGTCTCCGCCCTTTTTTTGTTCAGATAAAATACCCTCTGCAGCTTTCTCCGCAAAGCTTTTTCAAAGTGCCTCTTGGGTGGCAAGATCCGCAAATTGAAAGCGCACGGCCTTGGGCAATTCGCTCACGGGAACTTCCACCTGGTAGCCGATCTTTCCCGCGCTGAAAAAGATGTGAGAAAGCTGTTGGGCCGAGGCATGGATAAAGGTGGCAAACTGCTTTTTCATCCCAATGGGAGAACAGCCGCCGTGAACGTATCCGGTCAAGGGCAGCAGTTCCTTGGCGGGGATCATGGAGACGCTCTTTTCTCCCGCCGCTTTAGCGGCCTTTTTCAGATCCAGCTCCAAATGAACGGGCACTAAAAACACGTAATACTTTTTGGAGGCGGCTTGGGTGACCAGAGTCTTGAACACACAATTGGGATCCTGCCCCAGCACGGCGGCCACTTCCGTGCCGCTGACGGCCTCCGTATCTGCATAAAGGTGCTTCTGATAAGGGATCTTTTTGCTGTCCAACACCCTCATCACGTTGGTTTTTTCTTCAGCGGGTCGCAACGGTCTCTTCCTTTCTTTTCCACGTTGTCCCTCTTATTGTACAAATTGGAGCGCCAAATGTCAATGCGCCCAAAGAAAAATCACCCCTGCCGTTGGGCGGACAAGCCAAAAAAGCGGGCAGCATTTTCAAAAAAGATCTTTTCCGTCTGCACAGGGCCGATTCCCCTGCGTGCCATTTCGCGGCGAAGAAGGGGGAGGCTTTGGCGCCCGATCAAAGGAGTGGGCAAAAGCTCCACCCCGTCAAAATCCGTCCCCAAGGCCAGACAATCCTCGCCTCCCAGTTCCAGTACGGCGGCCATATGATCCACCACGTCCTCCACAGAGGCCTGCCCCTCCCCGTGCAAATGGGGCGGGTACAGGCAAATTCCCAGTAAAGCTTTTCTCTTTACAAGCTCGCGGATCTGCTCATCTGTCAAATTTCGCGGATGATCGCAAAGGCGTCGCACGTTACTGTGGCTGACCAGCACCTGTGTGCCGCGGCGGTCAGCCTCGCGGCAAGCTTGCCAAAAGGTGTTTTCACTGCTGTGAGCCAGATCCACGGCCATATTCAGCGCCGTCATTTGACGGATACACTCTTTTCCAAAGAAGGTCAACCCTCCGTGACAATCCTCCAGCGCCCCATCCCCCAGCCCGTTGGAATAATTCCATGTAAGGCCAATTAACTTTACACCGTTTTCGGCAAGAATTTCCAGCCTTTCCTCCCTCCCATCGAGAAGATTGGCATCTTCCACCGCCCAAATAAGCCGCCCGCGCCCTCCGTCCATCCCGTTTTCCTCCCCCTGCTCCCGTTGCCAGCCCAGCAAAGCATCTGCTGTCTGTTTCCACACTTGCCAAGCCCGTTCTCCGTCGCGGCAATGGCCGGGAAAGATTGCCGCCACCTGCACCAGTCTTTCCCCTTTTTGGCAAACAAAAGGAGCGTGCAGACAGGCATCCGTAAACGGGACGCCCTTTTGCAACGCTCTTGTACAAGTATCCGTATGCAGATCAAATAAACGCATAGGTTCCACCCTTCAAAAGGAAAACTTAAAAGGCGTTTTCCAAATGTTTTATGGCTACCATATGCTTTTTGTCGTTCAAATAGACTTCTATAACGTCAAATCGGGGCTGTCGATCCTCCAAGCCGTAGTGCAACAAAAAATGCTGAGCCGCCTTCAGGACACGCTGCTGTTTTTTGGGAGTGACGAATTCCCGCGGGCAACCGTGCGTTTCTGCCGAGCGGGCCTTCACCTCTACAAATACCACAAATTCATCCTTGGCCGCCACAATATCCAGCTCTCCCAAGCGGCAAGCGTAATTGCGGGCCAAAATGCGGTATTTTTTCTTCTTCAGCAAGGCACAGGCCTTTTCCTCGCCGTAATTACCGATCAGTTGTGTGATACCCATGCTTTTCTTCCAAATTCTTTAAAAACGTTCTGCGGTGCTCCGGGCAAAGGCCGTATTCCCCGATGGCCTGATAATGGGCCTTGGAGCCGTAGCCCTTGTGGGCGGCAAAGCCGTATTGGGGATATTGCTCGTGCAGGCGAAGCATATAGCGGTCTCGGGTCACCTTGGCCACCACGGAGGCGGCCGCAATGCTGGGGCTTTTTGCATCGCCCCCCACCACGGTCTGCAGAGGAACGTCCCAGGCAAAGGCACGGTTTCCGTCTACCAAAACGGCATCAGCACGCACGGAAAGCTCTGCCAAGGCCTGTTTCATGGCCAAAAAGGTGGCTTGCAGAATGTTCACCTCATCCACCTTTTGGGCAGGCACCAAAGCCACAGCCCATGCCAACGCACATTCCAGCACCTGCTCGTACACGGTGTCGCGCTTGGCGGGCGTTAGTTTTTTGGAGTCGTTCAGCCCTTGGATCTCCACATAAGGAGGTAAGATCACGGCGGCGGCGGCCACAGGCCCTGCCAAGGGACCACGCCCCGCCTCGTCCACACCGGCCACGGCAGTGAAGCCCCGTTGATAAAAGGCCTCTTCCAGATTCCATTCCATTATTTTGCTTCCTCCGCAGGTTGCTCCAAAGAGATGCGCCCGATCTTTCCGCCTCGGAATTCATCCAGCAGAATACGGGCACAGCGGTCCTCGTCGATCACGCCGCCCGCCATTAAAAAGCCGCGTTTTTTGGCCACAGCCTCAAACAGCGCGGGTGGCTCCAAGCCCTCAACGTTTTCCAAGCGATAGCGGGCACAGAAGGGTTGCGGAGCTACGCGAGCCAGCTCGCCGCAAAGGGCCATGGCCACACCCACCACATCCATCACCTCATCGCGGATGGCACCGGTATAGGCCAAATGAAGGGCAGTCTCCTCCTGCTCGAACTTGGGCCAAAGAACACCGGGCGTATCCAGCAGGCGCAGTTCCCGCGAGACCTCGATCCATTGCTTATCCCGCGTGACACCGGGGCGATCCTCGGCCTTCGCCTTGGAGCCGGAGGACAGGCGGTTGATCAAGGAAGATTTCCCCACGTTGGGAATTCCCAGCACCATGCCGGAGACCTGATAATGCTCCATCCCGCGGGCCTTCAAACGTTGCAGTTTTTCGGAAGCAGCCTGCAAAGCCAAGGCCGTCAGGCGCTTGCCGCCACCGTTTTTTCCCGCGTCAAAAAGCTGGGCCGTCAGCCCCTGTTTTTCGTAATAGCGAAGCCAACGCTCCGACACGGCGGGGTCCGCCAGGTCCTGCTTATTCAACAAAACGATACGGGGCTTATTGCCCAGCAATTCGCGCAGAATGGGGTTGGAGCTGCTTTGAGGGATGCGGGCATCCAGCAGCTCAAATACTACGTCCACCCGGTTGATCTGCTCGGCAATCATGCGGCGGGTTTTGGCCATATGGCCGGGGAACCATTGAATTTGAGGCAGTTGAAATTGCATAATCTTATTCTCCACCTGAATCGATCAGGCCGATCTTATCAAAGGGAAACAAACGAAACACCACGCGCCCCATGACGTTTTTGGCATCCACTTGCCCGAAATCACGGCTGTCGGTGGAAGCGTTGCGGTTATCTCCCATGACGAAAACATTCCCCTCTTCAATATACATGGGGAAGCTTTTGCGACCGGAGGTATAGGTCTTTTCTTTGATATAGGGCTCCTCCAAGGCTTTTCCGTCCACATATACCGTACCGGTGGCAAAGTCAATGTCCACGGTTTGCCCACCCACGGCGATAATGCGCTTGATGATGGGCTCGCTGAAATACTGGGGCAAAGCCAGCACCACCACGTCCCCTTGGGAAGGGGTATACCCTATGTCAGAGATCACGACCCGATCCTGATCGTGAAAGCTGTTATCCATAGAGCCACCCTTGACGTTGACCAGCCTAAAAAGGAAAGTAAACACGATCATGACCACGCTTAAAGCAATGACCAGGGTCTCCACCCAATCAAAAAGCTCTTTTTTCCATTTGTCCGCCTGCTCGTTGGCCACGGCCACAGCCTCGTTTTCCATGGGAAGCGCTCCTTTCGAAAAAAACTTTTTGAAGACATAAAGGGGGACGGATGCCGTCCCCCTTTTACGCGGTGATCGTTAGATCTTTTCTTTGACCTTAGCGGCCTTACCTACGCGATCGCGCAGATAGTACAGCTTGGCGCGGCGAACTTTACCGGTACGGGAAAGCTCGATCTTTTCAATTTTGGGAGAATGCAGGGGGAAAGTTTTTTCCACACCTACGCCGTAGGAAACACGGCGAACGGTGAAGGTTTCGGAAATGCCACCGTTTTTCTTAGCGATGACGGTGCCTTCGAACACCTGAATTCTTTCGCGGCTGCCTTCACTGACCTTGCAGTGCACCTTAACGTTGTCACCAATGTTGAATGCGGGGATGTTGTCCTTCAGCTGGGCGTTGGTAAAAGCCTGAAGCTTGTCCATGAGAGTAACCTCCTTCAAATAATACGTTTGGGCGGTGTTCATACGCACAGCCAGAGGACCACCGATAACCATACTCGGTAAGTATAACACATCTCTTTTCAAATTGCAAGTTCTTTTTTGGATTTTTTCTTCTTTTTTATGCTTTTTTGCATATTTTTTCTTTCTCGCTCATACAATGGCTCCAAAAAAGGAGGTATTGCCCGTGTATCGGATCGATGAATTGCAAAACAAGGAAGTGATCGACGCCTGCCGTGCCATACGCCTGGGCTACGTGGCAGACGTGGAATTTTCGGAGGAGAGCGGTGCAATCTGCGCCCTGATCGTACCCGGAAGGGGGCGCAGTTGGTTTACCCGCGGGGAGGATCTGCATATTCCCTGGCACAGCATTGAACGCATCGGCGAGGAGCTGATCATCGTGCGCTTGCACGGGCAAGTCGAGATCCCGCCCGCCCAGGAAGAGCCCGCCGCCATTATTCCCCTGCCCTCCCCCCCTGCTTCGCGGAAAAAGAAGGGGCTTTTCGGCGATTTTTAACGAACAAAGGAACGGCCCGCACCTGCTGAAGATGCGGGCTGTTTTGTATTACAGAAAGCTATTGGTCAATGCGCTCTACGGTAATGTCTTGAAAATAATAGTCCATGATCTGGCGGTAGGTCATGCCCTGCTTGGCCATGGTGATGGCCCCATCCTGGGACATGCCGACCCCGTGCCCCCAGCCGTAGCCGTGAAGCACGAAGCTGTATCCGCTTTCCTCGGCGGGCTTGACTGCCCCGTCGGCGGTAAGCACCGTCAGCTCCCCCGGACGGGCCGAAACGGCCGAGACCGTCCCCTTGCCGTCCACCACAGACAGCGTGTTGAGCTGCACGTCCTGCTCTTGCCCGCCGTTGATGGCAATGCGATGGTACAGAATGCCGATGGTGTAATTGGAGCTTCTTAAATTAAACAGAGAGCGCACCCTGTCGCATCGCTGGACCGACACGGCCACACGGCCGGTGGAATCGGTCACGCTGACGGCATAGGCATGGTCCCCGTCGGGCGTGCGTTGGGTGACCACCGCATCCACCACAGGGCCCACCACATCATACTCCCTTTCCCGAAGCAGATCCCCCAATTGTTGGGGCGTATAGGTCAATTCCCACTCCGTATAGGAGATATCCGGATCCTCGTAACCGGAATATACGCTTCGCAAATGGGGATAGGCATAGCCCCCCCATACGTTTTCGATGGCTTCGGTATTTTTTCCGCCGGCTGAAGCGTAGTAAAAAGCGGGCACATGGGCGCCGTTGTACTTGACCACCTCGCCGTAGGTCTCGTCCACGGCGGCAATAATGTTGGCATTTTGCTTTTCCACCCCTGCATAGATCTGGCAGTTGCTGGTGGTACAGATGTCATAGCCGGATTTTTCGTGGCGCCCGTCCCAGTAAAAGGCTAACGAGCGGGACACAATGGTTTGGGCCTTCAACGCCTCCATGGGGGCGTTGGGGCCGATCTCCATGGCCAGTACTCCTTTCAAATAGTCCTGCATCTGTACCACGTTGATGGGGGTGACCTTCCCGCCATCCAAACGCAGGCATTCCCAATAACCCGGCAAGCGGTAACTGCCCCAGCCGATATAGGCCTGCGGTTGCCCCGGAGTTTGAAGGGGAGCCAAAGCCAAAGTGGTGGGGCTGTCATAAGCAAAAACGGGCACGTTGCCGCGATTCAGGTCAAACACCGTCACGCAGGTGGGCGACCCACCCACCGCAGAAGCGTTGACCCCACAAGAGGCAGACAGGGCCTGAGCCGCGGCCGCAGCCGCCTCATAGCTGGCGTATGCTCCCTGGCGCACGTAAAACACCCCGTTTACCCAAGCCGGATACAGCTGGGAGGCAGTCAGCATATTCATAAAAGCACGGGCGTCCTGTTGGGTGGAAAACTGGCGCACGAATTGCACGTGGAAGCCATACAGAGGTTGGCCGTTGCCCGTGTCGTTCACCTTCCCGTCACTGCCAAAGTACACCGTTTCGTCCATGGCGGCGGCTACGTACGTGGCCGACGGAAGGCTCAGGATCTCTGTGAATTCAAAGGAATCCGTCAGATAGCCGTAGGCAAAGCCGTACTCTGCCGAAAGCACGGAGGCGGGACGGGGTCCACTGTTATGTAACATACCGATGCGCAACCAGGGATTGGCCGGGCGCACGGCAGCTTGAATGCTCAACGCGGGCGAAAGGGACAGCACCAGCCCCACGGCGGCCACAAGGGCCAAAGCGCGGCGTAAATACTTTTTCAAACGGGTCATAGCTTACTCCGAGGCCTCTGCCTGAGAAAGGGTATAATCCCCGCGCACCATCAGGTACGCCTCACCGGAAAGCACTTCCAGCCCGCGGCCGTCCTGACGGGGAATATTGTAAAAATGGTTGCGCGCCAATTCTTCGCCGTGGAACACCTCGGCACCGGCGGTCATATCTGCCAACCCCTGGTCGTCGTAGGTGGAAATAGCCATAGCACGGCCGGAGCGCCAAATGATCTCGCAGCCCTCGCCGCCCAGCAGGACCTGTCCCTTTTCCAGGCGAAGGACCTTAAAGTTGACCTCTGCCTGCACGGGCTCCACGGTTTGGGCCGGTGGCTCGTAAGCGGCCAAAGCCTCCTCCACCGCCGCATCGATCAGCGCCTGTATCTCGTCGGTGATTTGGGCAGATACGTCTTTACCGATCTCATCCTTGACCTGGGGCAGGAAAATCTCCTTCAGATAACTTAAGGTGATCAGGGGATCGTCCCCGGAGCCTGCCACCGCCGCAGCCCCCACAGCCAAAATAAAGGCCAAGGCTACAGCCAGCCAAATTGCTGCTTTTCGTTTCATAACGTTCCTTTCCGCCGGTCTTTTTCCGGCTTCGCCGCAGGAGAATGCCCCTGCTTGATCCAACGTAAAAAATGGTGAAAAAACTTTCTTTCATTATACCATATTTACGGTCTTTATACAAGAGATTTGTCGAAAAAAGTCCCGTCTGCTTTGACTGCAGACGGGACTTTCCCATTATTCTTTTTCCCCCGTCAGCCACTGCTCCAGCTGTTGGTCCGCAGAGGCCGAAATCCAAAAGCGCAAGCCGTTGGAGACCGCCGCCATACGCCCTTGGACAGGCAAGGCCACGGTAAGGTCCACACTGGCGCCGTAAAAGCGCAAGATCAGGCGGGTCTCTTCCCATTTCGGCAGGCCTTCACCCAGCAAAAAGCCCGTGCTTCCCTGCAGGAGGTCGACCAGTTCTTTCACCTGCTCGGGTTCCTCCACGCAGTAGGTTTGGCTGCCTGTATCCACGTACACCAGCTCCGCATCCCGCAGATCCAGCGTTTCCACCCGCAGTAGCAGGGCCACCACCGGGATGGCCAAAACGCCGCAAAGCAACACCACTGCCCAAGCGGGGATCTTTTTTCCTTTTATTTTCATTTCTGTACTCTCCGCACGATGCCCAGCCCCTCGCTGAAATTATAGGCCTCTTCAAACTGCGGGGCGATCACCCAACTGCCGTTTTGATCGATATAGCCCCAAAGGCCGTTGGCATCCCGCACGGGGGCCAACCCCTCGGTAAAGGAGCCGCAATCCGTAAACAGGAAGTCGATGACCTGCTCTCCTTTGGCATTGATAAATCCCCACATCATTTTGTCGTTCATGACGGCGGCCAAGCCCTCGCTGAAGTTCAGGCAATTGGCCCATTTGGCCACCAAGGCCACCTTGCCCTGGGTGTTCAAGAAGCCCTTCAGCTGGCTGTTTGCATCCAGATAAGCCATCAGTCCTTCGGAAAAATAGCCGATGGTCTGGCGGTCGGTGCGAAACACGGTCTCGCCCTTTTTGTTGATATAAAAGCTTTCCGTGGTGTAGCCGCTTCCGTCCTCGGTATCGGCATCCACGTAATTGATGACCTGGCAGATCCCGTCGCTGAAAAAGAAGCAATCGTCCCACTGAGGCTCAATGGCCCAGTTGCCGTAGGAATCGATAAAGCCCCATTTTTCCGTGTGGGAATCAAAGGCCGCGGCCACCCCCTCGCTGAAGAAGGAGGCCATGTAAAACGAAGGCTCGATGACTACCTCAAAATCCTCGTTCATGTAGCCGAAATATTCGTCCTGCCCCGCAAAGGCCACCAAGCCCTCGCTGAAAAAGGAGATGTAGGGGTATTGCGGCTCCAAAGCCAACACCCCGTTGACGTCGATCATGCCCCACAGTTTTTGGTCGTTCATCACAGGGGCGTAGCCGCTGTTAAAATCGCCTACCGTGGCCCAGCGCTCCCCGATCACCACTTCCCCGTCGGTATTGATATAGCAATACTGCACGGTCTCCTCCGCAGGATCCTTTTCGCTGATTCCCAGCACGTCGCGGGCCCATTCCCACACAGTGCCCTTACTGCCGGAAAAAATGCTGTATGCGCTGAATGCCAACCCCGCGGCCACGGTAAAAACCGCAAAGCCCACCAAAATGCCCATCCAAAACGACTTTTTGGTACCCTGCTTTTCCGTTTGTGCCGCCTGTGCGGTCTGCTTCTTTCCCATGGCTTTTCCGCCCTTCTTTCAAATTCCTTTTTGTATTGTACCACAGCTTTTCCCCGAAGAAAAGACGCGGCGGTAAAAATTCACGCTTTGTTTACAAAAAATCAGAACAGCATCCGTTCCATATACGCCTCGTTAAAGGCGGGCAGGCAGGAAAGCTCGATATACTGCATTTGCGCCGCCAAGTGCACCGCATCCTCGCGGGCGCGGCCGGATTTCAGGCAATCACAGGCACCCAGCCCCGCCGCGTTGCCGACAGCCGTGATCTTATGGGTACCCACCGAAGGAAGCAGACCGATGCGGCAAGCGCTTTCGGGATTCAGATAGGTGCCGAAGCCCCCGGCCAACAGCAAGCGGGAAAGCCCACTTTCCGCCAAGTCGGCTTGCTTGAGCAATACGTCGATCCCGGCGGCCACAGCCCCCTTGGCCAGTTGCAGCTCGCGCACGTCCCGTTGAGTAAAGGAAAGCTGTGCCTGCCGATCCAGCCACATAAGGCCCTCATCGCTTTCCAGGGCCCCGCTTTCATCCATCTGTTCCGTTTCCAGCAAAGCCGCGGCCAAATCCAAAATGCCGGAGCCGCAAAGACCCTTGGGCTCTCCCTTTCCGATAACGGAATAGGCCAACCGTCCCTCTTGGACCCACACGCGATCCACCGCCCCTGCCGAGCCGCTCATCCCACAGGAGATATGAGCTCCCTCAAAGGCGGGGCCTGCGGCCGTAGCGCAAGTGTACAGACGGCCGCGATGGGCCAGCACCAGCTCGCCGTTGGTGCCCACGTCCGCAAACAGCAGGCTTTCCTGCCCTCGGGGATCCACGCAGGCGTTAAACCCAACCGTCACGTCGCCTCCCACGTATCCTGCCACACAGGGAGCCATCCAAACCGAACACGGAAGGCCGGGTAAGATACGGTATTCCCCAAAAAGGGACTTGGGCGTATACGGGGCCACGGCAATGGAAGCGGGGTCCTCCCCCGCAGCCAAGTGCTCCATGACGGTATTACCCGCCAGCGCCCCCCTTTTTAATGCGGCAAAGGCCACCCCGTGCTCCTCGCAAAGCTCCCTTACCAAAGAAGCCAACTGATCCAACAGCGTTTGTTGCAAAAGAGCCAAGCCGTTTTCCCGCGAAGCGTAATCACAGCGGGAAATGACGTCTGCCCCGAAGGCACGCTGGGCGTTGGGTGCACTGCGCACCCCCAACACTTCGCCGCTTTGCAGATCCATTAAAAAGACTGCTACCGTGGTGGTGCCCACGTCTGCCGCAAAACCAAAGCCCCCTTCTCCATCCGTTTCATAACGGCTTTGGAGGGAAGCGGTCTGCACCTGCATGGTTTCTCCGCCGAGGGCATACACCTGCGCATTTCCCCGAGCACGGGCACAGCAAAGCAAACGGATCCCCTGCAGTTGCTCTTGCTCAGTAAGCAGTTCAAGCTCCTCTGCAGACAGCTCCGACAGCTCGCCTCTGCAAAGGGCCTTGCAACGGCCGCAGGTATGATGTCCTCCACAAACGGCAGTGGCGGGCCCTTTTCCCGCCCGAAGCAAAGCCTCCAGCAAGGTTTCCCCTGCATCGGCCCTGATCTCGGTTGAAAGTCCTGCCTCAAATAACGTGACCGTTGCCACGGCACATCCCGCCCTTCCCGTTTTACAATGGTATCATTTTACCACAAAACGGAGCTGTTCGCAAGCCCATAGCCTTTATTTTATCAATTTGCGCAAATAAGCCGGGGCATCCGTGCCCAGCAGACGCAAAGCCACGGAAAACCCCAACGCTCCCACCGTCAGGGGCAACCAAAAGCTTTCCTCCGGCACGCGAGCGACCCATACGGTCAGCCAAGCCGCCCCAGCCCCCGCCAGGGAGGCCAGGATCGGGCGGCCGAACCAGTTGAACCATTGCATCCGCACCCCCGTATAGCGCACCGTCCAGACCATGTTCAAAATCATGCCCACAGCGTTGCTGATCAGCTCGCTGACCACGTAGCCCGCCACGCCCCATTTCAGTTTTCCGCCCAGGATCAGAGTCCCTGCCAGCAACAGCCCCCCTTCCGTGCAAACACTCACCGAGG
This sequence comes from Clostridia bacterium, assembly GCA_017507855.1. Lineage (GTDB taxonomy): Bacteria > Bacillota > Clostridia > Oscillospirales > RGIG5554 > RGIG5554. The sequence continues at coordinate 38,816 of JAFWAE010000023.1, forward strand.
CACGTTTTTCGCGGCCGATACCGTTGAGAATCCCACCTGTGGCAGAATGATAAAAGGCCATGAGGATGGCCGGGCAAAGCAGGGCGATCCAATCCCCCGCCAAGGGACTGCGGTACAAAGCTTGGGACAGCGGACGGCCAAACAGAGCCAACAGCGTCATGGAGGGGATCATGACCAGGGAGGTCAAATGGATCACCTTTCCCGTTTTGCGGCGGATGTCCCCCTCGTTTTGTGCCTGTTTGTCCTCGCTGAGCTTGGGAGTGACCACCGACAGCACGGGCATCAGCACACAGCCCGGCAAAAAAAGCATGGGAATGGTCATCCCCGTCAGGGCCCCGAAGGTACTCATGGCCGCCTGCTGAGTCAACCCCGCCGCCATAAAAGCCCTGGGCATCAGCACGGTGTTGGCGCTGGCCAAGGCGCGGGTCAGCAATCCGCTGGCGCTGACGGGAAGGGCCGACGCGGCAAAGGTGCCAAAACGGTCGCGGCAGGGAGCTCCCCGTTTTCTTCGCATAAAGCAGGTCGAAAGGAAGGTCACGCTGATTACCTCAGCCAGGATCATCCCCAGCACGATGAGCATAGCCCGTTCCCCCGGACGGGAGGGCGCCACCACCACCAAAAGGGAGCAAACGGCCAACGCCCGCGCAACGATCTCCGTATTTTCGCTGACAATGGGGGCTTTCAGGTTCCTGACCCCGTGAAAATACGCCTTCAATATGTTTTCCACCCCGGTCAGGGCAATGCAGGGCACCATCAGCAGGGCCGCCCCGTATACACGGCCGTCTCCCAAAAGCCGTTGGGAAATGGGGCGCCCCAGCAGGATCACCGTGCCGCCGCCTAAAATCAGCAGGCATAAAAACAGGCGGATGCCAAAGCCCACGACCTGCCCGCCGTCCTCCCCGCGGGCTCGGGCGCGGGCGGTGAAATTGGACACCGTCAGGGTAATGCCTCCGATACAAAGGGCGCTGAGCATCAAATACACCTGCATGGAAAGCTGATAAAGGGCCATCCCCTCTTCCCCCGCCAAGCGTGCCAGCACCACGCGGTAGGCAAAGCTGATGACCTGCAGGGAAATGCCCGAAAGGGCCAGCACCCCCGCGCCGTAAGCAATGGAATTTTTCCCGATCCTCACGGCTGTGTTCCCTCCTGTGCAAGCAATTGCACCAACCCCTGTGCGGCCAAACGTGCGGCGTTGACGGCTTGGCTTTGAGTATTGGCCTCCGTGCCTACCTCCACGATCAGTGCCCCCGCACGCACGTGCTGATTATAACGGTTTTTGCTCACGTGAATGGGGCGGCACAGGGTGGGGTATTCCTCCCCCAGCTTTTCCTGCCAGGCGTAGGCAAAGCCCAGGTTCAACGTCCATTGGGGATGCTCCTTGCCATAGCCGTCCGTGCCCACCACGAACATGATCTGCGCCGCCTCCTGCGTCCCCATCAGGGCCGCCTGCTGTCCTTGGGCATCCTCCACACTGTCGCGGTGGATATCCAATACCACGCGGATGGAAGGGTATTTTTCCAAAAAATATTCCACCGTTTCCAGGCTGGCCTCGTAAGCGTGGCGGTAATCAGCATCGTGGATGCGGTGGCTGTGCACCACCCCAATGCCCGCGCGGGTCAGCACCTGCTCAAACACGTCCCCCACGGCCACCATGTTTTGCTCGCCCTTTTGGCTGAAGGCCGCCGCGGCCAGAAAACGGCTTCCGTCGTTGGCGTAGCTTTCCGTGGTGTGCGTGTGCACGATCAGCACCTGAGGGCCTTGCCCTATAACGGGGGGCACGTAAGACGGCACGCGGGTATTTACCTGCGCGTGATCGTTGACCTTGACCTGCCCTTGGGAAAAGCCTGCCAAGGTAAATACGGACACGGGGAAATCTTCTGTAACAAAGGGCTTTTCCTCGGCTGTATCCGCCTTTCCGAAGAGCCATTGTCCCCCATCTGCCCCTAAAAAAAGAGGGCCACGTTCCAAAGGCTGCGGCCGCCAAAAAAGAAGGCCCGCCCCCAATAGGAGCAAGGCCGTCACCGCCGCTCCTCGGCCCCTTCGTTTTTTTCTGCTGTAAAAGCTTTTTCGTCGTTCCCACAGCAAGCGCATCACGGCCCCATCTCCTTTCCTGTCAGCCAAGTATATGCACCCGTTGCGGCGGCTATGTGCGCATTTTCTTCCCCGACGAAGAACAAAAAGTTTTTTCTCTCCTTTTTCGCGTTTTTTTGCCTCGGGGGAAGAGTAGAATTTTTTTAACGGGGATTTAACCCGTAAAAGGAGGCGAATGGCTTGACCGTTTATGCAGATATAGCCTTCATTTTCAATTTTGCCATGGACCTGCTGGCCCTAAAGCTGGCCGCCAAGCTGATGAAATGGCATCCCCCCTCCAAACGGCTTTGGTTGGCCGCCACCCTGGCCGCTTTGTATGCAACGGGGATCTATTGGTTGCCCGCTTTCCTGTTTTCCCTGCCTGCCAAAGCCTGCTTCGGCCTGTTGGTGGCTTGCCTTGCCTTTACCCCTGTGGGCAAGGGCGCCCTGCTTCGCGCCTGGGGCTTTACTTTGCTGGCCAATATTTTGCTAAGCGGGCTGGCGGAGCTGGCCTTTGCTTTGGGCGGAGGGGTGGCCCCCACGGTGCCCTTTTGGCTGGTGTGGGGCACAGCCGTGGCGGCCCTTCCCGCCTACAGCCTTTGGGTGCGCCTTCGTCCCCCGCGCAGCCACGTGCCCTTGGTGGTCACCTTTGCCGAAGGGACCTGCCGCTTCGACGCGTTCGTGGACAGCGGCTGCTTGCTGACCCATCCCGACACGGGCCTACCTGCGGTCATCATTTCCCAAGACCGCCTTCCCTTTACCCCCCAAACACCCCTGCGCGTTCCCTACACCACCGTTGAGGGAGGGGGCGAGCTGCCCGCCCTGCTTCCCCTATACGCCTGCGTGGGGGGCAGGCAGGTACATATTTGTGTGGCCCTCTGCCAAGGAAACACCCCCACCGTCGTCCCCGCACGGATCGTTGCGGAAATTTAAAAAAAGAGGTTTGAGCTTCATGTGGAAACGCTTGCTTCGGTTCTTGTTGCACCCGCTGTACGAAAAACAGCCCGTTTTGTACATCAACGGCCCCGACACCCTGCCACCACCCCTTTCCCCCGCCGAGGAGGAAAAGGCCATTGCCGCCCTGCCACAGCGTTGGGCGCGGGATCAGTTGGTAGAGCATAACCTGCGCCTGACCGTTTTCATCGCCAAGCGCTTTGAAAACACAGGTATCAACATTGAGGATCTGATCTCTATCGGCACCATCGGGCTGATGAAGGCCGTGGGATCCTTTGACGCGGCCAAGCGCATCAAGCTGGCCACCTACGCCTCCCGTTGCATTGAAAACGAGATCTTGATGTACATCCGCAAAAACAACGCCCGCCGCGGAGAGGTATCTATCGATGAGCCCCTGCACGTGGATTGGGACGGCAATAAGCTGTTGTTGGGGGACGTATTGGGCACCGATGCGGACATGCTCTGCCGCCGTTTGGAGGATGCGGAGGAGCGCAAGCTGATGCGCAAGGCCGTAGAGGGCCTGTCCCCCCGCGAGCGCACCATCATTGACCTCCGCTTCGGCCTGGAGGGAGAAAAGGAATTGACTCAAAAGGAGGTGGCCGACCTGTTGGGCATCTCCCAGTCCTACATCTCCCGCCTGGAAAAAAAGATCATCCTGCGCCTGAAGAAGGAACTTGTCAACTAATGGCGAAGCTCGGCAAAAAAAGCCCTCTTTTCCCGCTGAAAAAAGACTTTCCCGCAGCATAAGCCTCCCCGCGGACGGACATACTGAATACATCCGTTTGGGAGGTGTATACAAGCTGATGTATTTCGGAAAAGTGGAGATCTGCGGGGTCAACACCGCCAAGCTTCCCGTTTTATCCGAGGAGAAAAAGGACGCCCTGCTGCAGCGCATCAAGCAAGGGGATGCAGAGGCGCGCACCGAATTTATCAACGGCAACCTGAAGCTGGTGCTCAGCGTTATCCAGCGCTTTGCCTCCAGGGGAGAAAATCCGGATGACCTGTTTCAGGTGGGGTGTATCGGGCTGATCAAGGCCATCGACAATTTTGACACGTCCCACGGGGTCAGGTTTTCCACCTACGCCGTGCCCATGATCATTGGAGAGATCCGCCGCTACCTGCGGGACAACAACGCCATCCGCGTGTCCAGATCCGTAAAAGACACGGCCTACCGCGCCCTGCAGGCCAACGAATTGCTGACCCGCAAGCTGGGGCGCGACCCCACAGTCAAAGAATTGGCCGCCGAGCTGGACCTGCCCGCCGAAGAGATCGCCGAGGCTTTGGATGCCATGGCCACCCCCATTTCCCTCTTCGAGCCCGTTTTTTGCGACGGCAACGACACCGTTTGTGTCATGGACCAGATCCGCGACCACAAAAGCAGCGACGAAAACTGGCTGGAGGAAATCGCCCTGCGCCAGGCCATTGACAGCTTAAGCGAGCGGGAAAGGCGGATCCTGGCCCTGCGCTACTACCGCGGCAAGACCCAGATGGAGGTAGCCGAGGAAACGGGCATCAGCCAGGCCCAGGTCAGTCGTTTGGAAAAGGGCGCGTTGGAGCGCATGCGCAAGCAACTGTAAAAAACGAAAAAAGCTTTTCCAAGAACGTCTCGGAAAAGCTTTTTTTGATTTGTATATTCGTCTGATTTCCAAACAAAGTGCGTTTTTATTTTCCTACGCAGAAATTGGCAAAGATCTCGCCCACCACCCGTTCGGACACACCCGTGCCTCCCAGGCCCGTCAACGCGCGCAGGCCATCCTCCAGCTCCACGGAGACCATGTCCGCCTCCATCCCCGCTTCCAGCAGGTTGCAGGCCCGTTGAACGCAGGCCAAAGCGTTGGTCACAGCCGTATACTGGCGCACGTTGGTCAGCACACCGCTATCGGCGCGGCCCGCGGGAACGTAGTTTTCCTCCATCATGGCCAGCAGGGCTTCCATCCCCTCGCCCTGTTGGGCGCAAAGGGGGCATACTTGGCAAAAGGAGGTCTTCAGCTCCTCCAAAGCCACCGTGCCCAGATCCGTTTTGTTGGCCACGGCAATGCAGGGACGCCCTTTCACAGCGCGAATCACGCGGCGGTCCTCCTCCGTTAAGGGGACAGAGGCATCAAACACCGCCAAGATCAGCTCGGCCTCCCCGATCTTTTCCAAGGAGCGGTCCACCCCCAGGCTTTCCACCTCGTCCCGGGTCTGGCGAATGCCCGCCGTGTCCCAAAGCTGCAAAAGCATCCGTCCCGCCCGCACCGTTTCGTGCAAGGCGTCGCGGGTAGTGCCTGCATGGGCGGTCACAATGGCAGCCTCGTGGCGGCAAAGCCGATTGAACAGGGAGCTTTTCCCCACGTTGGGACGGCCGCAAAGCACGGTCTTGACCCCTTCCAGCGTGGCTCGCCCGTATTGAAAACCATCGGCCAAGGCCGCCAGCTCTCCCTCCAGCTTACGCAGGGAGGACAGCATCTCCCCCCGATCAAAGGTGCTTTCCCCTTCCTCCGGAAAGTCGATATCCACCATAATGGCGGCAATGGCGCGGGTCAGTACTTCACTCAGCCTGTCCGTACGGCGGCGCAGGGCTCCGCGCAGATTGGAAGCAGCCAGGGTGGCCCCTTCCTCCGTCTGTGCTCCCAGCAGATCTCCCACGGCCTCTGCCTCGTCCAGGGTGAGCTTGCCGTGCAAAAACGCACGGCGGGTAAATTCCCCCGCCTCGGCTCCCCGGGCACCGGCCTCCAGCAGAGCGGTCAGCACCGCCTCCGTCACCGCCGCGCCTCCGTGGCAGTAGATCTCCACCATATCCTCCCCCGTATAGCTGCGCGGAGAGGCAAACAAAACGGCCATGGCATCGTCCACCACCCGCTCCTTTCGGCGCACAGCACAGCGGAACAAACGGCCGGCTCCATATTCCTTCAAGGGCTTGGAAGCGCCAAGCACCCGTTCAGCCACGGCATGGGCCTCTTCCCCGCTTACGCGGACCACGGCAATGGCCCCCACCCCGCGAGGAGTGGAAACGGCCGCGATGGTATCAAACATAAACAAGCGTCCCCCGTTTTTTTGCGTTTTTCTTAATCATACCACAAACCACCTTCCCTTGCAAGGCGTTAAAAATGAAAAACAGCCCCGCCTTGCAAAAAACTTTTTCCATCTCTTGACATTGTCTTCAAATCGTAGTATAATACCCTCGTCCATAAGGGAGTAGTTTCGTATCTCTGCAAGCAAGGGATGCGCACAGAAGTCAACATCTTGGCTGTTTTTGGGCAGTCTGGCTTTTGCAAAACAAAAAAACGAGACTTATGTACGCCCGCAGGGGCTGTACATAGGTCTTTTTTTTATAAACGGCATATAATAATTGCGATCATCTTGAACAAAGAAAGGATGCCTTGTATGAAACATTATCTCCAGCCGGCCGATGCGGTGCTGGAAGCCGTGGGTAGCCGCGTCGAGGGGCTTACCTCCTCCCAGGCGCAAACGCGTCTGGAAACCAACGGTCCCAACAAATTGGCCGAGGGAAAAAAGGTCACCTGGCTGCAACGCTTTGCAGATCAGCTGAAAAACCCCATGATCATCGTGCTTATCGCGGCGGCGATCGTCTCGGCCGGCACGGCCATTGCCGCCAAGGAATCTTTTGCGGACGTGTTCATCATCCTGTTTGTGGTGGTGCTCAACGCCGTGTTGGGCGTACTGCAGGAAAGCAAAGCGGAAAAGGCCATTGAGGCGTTGAAGGAAATGGCCGCCGCCACCTCCAAGGTCCTGCGTGACGGCAAACAAATCGTGGTCCACAGCGAAGATCTGGTAGTGGGCGACGTGATCATACTGGAGGCAGGCGATGCCGTCCCCGCCGACGCCCGTTTGCTGGAATGTATCAATATTAAAGCGGAAGAGGCCGCCTTGACAGGCGAGTCCGTTCCCGTCAACAAGACCGACAGGGTGCTGGAGGCCAAGGACGGGCAAGACGTTCCCCTGGGCGACCGCAAGAACATGCTCTACATGGGCAGCACCATCGTATACGGCCGCGGCACGGCTGTGGTGGTGGGCACGGGCATGGATACGGAAATGGGTAAAATCGCCACCGCCATTTCCCAGGCTCAGGAGGGGCAAACTCCCCTGCAAAAAAAGCTGGCTGAGCTGAGCAAGGTTTTGACCTGGGCCGTATTGGGCATCTGCGTGTTTATCTTTGCCTTCCGCCTATTGGCCGCCAGGGCCTTCTCCACAGACGTGATGCTGGATTCCTTCATGCTGGCCGTCAGCCTGGCTGTGGCCGCCATTCCCGAAGGATTGGCCGCCGTAGTGACCATCGTTCTTTCCATCGGCGTGACCAAAATGAGTAAGCGAAACGCCATCATCCGCCGCTTGACTGCGGTGGAGACCCTGGGTTGCACCCAAATCATTTGTTCCGATAAAACCGGTACGCTGACCCAAAACAAAATGACGGTGGTGGACCACGCCGCAGACGACGAGACCCTGCTGGCCACGGCCATGTCCCTTTGCAGTGACGCCGAACCGGACGAAAACGGCGACGCCGTAGGCGAGCCCACCGAATGCGCCCTGGTCAACTACGCCACCTCCCTTTCTTTGGACAAGCCCACGCTGAAGCAAAAGGCTCCCCGGGTGGGTGAGGCCCCCTTTGACTCTCAACGCAAGATGATGAGCACGGTGCACCAACTCTCGGACGGGCGCATCGTTCAATACACCAAGGGTGCCCCCGACGAAATGCTGAAGGTCTGCACCCACATTTTACAGCAGGGCCGTGCAGTCCCCTTGACGGAGGAGCTTCGTGCCCAAGTGCTGGAGCAGAACCGCGCTTTTGCGGACCGCGCCCTGCGCGTGTTGGGTGCCGCCTTTAAGCTGTACTCCAAGCTGCCCGAGGATTTCTCCCCCGAGGCCATTGAAAGCAACCTGGTCTTCATCGGACTGGTGGGCATGATCGATCCCGTGCGCCCCGAAGTGACCGAGGCCATTGCCCAATGCCGCAGTGCGGGCATCCGACCCGTTATGATCACGGGGGACCATCTGAACACGGCGGTGGCCATCGCCATGCAGCTGGGCATCATCACCGATGCCTCCCAGGCTATCACCGGTGCCATGCTGGATCAGATCAGCGACGAAGAATTCAACGAGCGCGTGACTCAATATTCCGTCTACGCCCGCGTACAGCCCGAGCATAAGGTGCGTATCGTCAACGCCTGGCGCACACGGGGCGCAGTCACGGCCATGACGGGAGACGGTGTCAACGACGCCCCCTCCATCAAAAGCGCCGACATTGGCATCGGCATGGGCATTACCGGCACGGACGTAACCAAAAACGTGGCCGACATGGTACTGGCAGACGATAACTTTGCCACCATCGTCAAGGCCGTGGAGGAAGGCCGCCGCATTTACGACAACATCCGTAAATCCATCCACTTCCTGCTGGCCTCCAACCTCAGTGAGGTGGTGGGCATTTTCCTGGCTACCCTGCTGGGCTTCACCCTGCTGGAACCCGTGCATCTGCTGTGGATCAACCTCATCACCGACACCTTCCCCGCCCTGGCTTTGGGCATGGAAAAGGGGGAGCGCGACCTAATGCAACGTCCTCCCCGCAATTCCAAGAGCGGCATTTTTTCCGACGGTGTGGGCTTTTCCGTGGTGTACCAGGGCATTTTGGTGGCCGTGCTGACCCTGGCCGCCTACTTCATCGGCCATTACATGGAAGCCGGCGTATGGGAATGGACCAACAGCCCCGACGGCACCACTATGGCCTTTTTGACCCTCTCTTTGGCCGAGATCTTCCACTCCTACAACATGCGCTCCCAACACGGCTCCCTGTTTGGGATCAAAACCCACAATAAATACCTTTTCGGAGCCATGCTTGCCTCTTTCCTGCTGACCACCGCCGTCATCTACGTGCCCTTCCTGAAGAGCATTTTCGGCTTCGAGTCCATCTCTTTGGCAGAGTACGCCGTGGCTGTGCTGTTGGCCGCCTCGGTCATTCCCGTCGTAGAGACCGTTAAATTCTTTGCGCGCAAGGCTCGCCAAAAGAAAGCCGATCGATCTCTGTAACCCGTTGCAAAAAAAAGAGCGAAGGATCACGATCCTTCGCTCTTCTTTTTTTGCGGATATACGCCCCGTTCCGTTTCATAGGCAAGGATGCCTCGGCGGCTTTCAGCCGAGCCCGTTTAAGCGGCGTTGGGAAAACTGCGCGTGCAAAGCTTGCAGGCAGGCCTCCTTGGCCTCGGCCTTGGCAGTATTCTCGTAAGCCACCGTGCCGCCGGCATTTTTGACCGCCACGCTCTCCACCGTTTCCACCAGCTCCCGTTCCTGCCCCGGAGTAAGGGGGCACGTATGCTGTACCGCTTCACTTTGGGATCGTTTTTTTAGAGCCTGTCGGCCAAGCATCGGGTGATGCAATGGCGCATCCGTCGGCTCAGGCAGTGGATAAAGGGCTCCCCTTCCTGCAAAAAATCAAAGGCTTCCACCGCCTTTTCCAACTCGTCCAAGCACTGAAAAAGGGTGTTCATGGTTTGGACCTGCTTGGGTGCTTGTTCGACCTTCCCTGCCACAAAGGGTAAAAAGCCTTGTATCAAGGCCTCCTTAGCCGCCGCATCTCCTGCAGCCTTGCGGAGACCCAAAGCCTTTTCTTCCTCACGGCTCAGGCGGGGTAGTTTTTTGGCCTTGCTCAAAAAATCGTCCAGTGTAACAAAAACCATGGCGTGCCTCCTACTTTTTTTGGGGGAAGATCGGCCTTTTCCCTTATATTATATATACCACATTTGGCCAAAAAAATCAAGTGAGACGGGCATGGAGAAACCGCCCAAAAACCAAAAGCGGAGTGCTTGCCACCCCGCTTTTATGACTGTAAGACCGTTTTTTTAGACCCGAGCCGGCTGCCACAGATCCTCCCAACGGATGCCCGCGCGTTGGGCCGCCCGCTCCAGCAGGGCGTGCTTACCTATAAAGGTTTCCGGCGCATGGGCGTCGGAGCCGAAATGGAAACGGCAGCCGCATTCCTTGGCAATGGAAAGCATGCGTATATAGCTGGGCGACAAGCCTTCCTCGTCCAGCGTGACGGTGTTTCGGTACAAGCAGGCGTGGATCTCGATGCTTTTTTCATGCCGCGCAGCCAGGGTATAGCATTCTCCCAGCATTTGGTCGTCCATCCCATCCAGGATCTCCTGCTGATCGGGAGCACAAATAGGATACAAGGGGTGGCAGATAGCGGTGGGAACGCCCAGATCCAAATAACAGGCCTGCTTAAAATTTTCTATCGTCAGATGGCGGACCTTTTCGGGTGTGGAAAGATCAAAATCCCGATAGTGGTGGATCTGGTTGAAAATATGGCTGGGCGCCACCAGTACGTAATCAAAGGCGCTTGCACTCTGCCTGTCCAGCATGGGCGGACGCCCGTAATGCAGTTCCATCTCACAACCGAACAAAAGCTGTACCGACGTGCGGTTTTGCAAGGCACGGATCTGCTCACAGGACTGCAGGGTATACTCCAAACCCAAATGAAGGTACAGATGATTGGAAATGCCGATCCTCTTTATCCCCTCCTGCTCGCAATAAGGCAGGTAAGACTCCGCCGTGGTGGTGGAAGGGGCGCAAAGGGAAAGGTTGGTGTGCAAGTGCAGATCGGCAACGCATAATGCTTCAAGACGCATAAACATCCCCCCTTTTTCGGATTTCTGCCATCATTGTATCACAAGCCCGGAAAAAAGTAAATCCTCTGTGCAAAACAAAGCAGCACAAGGATCCGAGAACCCTTGTGCTGCTTGACAAAATTACAGGTTGTAGTACTTGTCGAATTCGGCGGGATGAGGAATGGCAGCCAGCTGTCTGCATTCGGCGCGCTTGGATTTGATAAAGTTGCGGATCAGCTCCTCGGGGAACACACCGCCCTCGGTCAGGTAGGCAAAATCCTTCTCCAGGCAATCCAGCGCCTCCTCCAAAGACACGGGCAATCCCTGCAACTTGGCCTTTTCCTCCTCGGGGAGGTTGTACAGGTTCATATCGTAGGGGCCCCAGCCGTTGGCGTGGGGATCGATCTTGTTCTTCACACCGTCCAGGCCTGCCATCAGGATGGCCGCATAGCAGAAATAGGGATTACAGGTGGCGTCGGGATTGCGCAGCTCAAAGCGGCGCTTGTCGGGGCTTTTGGCGTAAGCGGGAATGCGGATAACGGCACTGCGGTTGGAGGTGGCGTAACCCACGGTAACGGGCGCCTCAAAACCGGGCACCAAGCGCTTGAAGGAGTTGGTGCTGGGGTTGGTGATGGCGCACAGGGAGCCGATATGCTTCAGCAAACCGCCGATAAAGTAGTGGGCCGTTTCACTGAGGTGAGAATAGCCGTTGTCATCGGAAAATACGGGCTGGCCGTCCTTAAACAGCAGCATATGCACGTGCATACCGCTGCCTGCCTCGCCGTAAATGGGCTTGGGCATAAAAGTGGCGCTCTTGCCATATTTGAGGGCCGTGTTATGGATGATGTATTTGATCATCATCGTAGCGTCGGCCATGTGCACCACTTCACCCAGCTGGGGCTCGATCTCGAACTGACCGGAGGCCGCTACCTCGGGGTGGTGATAGTTGATCTCAATGCCCGCGTCCTTCATGAGCATGCACATTTCGCTGCGGCATTCGTAAGAAACGTCAAAGGGCTTGGCAATGTGATAGTTCTTCTGCTTGGCGACCACCACGCCGTGACCCTCGCTGTCGGAATTCCAGTAGGACTGCTTGGCGTCCACGGTAGCGCCGATATAGCGGCCGTCCACGTTCCACGTCACGTCGTCAAACAGGTAAAATTCGAACTCGGGCAGGATCTTCATTTCATCGGCAACGCCGCTTTTTTTCATGTGCTCCACGGCCGCCTTGATAATGTTGCGGGGATACTGAGCCAGGGGGCGGTTTTCAGGCGTATCGATGATCATGGCGTTACCCGTCATAGACAGGGTGGGAATGTCGCAGAAGGGATCGATCAAAGCCGTATCGGGATCGGGAATAAACACCATATCGCTCTTCTCCACCACGGCGTAACCGTAGTTGGAGGCATCAAAGCCGATGCCGCTTTTCATGGTGTCCTCGGAAAAGTTTTCGGCGGGGATGGTCACGTGGCGGTACTGGCCGTTGATGTCCACCATTTTGAAGTCCACCATCTTAATGTTATTTTCCTTGATCAAATTCAGGATGTCATTGACTGTTTTCATAACTTTTCTCCCTTGTAAAATAATTTTACAACTATATTATACCTCTTTTGGAAATAATGTCAAGAAATTTCGTCAGTAATTCTCAAAATACCCCGCTCCCGCCCAAAAAATCTTCCTTTTCTTTGGAGGTTGACAGAAACCAAACGACATGTTATATTGATGGTAACACAACAAAGGCCGCAAAAGTTCCGCCCGCACGCCCAGACCATGTTGCCCGGCAGGTCATCCATACCGTTTCATCATTGGCAGATGAAAATAATGAAGGAAAATGATTTATGACTGTTTTGGAAAAAGCCCGCAGATCCATCGACGAAGCCAGCCGCGCCCTAAGGGAAAAAGCCGTGGAAAGCACCTTGGTAGAGCGGTATTTTTTGCTGTACGAAGCCCAAAATGCAGTCAAGGATCTGCCTCAACCGCTGCAAATGGGCAAGGGCTTGTCTTACGTTCTGAATAACGCCTCCTTACCCATAGCGCCGCACGATCTATTGCTTGGAAGATTTGACGACCACGTTCCGACCCGAGAGGAACAAGTGCGGTTGGACAAGATCTGGGCTGCCCAGCCAAATGAAAACCCCATTGTCAAATTCAATTCCGGACACGTAACCGTGGACAGCCAAACCCTGGTAAAAGATGGGATCACAGGGTATATCGTCAAAGCGGAACAAAAAATAGCCCAAACCAAGGACGAAGGCGATAAAAAAGGGATCTTGAATTATTTAGAGGGGATCAAGTACACCTTTGAGGCCATACGGGATTACGTGGAACGCTACGGCGCGGCGGCGGAAAAAGCCGAACGAAAAGACTGCGCCGAGGTGTGCTTTTCTTTAGTAAAAGGGGCTCCCCAAACCTTCCGCGAGGCCATGCAGCTGATCTTATTCGTCTATAACGTATATCTGATCTATGCCGGAACGGCGGTGGCCTGTCTCAACGTGGGAAGATTGGACGATATTCTTCTGCCGTTTTATTTGCGGGATCTGCAAAGCGGAATTTTAACGGAAGAAGAGGCCGGATGCTTGATCGATGATTTTTCGGCCAAAATGAGTCTGCATCTGGGGCGCGGGGAGCATCAAATGGCCTATTTGACTCAGGATTATGCCCACACAGGATGGCTTCGCAACCCGGTTTATGAATCGCCCGGATACATCACACTTGGCGGATACAGCAACCGTACGGACCATAAAACCAACCCCCTTTCCCTGTTGTTTGCCAAGCATATTCATCCCAAGCTTAAAAATCCCATATATATTTGTCGCTGCACAAAGGATTGCCCTGAAGAACTGCTGGATATTTTAAGCGGCAAGGTGAAAGAAAACGCCTCGCTGATCCTATACAACGACGAGACCGTGATCCCCGCTCATCTGCATATTGGGGTGGAAAAGGAAAACGCGGTCAATTATTCCGTGCACCCGTGCAATTGGGCAGATATTGACGGCGGCTCGGTGATCGTGGGAACGTGCGGCAAGCCGCTTCCCATAATCTTGGATGACGTGCTGCACTCTAACCGCGTTTTTCAAAGCATGGACGATCTATACCTGGCTACGGAAGAAGCCTACGCCGAGCTGATCAAAGGAACGTTTTCTGCCTATCGGGAAAAATACAGAGGGGACATGCCCTCCTCCTACGACACGTTATCCCTGACGGAATGCTTGAGCGTAGATTGCATAAAAAATGCCGGAAACCTTGAAAAAGACAGGGTCAAATATCCTGCGGTATACGTGCTGTTGCGGAACATTGCAACGGCAGCAGATATGCTCAGTGCGATAGACCGACTTGTTTTCCGGGAAAAAAAGTGCTCCTTAAACGAGTTGGTCGAAGCGGCGGACAAGGATTTTGAAAACCGCTTGGATCTTTTGAACTGCTGTAAAAAAGCCCCGAAATTCGGAAGCGACGATCCTGTTGCCAATGCACACGCCGTTCGCTTAATGACCGCACTTTTGGACGTGATCGACAGAGAAGCCACCAACGAAAACGGCGTACGTGACGTGTACACCCTGAACGTGACCATCAACGACTCCAACCATTTGCACGAAGGGGCTGCCATGAATGCAACTGTGGACGGCAGAAGAAAAGGGGCTCCCCTCAGCGAGAACCTTTCCCCCACCGCAGGGTTTCCTCACAGTGTGACGGAAGTATTGAATTCGGTTTCCAAATTGCCGTTTGACCGGATCCATTCCGGTGCTTTGAATATCAGGTTAAGTACGGGCGTTGCCAAGGGGCCCCGTGGGGAAAAAAACATCAAAGCGCTGATCAAAGCCTATTTTTTGCAAGGGGGCATGCAGCTCCAGTTCAGCGTAGCCGATACCGAGGAGTTAAGAAATGCCCAAAAGCATCCGCAGCAGTACAAAGATCTTATGGTACGTATCACCGGATACAGCGCCATTTTTGTGGATATGTCAGAGGGTGCCCAAAACGAGCTCATACGTCGAGAAGAGCTCAAATGACGGTTTTCGGTCCGGCGCAAGCGTCCCTTTCGTTTCAAAAGCGAATTTTCGCAAAACAAATTTTCTTTTGTTTTTACGGTAATTTCTTGATTTTTTTCGTATCATTTGATACAATGCACGTATCGCAATATTTTTGTGGAGGTAATCAACTATGGCAGGAACAACCACCAGCCTGGATGCTTTTAAGGAAAATCACGAATCGGTTTCCGTGGATGCATCCCGCAAACTCCGTGTCGGCATCATCGGAACCGGATGGATCGCCGGCGCCCACATGCGCGCTTACAAAAACCAACCCGACGTGGAGATCGTTGCAGGTGCCGACCTTGTCCCCGGAAAGGCCGAGGCCTTCTTCAAGGCCTGGGAGCTTGAGAACGTCAAGTGCTATCCCTCCCACAAGGAGATGCTGGACGACGAAAGCCTCGCCCTGGATGCCGTTTCGGTGTGCACCTACAACCGTCAGCATGCGGAACCGACCGTCTACGCCCTGAAAAAAGGCGTTAACGTCCTTCTCGAAAAGCCTATGTGCGTTACCACCGAGGAGGCCGTGGAGATCGTTCGCGCCGAGAAGGAGAGCGGCAAAGTCCTTTCCATCGGCTTCCAGCCCCGCATGGACGAAAACATGAAGATGATCAAAAAGATCTGCCAATCGGGCACTCTCGGCAAGATCTACTATATTCAAACCGGAGGCGGCAGACGCCGCGGCATTCCCACCCCCTTCGGCACCACCTTTATCGAGGATGAAACGGCAGGTATCGGCGCTTTGGGCGATATCGGCTGCTATTCGCTTGACATGGTGCTCAACGCCATCGGCTATCCCAAGCCTTTGACGGTCAGCGGCTACAAATCTGCCTATTTCGGCACTCGTCCCGGCTACTATCCCGACCACCCCGAGTACGCCGATAAATTTGGCGTAGATGATTTTGCCGCGGCCTTTATACGCCTGGAGGGCGATATCGTCCTCGACTTCCGCATTGCCTGGGCCATGAATCTCGACACTCCCGGTGACACCATCATTTTGGGAACCGAGGGCGGCCTTCGCATCCCCTCTACCGAGTGCTGGAACGGCACGGTCGGCGGCGAGATGACCCTGTATC
The DNA here is from genome assembly GCA_017507855.1 of Clostridia bacterium. Lineage (GTDB taxonomy): Bacteria > Bacillota > Clostridia > Oscillospirales > RGIG5554 > RGIG5554. Next base: position 54,536 of record JAFWAE010000023.1, read on the forward strand.
ATGAGGTGGCAGGCCTTCAGACCGAAACCAAGATCCCCATCGTAAAGACTCCCGGCGATCTCTTTGATCTGAAGATCCGCACCTTCCTCGACGCTTGCAAGTTTGGCACAGCCGCTCCCGTTTCGTCTGCCGAGATCCTGTACAACCAAGCCATTATCGACGGGATCGCCAAATCCTCGGCTTTGGGCCGCGAGATCACCATCGAGATTCCGGAGGTATAAGTTATGAAGCCGTTTCATGTTGGTATCCAACTTTACAGCGTAAGAGACAACCTTGCCGCCGATTTCGAGGGCACCCTGCGTGCCGTGAAGAACATGGGCTACGACTATGTGGAATTTGCCGGCTATTACGGTGGCAAAAGCGGTCAAGAGCTAAAATCCCTGCTTGACGAGATCGGGCTGAAATCGGTCTCCGTTCACCAAGGCATCGATACGTTCTTAAACGAGGGCCAAGCCGCCTACGATTTCTTCAAGGCCTACGGTGTCAAGTACATCGTCATTCCGTGGTTCGACAAAAACAAGCTGGCCGGCACCCCCGCATGGGAAGAGACCAAGGCTGCCTTCCGCAAGGTCGCCGAAGGGGCCCGTGCCAATGGTATGCAGGTCCTCTATCACAACCATGATTTCGAGTTTGAAAAGGTCGGCGACCGCTACGTCTACGATATTATGTTTGAGGAGCTGAAGGGGGTCGTTGATCCCCAGCCCGACACCTGCTGGCTCAATTACGGCGGCGTCGATCCCGCAAAGTATATCCGCAAATACGGCGATCGCATCAACGTGATCCACCTCAAGGACTTCGTGTGCACCAAGCTGGCCGCAGGCCCCGTCTACGCTTTGATCGATGAGAACGGCAACGCCATCGACAAGGGCTCCCAGGAGGATACCGGCTTCCGTTTGGTTCCCCTGGGCCAAGGTCGCAACGACTTTGCCGCCATCCTTGAAGCCTGCGACGACATCGATGCCGATCTGGTCATTGTGGAACAGGACAACTTTACCGGCATGACCCCCATGGAGGGCATGCAGACAAGCAGAAACTACCTGAAGGATACTTTCCATCTTTAAGGCGTTCACCACAAGTTGCACAGCGGCTTGCCCAAGTAAGCCTGTCGGATACAACAAAAAGCGGAGTGAAAAAAGCTGGTTCTCATAAGGATGTTTAAACTTGACTTGTAGGGACCGGCGTCCTCGACGATCCAAAAAGGCATAATTGCTCCGCAGAAAACAAATAATTAACCCCGACAGATTTTCAAAGTCTGTCGGGGTTAATTATTAATTCAACGAAATGCCCTCTGCATTGATTCGAATTGAGTAAAACAAATTAAAAACTTTCTCTTTAGGATTTAACGTGCGATACATATTTATCAATCTTCTTTTTCCAACTCTTCGATCAAGTATGGCGAAAATACGAATGATCATGTTTTCACTGTTCATGCTTTCCTCAATGCTTTGATTGTCAAATTCTTCAAAAGCTTGATAAAAGGCATGCGGACTGAATATGCCTAATTTTAGTGCTGTATCGTCCATATATCTCCAACGGTTGGCTACTCAAAGAGTGTTACCGATGTATTGAATTCGGTCTCCAAATTGCCTTTTAAACGAATACATTCCGGTGCTTTAAATGTAAGGCTAAGTAAAGGTATTCTAAAAGGTGTAAAGGGTGAAAAAACAATAAAGGCTCTTATTAAATCGTATTTTAAGCAAGGGGGGATGCAACTTCAATTCAGTATAACCGATACAGAAGAATTACGCAAAGCGCAGGCAAAGCCGGATGAGTATCGTGATTTAATGGTGAGAATAACCGGATACAGCGCAATTTTTGTTGATATGTCAAAGGGCGCGCAGGAAGAGTTTATCCGTCGCGAAGAATTGAAATAACAAATTATACGTGTATAACTCCCTTCAATCACAAATACCAACATCACGATTTGAAAATTCATGTAGGGGCGATTCACGAATCGCCCGCGGGTCATTCGTGAATGACCCCTACAAACGTAACAAGGACAAAAATCGACAAAGCCCGCACAAATACTATGCCTTTTTCCGGTTTTTGACGGTTTGGATTTGCAGGAAAGCAGGACACGGAATTATAAAAAGAAGGGAGCAGACTAAAGTCTGCTCCCTTCCTTACTTAATGATATTTTGGTAAATAGCTGCCGTGTGCTTCAATCAAATCGTCAACCATCTTCTTGATCGTATCAATATCCAATTCACTGCCTGTATGAGGATCCAACATAGCGGCCTGATAAATATGCTCCTTCTTTTTGGTCACTGCGGCTTCAATGGTTAAAAGCTGCACGTTGACGTTGGTCATATTCATCGCAGCACACTGTACAGGCAACGCTCCGACAAAGCAGGGGTGAACACCGCTTCCGTTTACCAGGCACGGCACCTCAACGCATGCCTCTTCCGGAAGGTTCGAGATCAAGAATCCCTTATTCAGTACGTTGCCTCCTATCTGGTAGGGATGGTTGATCACAATCGCTTCCATAATTCGAGAGGCGTATTCGTTACTTCTAATGTGTTCCTTTACCCCGCTTTGAAGAATTTCTTCATATTCTTTTTGCCAGGTTTCAATATGATACACGCATCTGCAAAGGTATTCATCAATGGGAATATTATATTTTTTGATCAATTCGGGGTATTTACTCTTGATATAGAACATATTGTATTCCGCATTGTGTTCACTGGATTCGGTGCAGTAATAGCCGAAATGTTTAATATACTCCATTCGCACCTTGTTTTTAACCTCGGGATTGGCAAGATATTCGTCCACTCTTGACTTAATCTCAGGATACAGGTCTACCCCGTTTTTATCTTTGATTTCCAGAAGCCACGCCATATGATTGATGCCTGCAATAAGATCTTTTCGGCCTTCCAGTTTATCTCCCATATTCAAATCGTTCAAAAGACTTTCCGAGCAGGTCTGAACGCTGTGACAAAGCCCAACCGTCTTGATGGGGGTGTATCTCTGCATAAATCCCGACAGCATAGCCATCGGATTGGTATAATTCAAAAACAAAGCATCGGGGCAAACCTCTTCCATATCCTTAGCAAAATCTTGCATCACAGGGATGGTACGAAGCGCGCGCATAATGCCTCCGATACCCAAAGTATCGCCGATGGTCTGCTGCAAACCGTACTTTTTCGGAATTTCAAAGTCGGTGATGGTGCAGGGATCATATCCTCCGACCTGGATGGCGTTGACAACAAAGTCCGCACCTCTCAGTGCTTCTTTGCGATTTTCCACTCCGCAATAACACTCAATACGGCCATAGCCACCGGTATTTTTACGGATCGCTTCCAAAATCGTTCTGCTTTCCTCAAGACGTTTCGGATCGATATCGTACAGGGCAAACACACTGTCGCGCAAAGCCTCCGTACACATACAGTCTCCGATTACATTCCTTGCAAAAACGGTGCTTCCTGCGCCAAGGAAAGTTAGTTTCATCTTGATAACCTCCATAAATCATTTTTTTCATTATAACTTGACATGAGTTAAAAAGAAATGTTATTATGAGATACACAATTTGTCATTTTGTTGTTTTAGGAGATTGGTATGTATTCCGAAGTGATTATTAATAAAAATTATGAAGGAGTAAATCCCGTTCAGTTTGGCTTTGAATCTTGCCAAAAATCTCATGGATTCGGTCCTGCAATGCGCACATATTGGCTTTTTCATTTTGTTGTTTCCGGAAAGGGTATTTTTCAAATCAACGATAAACGGTATGAGCTTTCAAGCGGCATGATGTTTGTCATTCCACCCTTTACAGAAACATATTACGAAGCGGATTCCGAAGACCCTTGGGAATATATTTGGGTAGCTTTCATCGGGACTCCGCCACTACAACTGAATGATTTCTACGACATTCCGGGAGCTTTGCGTATTTTCCAGCATATGAAAGCTTCCCATAATCTTCATAACGGAAAGACAGAATTTATACTTGCCCAGCTCTGGGAATTGTTTTCTTTTCTGATGGAAGAAGACAGAACCAAGGAGGATCCTGTTAACACAGCGCTGAACTTGATCCATTCCCAATATATGACACCGTTAACAGTTCAACAAATGGCAGAAAGCGTTCATTTGGAAAGAACATATTTTTCTAAAATATTCTCGATGAAAATGGGTGTTTCTCCACAACAATATTTAATAGAACACCGCATGAAACAAGCGAAAGCATTTCTTTCTCTTGGGTACAGTGTTACCACCACAGCGATTTCAGTTGGATACTCCGACATCTATATTTTTTCGAAAATCTTCAAGCAGCGCTTTGGGGAATCGCCTTCTCGTTATCAGAGAAATTTTAAAAGCCACAAAAAGGATTAAAATCTGCTTAGTCTAAAAAGAAAATCAACCAGTATAAATCTTCCCCTTTTACAAATACCAACATCACGATTTGAAAATTCATGTAGGGGCGATTCACCGGTCGCCCCTACGGAATGTGATAACGCCATCGAGAAACAGCTCGAAACCGAGCCATTTCATTGACTTAGGGGAGATTCAATGATATAATATAACAAAATTCAGATTTTTTAAGGGGTAGGCACAGAAAATGAAAAAGTTCTTGGCAGTGATGCTTCTTTCGCTTTTGATCGTAACCTTGTTGAGTGCATGCAATGACAGTCAAACACGCGAGGAGGATGTTATTTCTGTAGAAAACGGTTACTTGGTTGTCAACGGTGTGAAAACCGAGTACCAGGTATACACCGATCCTGTGATATCCGTAATCGACGGATATATAGCGGTAAACGGAATCAAGACCGAGTATGAGGCCGAACCGGCCTGTGACCATGAGTGGCAGACAGTTACGACAGAGCCTTCCTGCTCCGATGGAGGGTATGATATCATGACCTGCTCGGTGTGTAATAAAACCGTGAAAACGAATCAGACCGAGGCGAAGGGTCACAGCTTTTCTTCTACATATGTGACCGATGATGAATATCACTGGCTTGCTTGTACAGTTTGTGGAGACAGCAAAGACAAGGCAACGCACAATGTCGCCGAAGACGGTATATGCGCCGACTGTCAACGCCCCCTTTCCTCCACCCCCGGAATCATTTATGACATTTCTGCCGACGGCACCTACGCCGAGGTAATCGGCTATACCGGAACTGCAGCATTCGTCAAGATCGCAGATGAGTATAACGGTCTGCCGGTCCAAAAAATTTATATGGGTGCTTTCGAAAGAAACTACCTTATAACCAACGTTCTGATTCCCGATACTGTTACGTTCATTGGTTATAGGGCATTCGGTGCCTGTGACAATCTTGAATCTATTGTTATTGGAGATAGCATTACAATTATTGAAGAAAATGCATTTTCGGCTTGCAACTCTCTCAGGTCTGTTGTAATCGGAAACGGTGTAACCTGTATTAGTGCAGCCACTTTTAGCGATTGCTCGAATCTTGAATCGGTTTCTCTGGGGAATAGCGTAACGACGATTGAAAGTTATGCTTTCTATGGTTGTCCAAAACTTGCGTCTGTCACTTTGCCCGACACGGCGATAAATATTGAAGCGGATGCTTTCTCAGGTTGCAACGCTGCACTCTTTACTAAATATGATTCGTGCAAATATTTGCGCCGCGGAAACAACCCCTACGCTGTGTTGCTATCAAAGACTGACGCAGTGTTGAGTGATTATACGGTACATGAGGACACCGAAGTAATCGCTTACGGGGCTTTCAATTCTTGCACAAGGCTTACTTCGATCATAATCCCCGACGGCGTGAAAGCCATCAATGAACGCGCATTCTCATATTGCCCCAACCTTACGACGGTGGTAATTCCGAAGACGGTCACGAGCATTGGCTCTCACGCATTCGATAGTTGTAAAAGCATTACCGACGTGTATTATGGCGGAGGCGAATCCGATTGGGAAAAGATCGTGATCGAAATGTCGAATGATTGCCTGACCGATGCTGCGATTCACTATAACCATATTCCTGTACAGTGATGATCAAAGCCACGTGTGAAACACATGGCCAAAGAAGATTTTTAAAAAAAACGAACCTGCTTTTCGTAAAAGAAAACAGCAGGTTCGTTTTTATTTTGTTCAGTATAAATTCCCTTCAATCACAAATACCAACATCACGATTTGAAAATTCATGTAGGGGCGATTCACGAATCGCCCGCGGGTCATTCGTGAATGACCCCTACAAATGTGTTAAAGGAGATTTATGTAGGAAAGCAACCGTTATCGCCTCTTATTTCTTTGGCAAAAGGAATGGATTTGGCTGCCCCCTCGCGCGTGACAGTGATCGCCGCCGCTTTGGTAGCAACCGTTATCGCCTCAGAAACAGACTTGTTTTGAGAAAGCGCTGTTACAAACGCCCCGATAAAGCAATCTCCGGCGGAGGTGGTATCTACCGCTTTTACCTTTTTAGCGGCGTGGAATAAAATTTCATCCCCTCTGCTATAAATCGAACCTCTTCCGCCAAGTGTAATAATAACATTCTTTGCGCCCAAAGCCTTGATTTTTTGTACCGCTTCTACAGCAGAATCATCATCTCTAATGAAAACTCCCGTTAGGGCTTCAGCTTCATATTCGTTAGGAACCAGATAATCCACCAGCCCATACACCTCATTGGGCAATTTTTTAAAGGGGGCGGGATTCAGCACTACCTTTGTGCCGTTTTCTTTTGCAATTTTGCAAATCTCCAAAACCGTTTCGGTGGGGATTTCAAGCTGTAAAACACAAAAATCGCTTTGGGCAATAAGCTGACTTTTTTTGCGGACAACCTTGGGGGTTAGGGTGTTATTTGCCCCTGCATCCAGCAAAATAAAGTTATCACCGCCAACCACGGTAATCATTGCAGTCCCTGTAGGTGCGGATTCTGAAATAAATCCCTCAAACACTACACCATATTCCTTTAAGGTGTTTAGTAAAAATCTGCCGTTAGAGTCATTTCCAACCGCACCCAAAAAGGAAACCTTGCCGCCTAATTTCGCTATTGCAACGGCTTGATTAAGCCCTTTGCCGCCTGCATTGATTTGAAAATTACTGCCGACCAAGGTTTCGCCGAGTTTGGGCATTACGTCGGAATGGATGGTAAGGTCGGTATTAGCACTTCCTATGACAATAATTTTATTTTCCATTGATATGCTCCATTGTCAGTTTTGCTCTATCACTTATTTTAACTGTGTTAATGCCGAAAATAGATGTGTGCAACGTGTCATTGATTGGTTTTGTCCAATATTCGGGGATAGACTCTATTCCGTTTGCCATTCCCAAAATTGAGCCAACAGTAGCACCGTTACAGTCTGTATCGAAACCGGCTTCTACTGACATACAGATCGACTTCCCATAATCGCCTCCGCCGTAGAGTAAAGACGCCACAACGATCATGGCGTTAGAAATGGTATGGCACCAATGATGCACGTTACGTTCGTTATAGGCTTTGGCAATGTTTTCGAAGCAAGCGGCTTTGCTGACACCGTTTTTGAAGCCGTCCACCACTTCCGTCACCTTTTCGTACAAACGGGACGTAGTGGGGATCTGAGCCAAGCCCCCGCGCACGATGTCTTCCATATTATTCGTTTGTGCGGCTACAGCCAGCATAGCCGCTACGAGCATCTCGCCGTAAATGCCATTCTTCATGTGGGATACGGACGCATCCCGCCATGCCATTTCTGCCGCCTTCTCGGGATCGCCGGGATTGATGTAGCCAAAATAATCGCCGCGAATCTGGGCGCCGATCCATTCACGGTAAGGATTTTTATACATGGCGGAGAAAGGAGGTTCAAAGCCCTTTACGAAATTGCAAAAGGCTACCCGTTCCGCCGTGCAGTAGGCAGATTTACCGATCATATCCATCCAGGCTCGGGACACATCAAAGGGCGTAAAATCAAAGCCGTACTTTGCCACGATCTCCTGATACATGACCGTGTAGTTGGTGTCGTCATCAGCGGGCATGCATTGCACCCGGTCCACGAAGGAACGGGAAGCAAAAGGAAAACTGTAGCGCTTGCTCAGCTCCTCGTTGACGTCCGTGGATAAAATATACCGATGCATGGGGTAATTGCCCGTTTCCTTCAAAAACGAGGTCAGCTCCTCAACCGTCACACCCTCCACGTTGGCCCCCAGTTTGCATCCGCAAACGCGGCCCATCCACGCGCCGTGCACCCTGCTTTCCAAAGATGCGCCTTCTTTTTTTGCATATTTGTAAGGCTTACGTAAAACACGGATACCCTCCAGATCGGAAGGCTCTGTGTAAGGATACTCCTTGCGCATAGTGGCGTTGGTCACCACCTCAAACAGGACGTCTCCAATCTTTTTCTTCGTCTCCCCCTTGGGCAAGCGGGATACGGTGTTAAACACGTCCTTATACAGCTCCAAGTCCAGTCCCTCGTCCGTAGACTGCTCGTACTCTATCATCAAATTGGAAGAATAAAACTCCCAATCGTGAATATTGGCGTATTGAGGCTTGATCTGACAAGTATTGCGAAATCCTTCTACCATGCGGTTATTATTTCCCAAAATCAACGCATCAAGAGAAACGTCGAAATGCTTGGAAATTTTTATGATTTTGCCGAGTTCCGGAACAGAATCACCGTTTTCCCATTTTTGAACCGATTGCTGGGAAACACCGAAAATGGTGGCAAACTGCTCTTGGGACAAATTGGCATCACTTCTCAATTTATTGATGGCTTTCCCTATAGTCATAACATGACCTCCTATCTGTTTGTATTTTACAGCTAAATTCGTTAGAAATCAACAAACTGCAAATAGTAATTTATACAATCACCGGTTGTGGACGCAAAATGATCTGCTTTTACAGCATAAATTTCCCCAACACACAAACAATAACAACACAATTTGAAAATATACGTAGGGGGCATTCACGAATGACCCGCAAGTGCTCACGAAACCCAAACGGGCGATTCGTGAATCGCCCCTACAAAGATAGCGAGGAGATTGATTTATATATGAAAGCAACAGGTATTGTACGCCGAATCGAGGCTCGTGTTATAATAAAACAAAAGTGCGATAAACCCTTATAAACACTGGGTTTTCGGGCAATTTTTAAAGAAAAATTTTTGACGAAAAACAGCATATTTTGACCAATACATAGCAAAAGCGAGGTAAATTCACCTCGCTTTTGTTTTTAATGTTTTAGTTGATGGAATTTTTATAACCTTTAATAACATTTTCAAGAGTGGAACCAGATTTCACGTTGTGATATGCTTGTGAAGAACGCCAACGGTCAGTGTTAATGGATTGGTCAAAACCGTTGAAAATGTTAGAGTCATAGTCGTTACATTGGGAGGTGCCATGATAAAGTTCACCAAGCTGTTCCCATGTTATAGTTCCGTCGGCGTTAGTAAGCTGAGTAAATACACCAACGTAGACATTTTTAATTGTAGACAAAATTCCGGCGCTTGATAAATCATCGGGAGTCATATAAATTGTCATTTCAGACTTCCCGTCACCATCTAAATCTTTTTCCTTAATCATACAGGTTAGATTTGTTTTAACAAGCTCACCTGTTTCAGGGTCGGTAAGCATAAGATGTAGATTTCCGTCGAACAGTTCATCTAAAACTTTGGTGTCGTTGCTTGAACTTCCTACTACGTTTCCTACATAAGAACCTGTGCTGCTGCTTTGGTCCATAATGCCATACAGTTTTGCGTAGTCTTCGGGTGTGTTCAAAATCTTTTTGATTGCCTCAAGCGCACCGTCCACAGGAGAGGTGATGTGTTCGGGGTCAATGTCGGCGAATGGTTTAAACACAAAATTCAGCACCGAATTCAATGTTGCATTAGAAAAATCGGTGGTGTTTTCGACAAATTTAAAGGTTATCTCATATTGATGTTTTTGTTGTGCGGGAATTCTCGTTACATCATCTGCCATCACACCGTCAACCGTGTACGGACGCTTAAGATTTGTTAAGGTGTAGGCAATGTTTCCGTTATCGTAGCCCGAAGTTGTACTAACAACGCCGTCAAAACCTTGCACAACATTTGAGTTGTTAAATACTGTAATGCGAAAAGTTAATTCCGTTCCTTTAGGAACGGTAACAGAGCTCTCTAAAACACTTCTATAATAATTGGTGTCTGTAAAAGTTCCCCCACCCGAAAGATAATCAACATCAGTAATATACACAATTTCCGGATAATCAAAACTACCTAACGAAACCAGAAGGTCTTTTTTTTCCGGATTTGCTACATTTATTGTATACTGCCAGGTTGCATACACTCCGCTTATAGAAAAAATAACCAAAACACAAAGTATTATGGGCAAAACGCGTTTAATCATCTTTTTTGCCCCCTAAAAAAACCGGTTCTTTTTTCAAGTGAATTTGATTGTCTTCACAAATTATAAGTAGGCGCTTTTGCCTTGCTTTTTCAAGTTTTTTATCAAGTATAGGGGTAGCAATCATAGAAATAACAATACTCCCTTATTAAAACATGGTAAATTAATTATATCACTCTAAAAATTTTTTTCAATAGGTTAAAAAATTTTTATCATAAATTAAAAGTAAATTCAAGCAGTATAAATTCCCTTTAATCACAAATACTAACATCACGATTTGAATTTAAAGGAGATTTTATATATGAAAGCAACGGGAATTGTGAGAAGAATCGACGACCTCGGTCGTGTGGTGATCCCCAAAGAGATCCGCCGCACGATGCGGATAAGAGAGGGAGAGCCGTTAGAGATCTATACCGATCGGGAGGGGACGATCATTTTCAAAAAATATTCCCCCGTGGGTGAAATGACCGAGACCGCTTCCCTGTTGGCGGAAACCGTTTCCAGAGTTTGCGCCTGCCCCGTGCTGATTAGCGACCGCGACGCCGTCATCGCCTGTGCCGGTCTTCCCCGCCGCGAGGTGCTGGAGCAAAAGGTATCTGCCGGCATCGAGCAGCTTATGGAAGAGCGAAACGTATACGTGCGTGACTCTCAACAGCCCTCCGTCCCCGTTTTGGCCCAATCCGACAAATTCGAGGCCGGTGTGGTGGCCCCCGTTATCGCCGAGGGCGACGTGATCGGGGCGGCCATCCTCCCCCTGCACGAGCAACAGATCCCCGATGAAACAGACGTCAAAATGTCACAGACCATTGCCCAGTTACTGGCCCGCCAAAGTGAAGGCTAAGCTGAACAAAGCCGAAAAAGAAAAAAATCTTTTCGGCTTTGTTTTTTTGTCAAAAACACTTTATTTTTTTGTCTTTTGGTATTATAATATAGGGAAGACAGCATTACCAAACGGAAAGCTGCTTTACAAAACGGATCAGGAGACAAGCGCATGAAACAATTTCCCCAACAATGGCAAGGCTTTGAGCCGGGAACCTGGGTCAAAGAAATAAATGTACGTAGCTTTATTAAGCATAACTATACCCCTTATGACGGAGACGCTTCCTTCCTGGAAGGCCCCACCGAGGATACCGTTACCCTTTGGCAGCAGATCCTGGATCTGTTTCGCCTGGAACGGGAGGCAGGCGGTGTGTTGGATATGGACACCAAGATCATTTCCACCATTACCTCCCATGCCCCCGGCTATATTGACCGCCCCCGCGAACGCATTGTGGGCCTGCAGACCGACAAGCCCCTCAAGCGCGCCCTGATGCCCTACGGCGGCATCCGCATGGCTGAACGCGCCTGCAAGGATCACGGCTATACCCTGGACCCTTCCGTAAAGGAATTTTTCACCGTGCACCGCAAGACCCATAACGCCGGCGTGTTTGACACCTACACCCCCGAAATGCGCGCCTGCCGCTCCAGCCACATCATCACGGGTCTGCCGGATGCCTACGGCCGCGGCCGTATCATCGGTGACTACCGCCGCGTAGCCCTTTACGGCGTGGACCGCTTGATCGAAGATAAAATGGAGCAAAAGGCCACCACCCGTTCGGCTATGTATTCCGAGGTCATCCGCGACCGCGAAGAGCTGGCCGAGCAGATCCGTGCGCTGACCCAGCTCAAAGAAATGGCCCTCAGCTACGGGTTCGATATTTCCGCGCCCGCCAAGGACACGTTGGAGGCCATCCAATGGCTGTATTTCGGCTATCTGGCCGCTGTCAAGGAGCAAAACGGCGCCGCCATGTCCCTGGGCCGCACTTCCACCTTTTTGGATATCTACGCCCGCCGCGACCTGGAAAACGGTGTGTACACCGAAAAGCAGATCCAGGAGATGGTGGATCATTTCATCATGAAGCTTCGCTTGGTGAAATTTGCCCGCACCCCCGAATACGACGCGCTGTTCTCCGGCGATCCTCAATGGGTCACCGAATCCATCGGCGGCGTAGCCATCGACGGGCGGCATATGGTCACCAAAATGTCCTATCGCTATTTGCATACCCTTTCCAACCTGGGTGCCGCGCCCGAGCCCAACATGACCGTGCTTTGGTCCACCCGCCTGCCCGAAAATTTCAAGCGCTACTGCGCCAAAATGTCCATCGAGACCTCCTCTGTGCAATACGAAAACGACGATCTGATGCGCTTTACCCACGGTGACGACTACGCCATCGCCTGCTGCGTATCCTCCATGCGTCTGGGCAAGGAAATGCAGTTCTTCGGAGCAAGAGCCAATTTGGCCAAATGCCTGCTTTACGCCATCAACGGCGGTGTGGACGAGATCTCAGGCGAACAGGTAGGTCCCGAATTCAGGCCCATCACCTCCGAATACCTGGATTACGACGAGGTCGTTCACAAGTACGACAAAATGATGGAATGGCTGGCCGGCGTATATGTCAACACCCTTAACATTATCCACTACATGCACGACAAATATTGCTACGAAAAGCTGCAGATGGCCCTGCACGACAAGGACGTGACCCGTTGGTTTGCCACGGGTATTGCGGGCCTTTCCGTAGTGGCCGACTCCCTTTCGGCCATCAAATACGCCCGCGTAAAGGTTTTGCGTAACGAAAACGGGCTGGCCGTGGACTATCAGGTGGAGGGTGACTTCCCCAAATTCGGCAACGACGACGACCGTGTGGACACCCTGGCCCACGACGTGGTGCACCGTTTTATGGAGCATATCCGCAAATACCACACCTACCGCAAGGGCATCCCCACTACCTCTATTTTGACCATCACCTCCAACGTGGTGTACGGCAAAAACACGGGTGCTACGCCTGACGGGCGCAAGCAGGGCGAGGCCTTCGCCCCCGGCGCCAACCCCATGCACCGCCGCGACACCCACGGTGCGGTGGCCTCGTTGGCCTCCGTTTCCAAGCTTCCGTTCAAGGATGCTCAGGACGGCATTTCCAACACCTTCTCCATCATTCCCGGTGCTTTGGGTAAGGAAGACCGCATTTTTGCCGGAGATATCGAGGTCAATTTTGACTGCGCCCAAGGCGGCTGCTGCACCCCCACCCTCTTTGAGGCGCTGGATGAAGAAAACCAATCGTAAAGGAGACTGACCCTTATGGCAGCAACTGAAAACCAAATCGACAACCTGGTGTCCCTGCTGGACGGCTACGTAGAAAAAGGCGGCCACCATTTAAACGTAAACGTATTCACCAAAGAGACCCTGCTGGATGCCCAGGCGCATCCTGAAAAATATCCCCAGCTGACCGTGCGCGTCAGCGGCTATGCGGTCAATTTTATTAAATTGACCAAGGAGCAGCAGGACGAGGTCATTTCCCGCACTTTCCACGACAAGATCTGACACGCCATGGAAGGGCTGATCCATTCGCGGGAAAGCTTCGGCACGGTAGACGGTCCTGGTATTCGGTACGTGCTGTTTTTGCAGGGTTGCCCCCTGCGTTGCTTGTACTGCCACAATCCGGATACCTGGCAAACAGGTGTGGGCGAGCGGGTAACTCCGTCCCAACTCATGGCCGAATTCGACCATAACCGCGCCTTTTATAAAAAAGGAGGCATCACCGTTTCCGGGGGCGAGCCCCTTTTGCAGGCGGAGTTTGTGACCGAGCTGTTTCAAGCCGCCAAGAAAAAGGGGGTACATACCTGCCTGGACACCTCCGCTGCGCCCTACTCCCCTGAAAACGGGGCTTCTGCGGCACAGATCGAGACCTTGCTTCAGTACACCGACCTGGTACTGCTGGACGTCAAGCATATGGAGGAGGACGCCCACCGCCGTCTGACCGGGGCAAGCAACCGCCGCGTACTGGCCTTTGCCCGCCTGCTGGAGCAAAAAAAGATTCCCGTATGGATCCGCCACGTGGTCATCCCCGGCTATACGGACGATTCGGAAAGCCTGCAGGCCCTGGGGCATTTTGCAGGCAGTTTGCGCAATCTGCAGGCCCTGGACGTGATTCCCTACCATACCCTGGGCGTAGAAAAATACCGCCAAATGGGCCTGGCCTATCCCTTGGAGGGCGTTGCCCCCCTTACTGCTGCGCAAATGGCCCACGCCAAAGCCGTTTTACTGGCAGCCGCTCGCGAGGCTCGCCAAAAACTTCGGTAGTTCTTTGCGGCTCCGCGCATTGCGGAGCCGTTTTTACATGTAAAGCTTTTCACCTTGATAGAAAGGAGATCCCGCCTTGTCCTCCACTTGTACGCTGTGCCCACGCTGTTGCGCCGTCCCCCGCGACGAAAACGGCCTGCAAACGGGCTTTTGTGCAGTCGGCACCCGCCCGCTCGTGGCCCGTGCGGCCCCCCATTTTTATGAAGAGCCCTGCTTAAGCGGCACCCAAGGCTCCGGCACGGTATTTTTTGCCGGCTGTTCTCTGCGCTGTGTGTTTTGCCAAAACAGTCAAATCAGCCGCGGCGGAAAGATCGGGACCCCTGTTTCCCCCACACAACTGAGGCAGTTGTTCCTCCGCCTGGTGGACCTGGGGGTGCATAATATCAACCTGGTCACACCCGGCCACGTGATCCCCGCCATTGCCGAAGCGCTGGAGCAGCCTCTGCCCGTGCCCGTGGTGTATAACAGCGGCGGTTATGACAGCGTGGAGGCCCTGCGCCTTTTGGAGGGAAAGGTGGACATTTACCTGCCCGACTTCAAATACAGCGACAACGAGTTGGCCCAACGCTGGTCTGCCGCCCCCCGTTACGTGGAGACCGCCCGCTCCGCTTTGGCGGAAATGTTCCGTCAAGTAGGCCCCGTACAAATGGAAAACGGCTTGCTGAAGCGAGGTGTGATGGTACGTCACCTGATGTTGCCCGGCACCCTGCAAAACACCTACGGCGTCATCGGCTTGGTGGCCGAGCTACTGCCTGCCAAAGACATTCTGTTCAGCCTGATGCGGCAATACACACCCCCGCACGATCCCCTACCCTGGCCACAGCTCAACCGCCGCGTGACAAAAACAGAAGCAGAAGCCGCAGAAGCCTATTTGCGGGAAAAGGGGCTTATTTATGGCTACGTGCAGGGAGCGGAAGCCGCCCGCGAAGGATTTGTGCCCCCCTTTGGCCCCATTGAGCTCCCCTGATCCGTTTGTTGGCCCAGCCGTTCAGGTGTAAAGCCACATAACTTTTCAGTGTTTTTGACGCTGTCCCCTCCTTTTTTCCGTGCTTGACGAGGCAATTGCGTTTCCCCTCCCGTTTTTTCGCCTAAAAGTATTGACTTTTGGCCAAAACTCCGCTATAATTGATAAGCGCATCGGGGTGTGGCTCAGTTTGGTAGAGCGCTTGGTTCGGGACCAAGAAGTCGTGGGTTCGAATCCCGTCACTCCGACCACCGGCAGTGCCGGCCCCCCTGTGGGTGTCGTCACTGCTGTTTTTTTGTTTGTCCCACCAAAGCAAGGGCTGTGGCGGAGGCTCGCGTCGCAAGCGCCTTGAAAACGGCACTACTTTACAGAAAGGACCGCGCCTATGTCAGAACAAGAAATTAAAATAAGCCGGCGACTCATATACGTGTACCCGCTGTTCGTCAGTCTTTTTTTTCTTGCCGCCACGCCCATTGCGGTCCTTTACACCCGAGAATGGGATTTTTTTGAGAATCTGCTGCGGATCTTAACCTCCCCCAGCAAGCTGGTCACCGATTATTTTGCACTGGGCGGCCTGGGAAGCACCCTGTTCAACGCGGCCGTTTGCGGATTGTTTGCCAATCTGATCGTGTATATCAGCCGCGCCAAGGCTCACGCAACGGTCCTTGCCGGCTATATGCTTATTGTGGCGCATTGTTTTTACGGTCTGAATTTTCTGAATATGTGGCCTCCCTTTTTTGGCATTCTTCTGTACTGCGGCGTGATGAAAAAGAAGATCAGCGAAAACATCCACATTGCCTTTTTCGCCACCGCCCTTGCCCCCTTTGTAAGCGAATTGTTTTTTCGCTATGCCATGACCCCTGCCTTGCAGGTCAACTGGGTCGGTGTGGTGCTTGCCTTGATATGCGGGCTTGCCATTGGCTTCGTGATCCCCGCACTGCTTCCCGGCACGACGGCCATGCACCGCGGCTACAACCTTTATAAGGCAGGGCTTGCCATCGGTATTTTGGGCATATTTATCAACGCCTTTATGTACAGCACCTTAGGCGTGGAGGAGCCCGCCAACACCCTCATCGTCAACCCGGCCTATGACGCTCTTCCCTACGGCTACCGCGCGTTTATGAACGTTTTCTTTGCGCTGCTGTTTACCGCGACCCTTGCCGCGGGCTTCCTTTTTAACAAAAAAAGCCTTCGCGGCTACCGCGAGCTTCTGCACTGTACGGGCTACGGCCTCGATTTCACGGATAAATTCGGAATGCCCCTTTGCATGATCAATATTGCCGTGTACGGCTTTGCCATTTTGGCGTATTTGAATCTGATCTTTATTCTCCCTTCTGTCTTCCCTCAGCTTCCCTTGGGAGTTGGCTTTACCGGTGCCACCGCAGGCATCGTATTTGCCGCCCTGACCTTTGCGGCAGACGGTCAGCATCCCAAAAACGTCTTCCCCATCGTGATCGGTTACGTT
This sequence comes from Clostridia bacterium, assembly GCA_017507855.1. GTDB lineage: Bacteria > Bacillota > Clostridia > Oscillospirales > RGIG5554 > RGIG5554. Next base: position 71,331 of record JAFWAE010000023.1, read on the forward strand.
ACACTTTTTGCCACAGTGGTGGTCATCTGCCTGGTGGCAAATTTCGACATTCCCTGGACGCTTTCCACCCAAGCGTATATAAACGGCCTGGCATTTGCCACGGGCCTTTGCCCCATTGCGGGGAAATACGGCTTTCGCTACGGGGTGCTGGCAGGCTTTATGAGCGCCGTCATCTGCACGGTGACCACAAGAATGCACGGGGGCTTCGTCCTTTATAACGGAGGGTTTAACGCAGGTCTCACCGCGCTGGTCCTCATTCCCGTTTTGGATTTCTATCGCATTTCTCCCGTACGCGAGGACGATCTGTAAGCCCGTTTTTCCCTTTACCGCCTTTATTTCATGCTCTGCGTTCCCTTGAAAAAGGAAAGGCCGAGTGATATCGCGACACAGCAGATAACTGATTAGGATCGAGAACATAACATGAAAAATTATCATTCCAACTATTTGAAGAATCTTTTTCTTCCGTGCCTTCTTTTTTCCATTGCCACGGGTATTTTTTCTGCCCTTCTTATTACAGGCTTTAAGGTGGCCGCAGGTTTTGCCGTCCACTTATCCGAAACTGTCTACCAAGGGGTAAGGTCAAATCCGTCGTGGCTTCCCTGCCTTTTGGGAGGCGCCGCTATTTTAGGTTTCCTTTCAAGTCTGATCTTAGCCTTCTCGCACAGCTGTCGCGGCGGCGGCATCCCCACTTCTATCGCCGCCATAAGAGGCATCACCAATTTTAAGTGGCTCAAAAGTGCCTTCCTTCTTCCCGTTTCCGCCCTGATCACCTTTCTCAGCGGCCTCCCCTTAGGCACGGAAGGGCCTTGCGTGCAAATGGGAACGGCTGTGGGCAACGGAGTCGTTCACATGATCGGCGGAAAAAAGAACAAGGGCTGGCGCCGCTATATGATGACAGGGGGCGCCGCGGCAGGCTTTGCCCTTGCCACAGGCTCTCCCATTACCGCCATCCTTTTTTCCATGGAGGAGATCCACAAGCGCTTTTCCCCCCTTCTTTTCTCCATCGTATCCATCTCGGTGGCCATAGGCCAGCTTGCGGCCCATTTTTTAGCCGACCTCGGCTTTGGCTCTACCGCCCTTTTCCACACGGTCCTCCTTGAGCCCCTCCCTCTTTCGCTGATCTTCATCCCGTTGGCAACGGGTCTTTTGTGCGGGATCTGCTCCATTGGATTTATAAAGCTTTATAACCTGACAGATACCCTCGTCCGCAAAAAATTAAAGGCCCTTTCGGCAAAGATCAAGCTCCCCGTTATCTTTGCTCTTTTTGCCCTGATCGGCTTCTTTTTCTCAAAGATGCTTGGAACGGGTCATTCGCTGATCGACCATCTGCTTAACGAGCATTTTCTGGAGGGAGAGACCTTTTGGTATCTTCTCGTCAGCATTTTTGCCATCCGTGCTATTTTCATGATGGTGTCAAACACCGTAGGTATTACGGGCGGCATTTTCCTGCCCACCTTGGCGTTTGGCGCAATTTTGGGCGCTCTTTGCGCCGAAGCCTTCATTGCGTTGGGGCTTATAGAGCCCGACTATTACGCGCTTCTCGTGGTTATTGGCATGGCGTCCTTTCTGGGGGCATCCTCGCGCATTCCCGTGACCGCCTTTGTCTTTGCCGTTGAAGCTCTTGGCGGCTTTCACAATATTCTCCCCATTATCGTGGGGGTAACCGCCGCCTTCTTGGCCGTGGAAAGCTCGGGACTGGATGACTTTACAAGCACAGTCATCAAAACGAAGACCCACGCCATTCACAAGGGAAAAGATCCGTACACCATTAAGGTTCCCCTTACCGTACACAAGGACGCCTTCGTGATCGACAAGGAGCTTCGGGACATTCTTTGGCCCGCCTCGTGCAGGCTGCTTTCCATTGAAAAAGGCTCCAACCAAACGGGCAAGCTGGGCATTGACGAGGGGGATATCCTCACCGTTCACTATACCACGTACGATCCCGTAGCCACAGCAGAGGAATTTGAGATCCTCGTGGGCGACCAAAGTGAAGAGATCGACAAACTCATGCGCCCCTGATCCCAAGCTTCACCGTTTTCTCAGCACTAGACCATCGGCAGTGCCGACTCCCCCTTGGGTGTCGTCACTGCTATTTTTTCATTCCACTAAAGCAAGGGTCGGGGTGCACACGCTCAAGCGAGGACCTGAGGCTGTTCGCACTTGCGCTTCCTTTTCCCCTATCCTATCCATATGCCTTGCGGCGTTTCACGGTCCAAGTAAAATAAAAAGAGAGGTTTTGCGAGACTTCCCATAAGGAAGTCTCGCAGTTTTATTCGCCTGCGGCGAGTGATATTGCTACGCAGTGATATTCGGCTATCGCCGAGTGGTATTCGCTACGCGAGTTTGGGAGGCGAATAAAATATCACTGAAGCCGCAAGGCTTCAATATCACTCTGTTGCGAAGCAACAAGAATATCACTCTTGTTTTCTCTGCCGATTTGTGATATAATGGGATCAACAAAAAGCCTCCCTCCGAGAGGGAGGTGGCACGCGTAGCGTGACGGAAGGAGCCTGCGTGACTTTAGATTTGTACTAACTTCATTGTAACGCGCTCTCCCTCACCCGACTTCGTCGGGAGCTCCC
>JAFWAE010000024.1 GCA_017507855.1 Clostridia bacterium
AGTCAAACGTAAATATGGGCTAAGCCCAAACCCTTATAACGACAGAAAGAGATAACAAATCGGTTCGTAGCCGAAATGTTATCTCTTTTTCTGTTGGTTTAATGAAATCGTTGCGCGGCAACGATGAAATCTTCACTTCGTACAGATGAAATCCAAGGACAAGTCCTCGGATGAAATCAAATCCGTCTAAATACAACCCTGCGAAGCAGGATTTCATCGCAAACGCGATTTCATCCACCAAAGGTGGATTTCACCCGTCGAAGACGGATTTGACTGCGTGTTCTCCGTTAAGGATAACACGCAAAACGGGAAGGCGTATTTTTTGTGTTAAGGTTTACTCCAGGGCCGTGAAGATCTCGTCCAGGGTGATCTGGGTAGCCTCGGCATAAGCTTCATACAGGGAAACGGGGTCACCGCCGCGCATCACGGTTTCGTTCACAACCACGGCGGAAGCACCGTACAGGCCGGAATAGGACACGCCCAGCAGGGTGGTCATGGGGTGCATGGTCTGGCCGGGAATGCCGTAGGTCTTCAGCATTTCCAGGGATTCCTCGTCGCGGAAGTAGGACTCGTAGGCTTCCAGCAAAACGGGGGCAATGGTGGACTCGCCATAGCAGGCAACGGCCTCCAGAATGAAGGCGGCGTTGTCCCCGTCTGCGTTCATGGGAATGATGACCGTGTTCAGGTGATGGTCCACGAAGAGGTGGTAGCTTTCCTGGTCCTTGCTGTACTTGGGCAGGGGCAGGAAGCCGAAGTCACCCTCTTGCTCGGCAAAGGCGCTGGTGCCGGAGGCGGCATTGGGAGGATAAGCCATAAACAGCAGGCGGCCTTCGGGGAACATGGTGTTCAGGTAGTAGGTCCAGGCGTGGCCCTCGCTCAGGTTGTAGGTGGCGTTGTTGACCATGTCGGCCAGGTCGCGCAGCACGTTGCCCGTTTCGGCCGTGCCCATGTTCAGGCCGTAGGTGCCGTCCTCGTTGCGGTTAAAGTACAAGCCGCCTGCACCCACAAACATGGCCTGGGCGCCGTCCTCGCCGGGGAAGCCGATGCCCCAGCAGTCGTCAGCGGTGACTTGGCCGTCACCGGTGATGTCACGGGTGGCTTTCTTGGCGTATTCGGACATTTTGGCAAGGGTCCATTCGCCGTCGCGCACCAGCTGGTACAGGTCGGGCAACTGCAGCTCTTCGGCCAGGGCCTTGTTGTAGAAAATGCCGTAAGCGCCGTTCCAGGAGTTCGTGTAGGCGCCGGATAAAGCATACTGTCTGCCCTTCAGGTTGAAGTTTTCCACAGCGGATTGCATCCAGTAGCTGTTTTCGGTTTTGAGCACATCGTATTGGTTCAGATCCTCGGCAAAGCCGCCTTGGATGAAGAAACCCATGACCCAAGCCTTGTTGAACATCAGATCGGCAAATTTATCGCCGCCCATCATCACGGAAGAAGCCAGGTCGTACACCTGATAGTCAGACTGGAAGAGGTCGAACTCACAGCCGAAGCGGTCGGTCAGATCCAACCACATGGTGGCGTTGGCGATCTCCAAAGCGGAGCCCTCCAGATCGCCCGTTAGGCCGCCGCCGTCGGAAATGGTGATCGTCACGTCGCTGAGGTCCTTTTCGCCCAGCTGAGCCTTAGCCAGCGGGTCGTTGGGGTCCAGCGCGGGATCCGTGGTCGCCGGTTGGGTGGTGGCGGGCGCGGTGGAAGGTGTCGTGGCGGGGGCAGATTGGCAAGCGGTGCTCAGCAACAGGCAGAACACCAGCATCAAAGCCCCGGCCAGACGCAGAAATTGTCTTTTCACGGTCAAAAACTCCTTTTCGTTTTTTGTTTTCGCAGGGAAAAACTATGCGTTAAGTATATTATAGTAGGGGAAAATAGGGAATTCAATGCAGAAAAAATCAAAAACCATGCAAAAAAGAGCATTCTTGACAAACACCCCTCTCGCGGGCTGTTTTGCGAAAGAAATGGAGGGGGCTTTGGTTCGGACCCATTCGCAACATTCAGAAACTATGCAATTTTAATGGTTGCTTTTTTGCCCTTTTCCCTTGAAAAAAGCGGATAGCTGTGGTATAAGTATATCATGAATGTTCAAAATTACTGCAGAAAAGAGCAAAAAAGTGCAAAAAGAATATATTAGGAAAAAAATGGATTTCTTTCGCTATCCCTTGGATCCTCAAAAGGTGAAGGAAAGCCGTTGCCTGATTTGTGACCCCGTGCGTGTCGTGTTGCCCGAATCCTTCAATGATAAATTCACCTTGCCCTTGCCCAGCAGCGAACGTGAGGGGACGGTCAACGGTGTGGATTTTGATTTTCAGGGAAGGCAGTATACCAACACCTTGGGCTCCGAGATCGGCATTTGCTTGGAGGGAAGCGGCCTGTTTTATGCCCAGGGGCGCTTTTTTCGCTATAATCCGGGAGACGCGGTGTATTCCTTTGCGGATCTGGGGCGAAGCTGGCAAAGCGATGCAGGGGTGCGCTCCACGTGGTATTTTATGCCCATCAATTTGCTGGAGCTGATGAAAGAGGGGGGCTTCAACTTTTTCCGAAACGCTCTCAATTCCCGCTTCCCCTTGCCGTCCTTTCCGTTTTTGCTGACCAAAGCGGAAAATTACGCCGGCAATCACCTGATCTGGCGCATTTTTGAGGAATGCCTGCAAAAAAAGGAGGGCTACGGGGATCGGGTGTCCTATTTGGTGGCCATGCTGACCATGGAGGTGGCCCGCCTCAACCGTGTGATCCAGGAGCGCCGGGAAATGGCAGAGGAGGAACTGCTCCCCGCCGTCATCTATATGATCCAGCACCTGCAGGAGCCCATCGGCGTGCAGGACATCTGCAAGGCCTGTAATAAAAGCTATTCTACCCTGCGCCTGCATTTTTTGAAAAAAGCGGGTTGCACGCCCCTGGAATACCTCAACCGCTTGCGTATGGAACAGGCCGTTACCATGCTGGAGGAGACCGACCGTAAAATTGCGGAGGTGGCCGCGTATTGCGGCTTTTCCACCCTGTCCAGCTTTAACCGCCAGTTTTTGGCCTGTAAGGGAATGTCTCCGCGTGCCTTCCGCCTGGAGCGTCAAAGCCGAAAGAGCGCCGACGGGAAAGAACTGACGGATTTTTCACGTTAAAGAATTTGCTTGAAAAAGGGGAACGCTATGCCTACACGTACCGAAAAACGGCAGCTGTCCGTGTTTGCCTGGCCCGAGGAATTGGCGTGCGGGGGGCTTCTTTCCGCCCCCGTGACGGCCGAGATCTCTTCCTCGGTCAAAACGGGGCTCGACCTGCCCTTTACCCGCCGCGTTTTTTGCCCCGCCCGGGAGCATGAAGCGTTTGCGGGCAAGCTTTGCACTCACGAGGGCGGGTTTGAGATCGGCCTTTGCACCCGGGGAAAGGGAACGCTGTATGTCAACAGGCGCTTCCTTCGCTACGGGGCGGGGGATGCGGTGTTGTTTTTTGCCGGCGCGGTCCGCGGCTGGAAAAGCGATCGGGGCGGTTCGTGCTGGCATTTTGCGGCCTGGAGTCCCCAAAAGCTGGTGGAACAAACGGGGGTGGACTTTTTCTCACGACCCCTGGAAAAGGCACAGCCTGCCAAGGATTTCCCCGTTTTGTTTACCAAGGCCAATTATCTGGCCGCCAATTATCTGATCACCCACCTGCTCAACGAGGTCCTGCAGGGGGAGGAGGGGTACGAAAAGCGGGTGGCCCTGGGTAGCTCCATGTTGCTGATGGAGCTGGGGCATATCAGCCATCTGCTGGAGGAGCAAAAGCAGGTGGCGGAGGAGGAGATCGCCCCCATCGTCATTTATATGCTGCAGCATTTTAACGAGCCCATCACCGTCGAACAGATGTGCATGGCGGGCAACAAAAGCTATTCCACCCTGCGCCGCGACTTTTTGAAGCGCACGGGTCTTTCTCCCGGTCAATACCTCACCCATTTGCGCCTGGATCAGGCGGCGGCCATGCTGGAAGAGACCGACCGCAAAATTGCCGAGGTGGCTTCCTACTGCGGCTTTGCGACCTTTTCCAGCTTTAACCGTCAGTTTTTTAAGCGCTTCGGCTGCTCCCCGCGGGAATGGAAGACCAAAAAGCGGGCGGAAATGTAAAATTTCTGTGAAAGCTATGGCTTTTTCCCGAAAGCTGTGGTAAAATAAGCTGAGAGGAAGCCCAAACTGAAAACCAACCGTTGGATGGAGGAAATATGACTCGTTATTTTGTTTCTCTGGCAGTATCCACTTTGGTACTGCTGGCCATTGCCGCTTTGCTGATCTTCAGCATCGGAGGGCCGTACATTGCCCAATGGGTGGCCTCCGAGGGCCAGCGCATCCTGCTGGAGGGGGGAGACACCGCCGAGGCCAAGGCCAAGTTCGAGAGCGCTTTGGATTTTGACAAGCGCTGCCGCGAGGGGATCTTGGGCCTGGCTTCCGTATACCTGGAAAATGAGGAGCCCAACCGGGCCTTGGAGACCCTGAAGGAAGGCATCACCCTGCTTCCCGGCAACAGCGATCTGTACGTGCAGGTGCTGCAGATCTACGGCCGCTTGGGCCGCGTGCAGGAGGCGATCGAATTTCGCCGCACCATCGACCGCGAGTTCGTGCTGTCCGCCTTGCAGGAGGTCTCGCCCGCGGCCGTGGTGCACAATCCGCGCCAGGGCATCTACAATAAGCGTATTACCGTGACACTTTCCTCCGGGGAGGGAAGCCGTATCTACTACACCCGCGACGGTTCCGCCCCCACCCTGGAGTCCTACCTGTACGCAGGCCCCATTCAACTGACGGAGGGGGTCAACGTGATCCGCGCCTTCGCCATCAACGAGGCGGGACTGGTGACGGACGAGCTTCGTTTGGAATACGAGCTGAAGGACATTAACGAGGCGGTGAATATTGCCGACGAAAAGCTGGAAAAGATCCTGCGCCGTATGATCAACAAATCCTCCGGTACCATCTATACCAGCGACCTGAGCATGATCACCCAATTTTCCAACCTGGCCGAGGACGGCACGCCCCTGGAAGGATATATCTACGACCTGAGCGCCCTGAAGAGCTGCCGCAATCTGGAGCAGATCACGTTGGTGGGCGAGCCTTATATCCGCGACTATTCCCCCTTGGCGGCCGTGTCAGCCCTGCACACCCTGAAGATCAACGGCTGCAGCCTGACGGATGTGGATTTGGCGGGGATTTCCGCCTCTGCCTCCCTGCGCAAGCTGGACCTTTCCGACAATTGCCTCAACACCGCCGCCGCGGCAGGGCAGATGGCCGCCTTGAAGGAGCTGGACCTTTCCGAGAACATGATCTCCTCGCTGTCGGCTCTGGCCCCCCTGTCCGAACTGGAGGTCCTGCGCGTCAACCGCGCCGGGCTGATCGACATCTCCGATCTGGGTGGCCTAAGTGCTTTGCAGGAACTGTACCTGGTGGACAATTACCTGTCCTCCGTGCACGCCCTTTCCCAGCTTAAATCCGTCAAAAAGCTGGATCTTTCCGATAATCGCCTCTTCGATATTGACGGCCTGATGGGCATGACCTCCCTCAAGGAGCTCTGCCTGGCCGATAACCAGATCGCTGATGCCACGGCCCTCATCCCTCTGCGCCAGCTGGAAAAGGTGGACCTGTCCCGAAATTTGCTGCAGAGCGTGCCCCAGCTGACCTCGCCCGTACAGAGCTTGTCCCTTTCCTTCAATATAATCCAATCGCTCAAGGGCGTGGAACTGGTTCCCACGCTCAAACAGCTGGATCTTTCCGGCAATCCTGTCACGGACCTGTCCCTGCTTACCTCCCTTTCCTTGCTGGAGGAACTGGACGTTTCCCAAACTCAGGTGCTTTCCGTCATGCCTCTTACGGGACTGAATTCCCTGAAGCGGCTGATCTGCCGTGAAATGACCATTTCGGACCTGGGGCAGCTTTCCCAGCAGGTGGAGATCGTCATCCGCTGAACGCAAAAAACCGCCCTGCCGTAAGGCGTTGTGTTCCTAAGGACACAACGCCAACTCTATTCGCCTGCGGCGAGTTATATTGCTTCGCAGTTATATTTGGACTTCGTCCAAGTGATATTTGCTTCGCAAGTTTGGAAGGCGAATAGAATATCACTAAGTCCAACGGACTTAATATCACTTTCGCAAAGCGAAAATATCACGCTGACGAATGTCAGCATATCACTAAAAACTATCGGGAAGTGTGCGCACTTACTCACCACTAAAAGCGGTAGTGCAATATAAAAGAGCCGATACGGAAATAAATCCATATCGGCTCTTTTACCGTCCTTTAGAACCCGAGGCCAAAGCGGGGCGGTTTTTCTTTCATTTGTCCAGGGTCTCGCAAAAATCCCTCAGGAACTTGGGCTTGCGCACGTATTGGCGGCGGCGCATCAGCGGCAGGGTGTGGTGTAGCACCAGCACGGCCAGCGCCGCGGCAGAAGCCGCCGCATAAAGAAGGCGGCAAGAGCCGTTTTTGCATTTCATTTTTTTAAAACTCCTTTCCCGTAAGGTGGTCCGTCCTCAGTAGTATGACGAAAAATCACCTTTTGTATTCCAAAAAAACAGGAGAAAAACAGGTAAAAAGCACAAAAAAACGGCTTTATTTCTCAAAAAATGATATTTTTTTTGGTAAAAACGACGGAAATTTTCAAAAACACTTGAAAAACGGAACCGTTTAGCGTATAATATATCGGAACATGGTAATGTGGCAGGGTGCGCTCTGGCGCGAACTGTGTTTGATTCAGATACTTCAGAAAGGACCCGGTGCATGAAAGATCTTTCCGCACAACTGAAAAAGCTCCTCACCCGTGCCCGGGTGCTTTTGTGCTTGCCCCTGCTTTGGGCGTACGAGTTTCACCGCCGTTTGTCTCAAAAGCAAGGTGCTCAGCCCGGGGCGTTGCGCCGCCGTATGGGCGAGATGGCCCTGGCTGTCAAGGCCTGGGGCTTGCGCGATGTGCTGGCTTCCCTGACCTGCTTTATGGCTTGCCGCAAGCAGGAGGCAAAGCCCTCCCGCGGCGGGGTGGATGTCCATCCCCACGGTTGGCAGCCGGTCGCTGTCCCCACGGTGTGGGATAAGCTTTATACCTTCTTGAATCGCCCCAAGCCCGCCAAAAAGATCAAACCCGAAGGGGCGTCCTACGCTTCCGTGTGGGCTTTTGGCCGTTTCCTGAAGAAAAACGTCAATTACGTGGCGCCCTTGTTGGCCGCCTGTGCAGCTGCGGCTGTGGTGCTCTCCCTGCCTTTGAACGGCTTTGCCTTGGCCGTATACGTGGACGGGCAGCAGCTGGGCACAGTCAGCACGCCCGAGGAATACGAACAGGCCCTTCAGACCGCCGAAGATAAGGTCTACCAGATCACCGGCGAGGCCGTCACCTTTGCCACGGCGGTGGAATTCCGCGTAACGGTGGGTCAGCAGGCCTCCGCGGCGGACCGCAAGACCCTGCAGGAAAACCTGTACGCTCTCTTCAGCGCCGACCTTTTCGAGGGGTACGGTGTGTACGTGGACGACGTGTTTTTGGGCGCGACGGAGAATATTGCCCAAGTCAATAGCTTTTTAAGCGATAATTTGGCCTCTTACGAGGTGGAAGAGCACGAAAATCAGCGTGTGGAATATCTGAGCGACATCCGTGTGGTGCACCAGCAGTATTCCACCTCCCACCGCGTTACCGCCAAGGACATCATCGACGTGCTCAGCTCCACTACGAAGGTCACCTCCACCTATAAGGTCAAGAGGGGGGACACCTTGCTGGGCATTGCCAATTCCGCCCAAATGAGCCTGAACGCTTTGGAGACCCTCAACCCCAACGTCACCCCCCGTTCTTTGGAGGTGGGGCAGATGCTGACGGTCACCAAGGACGTGCCCTATCTGACCATTCAGGTCATTCGCACCGAAACCTACACTCAGGCCATCCCCTACGAGACCACGTATCAGTACAGCTCTAAATATTACACCGACTATTCCCAGGTGAAGGTGTCCGGTAAAAACGGCACCCGTCAGGTCACGGCCAACGTGGTCTACGTCAACGGGGAGGAGATCTCCCGCACCGTGCTGGAAACGCAAACGCTGAAGGCTCCCACCACTGCTGTGGTGTTAAAGGGCAGTACGCCCGTTCCCGTCCGCGCCGCCACAGGCAAGTTTATGAAGCCTGTGAAGACCGGCTGGATCACCAGCCGTTTCGGCTGGCGTCCCAATTTGGGTGACTATCACACCGGTATGGACTGGGCCGTGCCCATTGGTACGCCCGTATACGCGGCCGATGGCGGTACGGTGTCCTTTGCGGGCTTGAGCTCCGGCGGCTTTGCTTACCTGGTGGTCATCGACCACGGCAACGGCCTGCAAAGCTACTACGCCCATTTGAATTACAGCAAGGGCGTGCTGGTGAAAAAGGGAGATAAGGTCTACAAGGGTCAAAAGATCGCCTTAAGCGGCAACACCGGTAAATCTACCGGCCCCCATCTTCACTTCGAGATCCGCAAAAACGGCAAGGCTGTCAACCCCGCCAACTATTTGCCGTAAGGTGCAAACAAATTGTAAACGTTTTTTGAAAACCCTTGTGCAAGCAAGGGTTTTCGTGTACAATAAGGCCAGTGAACAACTCCGGAAAGAGGAATGGATATGAACCGCAAAATTTCTTTCGGCGCGGCTTGCGTGCTGATGATCATGGTGGCTCTGCTCACGTTTTTGATCACGTGGGTGGGCTCGCTGCGCTATACCAACGCCCGCCTGGAAAGCGTGTACCTGTTTGAGGACAGCTACTCCAAGCTGAAGGAGATCGATGACTACGTGCGCCGCTACTATATCGGCCAGGTGGATGAGGGCGACCTGAGCGACGGGATCCTGTATGGATACGTGGCAGCCTTGGGCGATCCCTTCAGTATGTATATGAACGCCGAGGATTACAAGGAATCCATGCAAAGCATGCAGGGCCAGCAGGAGGGTATCGGTGTTACGGTGTTTTACGACGCGGACACGGGGTATCTGAAGGTGGTCAGCGTGGTGGAAAATTCCCCTGCGGAGAATATCGGCATTCATGCGGGAGATATTCTGTATAAGGTGGGCGGCGAGGACATCGCCCAGCTGGGTTATTATCCCGCCGTGGCCAAGATCAAGGGGGAAGCGGGGACCACTGTGAACCTGACCGTGCTTCGCGGCAACGAGGAGCTGACCTTTGACGTGGTGCGTGCCGTGGTGCAGACCAAGACCGTGTCCTACCGCAAGATGGAGTCCAACATCGGCTATATCGACATTGAGAGCTTTGACCTGACCACTACGGAGGAATTCAAAAATGCCCTTAACGAGCTGAAAAAGCAGGGCTGTGACCGCTTCGTGTTTGACGTGCGCCACAATCCCGGGGGCAATCTGACCACCATTTGCGACGTGCTGGATATGCTTTTGCCTGCGGGTCCCATTATCCGCATTGAATACAACGACGGCTCAGTCCACAGCTATTCGTCCGACGCCTCCTGCCTGGAAATGCCCATGGCCGTGCTGATCGACGAAAACTCCTATTCCGCCGCCGAGCTTTTTGCCGCGGCCTTGAAGGATTACGAGATCGCTACCTTGGTGGGTACCACCACCTACGGCAAGGGCACCATGCAGCAAACGGTGCCGCTGAAGGACGGAGAAAGTGCGTTGCACCTGTCCATTGCCAAATACAGCCCCCCCTTCTCGGAAAATTACCACGGCGTGGGTGTGACCCCCAACGTGGAGGTCAAGCTGTCCAAGGACGTGACGTTTTGGGAACTGACGGACGAAACGGACACCCAGCTGGCCGCCGCCAAAGCCGTGCTGGAGATCCAGTAACCTTTTATAACCACACGTAAAAAGCCTTTATGGCTCCTTCGGGGGAGAGATGAAGGCTTTTTGTTTTGACGGAGGGAGAGTCATGATTTGCTTTTTAGGAGCTGATCGGGAAACACCATTGTCTGAATCGGATTTGTGGAATCCATTTCCAAAACAGTGGCAATATGCACAAAAAATGCCCTTCAACATTGTGCACTATGCCGATGTTGACATCTGTACAGATCTATGGTATAATAAAAACAAAGTTAACAGGAGAGGAGCCATCTGAATGGAACCCGCTTACGTTTTTCGCGACCCCGTCCCTTTCGGAGGGCTTCTTTGTGCGCATTAAAGCGCGGTAATAAACGAAGCACGTAAAGGCGAGGCTGAAAGGGATACTTTCAGGCCTCGTTTTGTTTTTTATCAAAAAGTCCGTAGCCTTTGGGAGAAATCTCTCTTTTGTCCGTGGCAGGGGCAGAGCAGTTGTCCCACGAAAAGAAAGGAGGGCGTATTTTGCTGTATTATTTGTTGCACGCGGAGGTCAAGGACGCGCGCCGCAGGCTTTTGGCCGTGATGCTGACCCTTTTCGTTTGTTTGCAGGTGCTTTGCCTGTCTGCGGCGAAATCCGTCGGGCAGACCACGGATAAGCTACAGGCTCGTCTGTCTGCCGATGCCATCGTTATTCCCAAGACCTTTGCGGAAAAAGGCGGGAAGGGAACGCGCGACCTCAGCTTGCATCGTCCATTGTTGGATATGTTGGAGGACAGCCCTTATTTCGTACTGGCCAAGAGGCAATGCAAATCTTCGGCTCTCCGCACTCTGATCCGCTCCGACCGTCCCGACGTCCAGTGGGTGGAGGATTATTTTGAGTGCATTGGCTATCAGCATCCCTCCGATGCGGAGGAGTTTCGCGGCAGTGAATTTGTGCTGACAGCGGGTAGGCTCCCTACCGAGGAGGAACTCAACAGTGGAGCAAAGGTGGTTATCTGCAGTCAAACCTTTGCTAAGGCCAACGGCTTACAGGTGGGCAGTCGTGTGCCCCTCACCTATTCTCACGCCACCGTGGAAACGGTGGAAAAAGACGGGCAGTTTTATTACGGAAACACGATAGAATCCACCTGTACGGTGGAATTGGAGCTGATCGGCACGGTGGAGGATGACCCCGGGGAGGCTGTGGAGTATTACTATGGCTCCTTCATGCCCGTCAACCGATTGTACGTGCCCTTCGGTGTCATTGCCGAGGCGGCGAGGGTGAATTCCGACGATCTGACTCAAAGAATGGGGCGTAGGCAGGGCATCTTTGAGGGTGTCCTCAAGATCAGCTTTCATATCAGCGAGGCTCAACTGTGGGAGCGCATTGACGATCTAAAGGAGAAACGCGGCAAGGAAACGGTGAAGGAGAGCACTTTCAACGAATTTAACAATGCGGATGGTGTGAACAAACCTTATATGACAGTGAACGGGCTGGTAGAGGAATTCTTGACGGACGCCAACATATCCTCTACTATAGGTCTGCAAAGCCGTGTCAGCGAGCCTTTGCACCGTTTGGCGCAGGTGCTGAAGCTGGCCGCTTGGGCTATCGGGATCATTTGGGCGTTTGTGATGATACTGGCCGTTTTGCTGGGAGAACGCCAACGCCTGTACGACAGTAAGGTGTTGCGTTGCTTAGGGATGGGCAACAAGCAGCTGGCGACACAGCAGCTTTTGGGAATGGGAGCCACAGGCTTGGTTTCCTTTGTGGCAGGAAGCTTGCTGGCAGGCGTGCTTTCCCTCCTGCTCAACGGGCAATTGCAAAAGCAGGCTCTGAATTTGGCCTTGGAGATGCAAAACAATCTGGAAGGGGTCAATACCACTTGGAAGACCTTGACTCAAGTGCAGGGAAGCGAGATCTTTTACTCTCTGTCTCTTGCACCGGATATAGCTGTGCTGAGCGTGGTCTTGGGGCTTTCAGCGGCGGTCTGCCTGCTGGGGGCGGCGCTGTCTTTGGTACCCGTTTTACGGCAGGCTCCCATGATTCAGCAGCAAGGAGGATGACCTATGTGGCTGAAATACATGTTCAAAAACGCCCGTGCCATGCTGCAAAGCTTCAGCATTTTGGGCATTTGTCTGGTCTTTTTGCTTACTGCCTTGGTGCTTTCCGCTTCTTGGCAAGCAGGGGTAGAAAAGCAGCTTCGTCTGCTGGAGGAGGAAACAAAGGTTTCCGCCTTTATGCAGTTGAGTTACGACACCCAAATCAACGGAAATTACATTACGGAAATGAAGCGCGATTATTTTGATGCGGAAGCCTTGGAGGCTCTGCCGCAAGTGGAGGCTCATGCATGGCTGGCAAAGGGAATTTTGCTCCAAGGTGAAAAATTTTTCGGCAGTGAGGCGTCCCTGCCCATCGTAGAGCTCGACGGGCGTTACAGCGAGGAGGAACAGCTGGAAATTCACGAGTATAACGAGACCCGTTGGGAGGAGCAGAAAAAACGCATTGAGGGGACTTCTTTAGCTTCTGCTACCTCGGTGTTTTTCACCAACAGCCTGCAAAGCACTCGCTTTTTTATCAACGGCGACCTTGCTTTGACTGCAGGACGGGATTTTACTCCGGAGGAATACGCCTCGCAGGAGCAGGTAACCAAATGTCTGCTGGAGGCAGAATATGCGCAGGTACTGGATCTGCAGGTGGGCGACACCTTGTATATCGTCGATTTCGGTTATGAATATCTTGAGGGACACGGCCCGCCCAATGGAGTAGGACGCCGCCGCTTGGCCAAATTTGAGATCATTGGTATTTTTCATGCTTATGACAGAACCGTACAGGGGGCGGCTATGATCGTGACTCCTTCGGTGTACGAGCATTTTATGGTGCAGGATCCCAGAGCCGATCTTTTCGGTACGGCAGACGAGGAGCTGGAAAAGGCGCACCGCAATTATACTTACATGGAGCTGACCTATTTGCTCAAGGAACCCTCCTTGGTGCGAAGCTTTATGGAGGAGGCCATGCCCTTGGTCAAGCAAAAGGGCATCACGGTGGCCGCTGACGATGCGGGCTATAAGCTGTTGGCCATCCCCTTGAAAAACATGGCTCAGACCACCTCTTTTCTGTTTGCCTTCGTGACCTTTGCCGTGGCGGTCACCATGGTGGTGTTTATGATGCTGTACAGCCGCAAGCGCCGTGCGGAGCTGGGGATTTTGCGCTGCATGGGACAAACGAAATGGCGTTGTATTGCGTTGGTATATGCGGAAACATGGATGCTCACCCTGCCTGCCTTTGTGCTGGCTCTGTTCTTTGGCGCTGTGGGAGCTGAATTGGCGGTAAATGAATTCGGCTTCGGCGAGCTGTTGAGGCTTTTGCCCAAGCTTGCAACTGTGGCAGCAGGCTCGAACCTTTTGGGAGGAGTAGTGATGACAAGGCTTTTGGTAGGACGCACGCCCTTGGAGATTATGGCCGGAAGAGGCCTTTGAGAAAACGGTAGGAGGGAAGAAGAATGTCCGTTATTACATTGGATCACGTGGCATATCGTTATGCAAGCGGCGCAGGCTGGGTAGAAGCCGTCAAGGATGCTACGTTTGAATTTGAAGCTGGGAAAATGTACGCTATTGTGGGACGCTCCGGCTCGGGGAAGACGACTTTGCTTTCTGTGATCGCGGGGCTGGACGTGCCTTGGAAGGGACGCGTGTTGGTTGAAGGGGAGGATACGGTCTCTATGGACCGGGATCTGTATCGCCGCACCCGCATGGGGATGATCTATCAGCAATTTTATCTGTTGGCTCAGCTGACTGCACGGGAAAATGTGGAGCTGGCGCTGGAGTTGGCTAAATGGAAGGATAAAAAAAGCCGCCTCAAGCGGGCGGAGGAACTATTGACCAAGGTTGGTTTAACGCCGGAGCAATTTCGCAAATACCCCCACAAGCTTTCCGGCGGGGAGCAACAGCGTGTGGCCGTGGCTCGCGCCTTGGCCCCCGACCCGCAGTTGATCCTGGCCGACGAGCCCACGGGCAACCTGGACAATGAAAACGGCCGCAATATCGTGACCCTGCTGCAGCAGCTGGCCCACCAAGAGGGGCGCTGTGTGATCGTCATTACGCACGCCTCCGAGGTGGCCGAGGCGGCAGATCGGGTGCTGCACATGAACGACGGGGTCTTGGAAGGGTAGAAGCGCTTTCCTCTGCATAAAAAAACAGACTCACAGGAGGTTGGCCCTGTGGGTCTGTTTTTGGGTTTGGAATTATTTGCGCAGAAAATTGCGCTTGTATTCGCCGCTTCGCAGGCCGTACCCTTTTTGGCGCAGGGATTCCAGCTTGATGGCGGCCAGGTCGGCATCCGTTTCCAAGCAACGGGCGATCTGGGCGGCGTCGTAGCCGCATTTGACCAGCTCCAGCACGTCCTCGTCGGGCAGCAGAAGCTCGGCGGCAAAAATGTTGGCCTCGTATTCGATCCGGTTGTTGAACTGGTAGATGGTGTGCTCCTGCAGGTAACGGTCCAGCGCCAGGGCGCGGTGCAGTACGTCGTGTCCCAGTTCGTGGGCGCAGATCAGGCGCTGCTCGTATTCATTTAAATTTTCGTTCAGGGCGCAGAAACGGTTGCGCTGAATGATGGTGTACATCCCCTTCAGCGATCCCAGATCGTGGTACGTGACGATCACGCCCGTCCCCTTGGCTAAACGGAAGGGGTCGCGCGTGCCGTGCTCCATGGCCAGCTTTGTGGCTTTTTTAAAAATTTCCTCGTGAGAATACAAAGCGATTCACCTGCTTTTTGGGCAAAAAGATCACTGCGGCTTTTTGGCCGCGTATTTTTTATTGTTTTCCTTGGCTTGCCAATACATGTCCGAAATGGCGCGCATGACCTTGTCCTTATCGGTCTCGGACAGCTCGCCGCCGGCAAAAAGGGCACCCACCTGCGCCAGCAGGGGCTGCAACTCGGTTACGGCCCTGGCTCCGCCGCGGGCGTTGGCATCCACCAAAAGGGCGCTTTCATCGTCCAGCAAATGGTCGGACGTGGTGCCCAGGGCTTGGGCCATGCGTTTGACGGTGAGCAGATTGTTGGGGTAGCGCTCGCCGCTTTCGTAGTTGTTGATGGTGCGAAGGGACACCCCTGCCAGCTCTGCCAATTTTTGCTGGCTGAGGCCCAGCTCACGGCGCTTTTCGCGCACTCGTTCACCAAAAGACATGAAAAAACCTCCTTGAAGTGGGCATGCATTTTCAAAATATGCAACATCGTGCATGAATAGTATAGCACGGTGCTTTTCCGCTGTCAAGAGGTTTTTTCGTATTTTTTATTGATTTTTTCCGAAAAGATCCCAGTATTCCTCAAAGCAAATGCCGTTTTCCATGATATAGGTGGCCGATTCCACCCCCACGTAACGGAAATGCCAAGGCTCGGATACGATGCCGGTCAGGTCGCTTTTGTTGGGCAGGTAGCGCAGAATATAGCCGTATTCGTGGCAATGGGCCGCCAGCCATTTTCCTGCGGCGGTGTCGGCAAAGCTGTCGTTCAGGGAGCCGTCCAGGGAAAGGTCGGCCGCCAGACCCGTCTGATGCTCGCTGGTGCCGGGAATGGCCACGATCGTGGCGGCCATGGCGGGGGCATCGTCCCCGTATTTGGGGCGATAGGCCTCGATCTTGGCCTCGTAAAGCTGGCTTTGCTTGCTGTAGGTGCGGTAGGCACTGACCAGCATCAGATCGCCGTGACCGGCTTCCTCGGCCGCATCCAGCATGGCTTCCAGCGCATCGGCGGCGGGTTCTACCATTTTATAATAGGTGTGGGCGGTATTGCGCATGTTGGTGGGGGCGTAGTCCGCACCCAAGGGGTTTGACTTGTTGACCAGCACCAAAAGGGGATCGCTTAAGTCGGGGGCGTGTACCTCTGCTGTGGGGGGCACCGTTTCGGGGGCCGTGGTGGCAGGCTGGGTATTGGGCGCCGTTTCCGGTAAGGTAGCGGGGGCGATCAAAAAGGCAGGGGAGGCATCCTTTTTCAGGGTCAGCACGGCTTGCCAGGTGCCGTTGGCCTTTTGGGTGGCCTCAAAGCTCAGCCCCGTCATCATTTGGGTGAACAGGGCCGGGTGGGCAAAGACCTCATCCCCTTGGGCAAAGACCTTGGCGGGGAGGTTGAGGAGTACGCCGTTGCATTCAAAGGTCTCCGAACCGATCTCCAGGGTGGCCTTTCCGCCGTTGTTGGGGCAGGTCAAAAGCACGTAATTGCCGATGCGGGTGCTTTCGATGCCCACGCTGACAGAGGCGTTGAGCAGCGGGATGAACACCGTGCCGTCCTGTACGCCTGCCTCGGATTCCAGGGTATATTTTCCGTTTAAGGAGTAGATCACCGCTTTTTTGGGGGCGGGGCTCAGGTCGATCACCCCAAGCAGGGAGGCGGCCAGGGTTCCCCCCAGCATGATAACGGCCATGGTTGCGGCAAGGGCCTTGATCATGGCGGCGCGGCGATCCTTGCGGCGGCGTCCGGGGGCGGAGGGTTTGGGATTAGTCATGCTTTTTGATCCTGCTTTCTTCACACATTTTCAATATTATACCACAAAAAAACGCAAAAGCAAAGAAAAAAAGAAAAAACTTGAGTCGAAAAAAGGGAAATCAGCCGTTGGTCGCATCGCCGTTGCCGAAAACGGGGATCTGTTCGCCCAAAAAAGTGGGCTTTGGCTTGGCAAGGGCGTAGAAAAAGTCTTTGCAACGGGCGGCAAATTCCCGCAAAGTGTTGTACAGATTGGTGCTTTGGGCATACGGGCGCAGATCGGCGGCTACCCCTACTGCTTCCAGCCCCAGCACACGGGCAATGTATAAGGCGCGGGGCAGATGATAGCCCTGGGTCACGATCACCACGCGGCGGGCGCAGAAGACCTCCTTGGCGCGGTACAGGCTTTCGTAGGTGGAAAAGCCCGCGTGATCCATAAATACGCAGGAGGAGGGAACGCCCCGTTCCACCGCCCAGCTTTTCATCGCGTTGACCTCGTCGTAATGGGTACGTCCGTGGTCGCCGCTCATTAGTAAGCGTTGGCTGGCGCCCGCTTCATACAGCTCCAGTCCTTGGGTGAGGCGGTCGGTGAGCATATAGCTGGGGCTTCCGTCAGCCAGCACCCCCGCTCCCAAAACCAAAATGCAATCGGCTTGCAAGGAGGAGGCCTGCTGCAGGGTCAGCGTTTCGCCCCGGGCAGAGGCCAGCATATACCCGTTGATCCCCAGGGGAAGACCCGCGAGGACAGCCAGCACGATTCCCAACAGAGTTGCGATCTTGCGGCGTTTCGTTTTTTTCACGGCGGTTACTCCTTTGCTTTGGGCGTTGCTTTCATTATACCACAAAAACCGCTTTTTTGCCTTGCGTTTTCTTTATCTTTTCAAAAAAAAGAAAAAAGCCCTGCGGCGCGGTGGCCGCAGGGCTTTGGAAAAAGGGCTTATACGTAAGGATTGGGGGTAGCAGGACAGGCGTTGATCTCCACCTCTGCATCGCCCTCCACCTTGATCTGCGCACCGTTATGAAGGGCGCCGGGGGTGTAGATCATGGTGCCCGACAGCAGGACCTTGGCCCCCGCTTCGCCCAATACGTGGGTGCGGTTAGCTTGAGCAAAGCGCCCGAAATAGAATTCTGTGACGCCGCCCTTGGCGTGAACAACGGGGTCACCGGGGTCAAAAAGGTTGGTGGCAATCAGACGAATCGTACCGTCTTCTACCAAAAATCCCGTATTGTTTTGACCATGACAACCTAAAGTGTTAAACGTAGCCACCGTATCTCCACAGCCTTTGATCATTTCCACATAGGTCATGGGATCCAAGCTTCCTACGCAGCAAATACCGCTACCGTAGAAGTTCAACTCGCCCCCCGCTTCAATGCGGTAGCCAACTTCAGACGCATCGGTACCGTTGATAACAGCCGTCAGCTTTTGAGTGCCACCCTTGCCCTGGGAAATGAATTTCATATTGTACTTACTTCCGAAACCTGCGTTCATTAACATTTGCAGATTTTGATTATCACCCAACAGGAAGAACGTGTTCTCCTCCATCAGGTTTTGAAGGAAGTGTGTCCAGGGATTGTCACCTAAGCCGGAGGCGTCACCGCCGCCTACGCCGTTGGTGGAGACGTTGGGGCGATTGGGGGTAATGCCGCCCGACCAGTATCCGGGATGGAGGTGGCTGAATTCAATGCGTCCGGTGCCGCTGTTGTTTCCGGCAAAGATGCCCACCTTCAGAGATTGTCCGCGGGCGCCGCTGATAAAGAAATTGGAGGTGTCTTCCGCAGAACCGAAGTCGGCCAGGTTGTAGGAGTTGACTACCAACACATCGACAAGCCAGCAATCGGGACCCAGGGCCTTGATCGTGTAGGGATAGGGGATATAGTCGTTGTTGGATTTCTGTTCGGGATAGAAGAACTGCAGGCCGCGAATCCCCGCTCCCTTTTCCAGAGAAATAACAGAGGGAGCACTTTCATCGCCCTTGCCGCTATATACGAAGAACATGGTGCAGTAGGAGTAGTTTTGGGTCGCGGCTTCGGAAACACCGCGCAGCTCAACACCTGTGGGGACGGTCACCGTTCCGCGCAGGCAATATTTGCCGGGCTGGACCAAGACGATACCACCTGTTTTACTTGCATCGTTCAATGCCTTTTGCAGGGCTTCGGTCACATCCTCCTGTCCTGTCTTATCTACGCCGTAATCAGCAAGCAGATACAGTTTTTTTGCGGAAGCAGAAGGATAGGCGTCCACAAATTCGTAATCCTCATAACGGAGAAGTTTTTGGTCAATGATTGCCTTGGAGTTGACGTAGAGCTTGGAATCAAACCCATCGGGAATGTCGATTTCGGGTTCTGCAGAGGCAAAGGTACATCCCAACACGGAAAGTCCCTTAGCGGCCGAGGTGCCTACCAGGATTTCGTTGCCCTTTTGCAGGAATTGGCACTGCTCCAAATAAGTGTTGCCACCGATGACGGAAACGGCATTTTTCGTCCAGCCGTCAAAGGAACAGTTCATGGCCTGAATATTGGCGTTTCCGAATTTGCCCAATATGCCGTACTCGGGAGAGCCGGTTACGGTTATGCCGTTAAGAAAGACATTGGTGAAATATTTTTGGGTAAAGCGGATACCGGCAGAATCGGGAGCGTTGACTACTTCGATATAGCCGTTTTCCAACTGACTTCCATTATAGGTAACATCTTCCAGCAAAAGGCCTGTATGGCAACCTGTGAAGCGGAACTTGTATACCATGGCACCGCCCAAACCTGCCCAGGTGTTGTTTTCGGGAATGGAGGTCTTGCGAATGGTCAGCGCCGTGCCCAGCCCGTGGGATTCCACATCATACAGGAACAGGGCGTCGTTGCGCTCACATACATAGCCCAGGGCGTTTTCCATGGTCTTAGCGTATGCGGCCAGGTCGGCGTCGGTTTTGGGAGCGCCGTAAAAGCCGCACTCACCGTAATAATCGGCGTCGAAAATGCAGTGGATCATACGGTTGTTGTCGCCGGAGTTATCGGTATGGAAGCCAACCTTTAAGGGGGAGGCCCAAATATTCTGCCAAATGTGAGTGCCATTATGGACCGCCGCAAAGAAGAGGGGGTAGGAAGCATTATAGATCATCAGATCCTTGGAAATGGTCGAGGAGGTCATGGTCGTCCCCAAACCGATGCAAGGAGCCAGATCCAAGGAGTCGCTGAAGCTTTGGTTGACGTAGTAGAAGGCCATATTTTTGATGCCGGAGGTGTTGGAAAGCTGAATCAGAGGGGTATTCATCTTTCCCGTTACAGCATAGTCGGTGATAAGAGTAGAGCCTCCGCCTTGAGGAGTGAGCTCAGGGCTTTCGTACGTGCCTCGCAAAACCACATCAGAGGGAATAAACAAGGATTGGCTAATGTAGTACACACCGTTAGGGACGAAGACGGTACCACCTCCGGCTTTGGAAACGGCACGGATGGCGTTGATAAAGGCTACGGAATCGTCTGTCACTCCGTCACCTACGGCACCGTAGGCTACGACGTTGGCGCTGGCTACACAGACTTCGCCGGTCTTGTATTCAAACGGGACGATAAAGGGAGTGACCCCCTCCAAAGCAGCATAAAATTGCTTGTCTTCCGAGGAAAGCTTGGTAAAGCCCTGACTCATTTCGGCAGGAAGGGGATCAGCTTGAACCAAAGTATCCTCACCGGGCAGGGGATAGAGAATCAGTTCTTCCGTGCCTTGGAACTGGAAGTAACCTTCCTCACGGATGGCCTTGGGACTGTCATCCAGCACGTCGCAGAGCACGATGCCGTTGACAGAGCAAAACAGGCGTACACCCTCGTCCGTGGTCAGAGTCAGCACACGGAAGGTATTATACACCTCTCCCATCGTGTACTCCTTGGTGACCTTGGGAGAAATGACGGTAGAGTCGGTTTGGGTAAAGCGGACTACCTCCAAAGAGATTTCTTTATTGGAGATATTGAAAATGTAGGTGTAGCTGTTGCAACCGATGCCGCATCCGCCTCCCTCTGAGGCGTGGTGAGTGTTAAACAGAAAATTGCGGTCAGTTCCTTTGAAATAGAATTTGGCACCCAATTCCACATAAGAAGAATTGACCTCGGGGTTGCTGACAGTGAGCAGACTGCCGATAGTTCCCTGGATCTTCATAGTACCGTCTTCGTTATACACCAGGTAGTCCTGATAAGATTGACCGAAATTCCCCAAATCGTCCCAGAATGAAGCGGTCATAGACAGGGTCTTATCGGTATATACCGGCACAGGCTCTTGCGTAATGGGTTGCGTGACCGGATCAGTGGAAGCGGGCTGTGAGGATGGCTCGGTAGTAGCCGGAGCGGTAGCGGGACCGCCGCAGGCAGTGCAAAGCATGGCCACAGCCAAAAACGCTATGAAGGCTTTTTTCATCATAAAGTTTTCTCCTTTTTAACAGATATATTGAAGACCATTTTACCGGAATCGCATCCGTTTTTATTCCAACGTAGGATAGAAGGGGCGCGGGCAATCGTTGGGCTTGATGCCCAGCACCTCGTCGCCGCGCACCTTGAAGGTGTAGGTCTCACCGTTGCGCAAGGTCTCGTCAAAGGTGTCCTCGGGCAAAGAGTAGCGCACGCAGACCGCCGTTCCCTCTTCGAGCTTGCCCAATCGTGTCCAAATTCCCATAGCGGTCGTTTCAATGGGCTTGCCATCGGCCGTGATTTCCAACACCTCAGCCCATTTGGGAATGCGGATCTTGACGGCATTGGTCTTTTTCATCACAAAGCGGACGCAGGCCTCTTCCTCATAACTGACCTTCATCTTCAGATCGTCGCTTTCAAAATCGAAATGGAGGAAGATCTCCAACCCCGTAGCGCTGTGACGCACCGTATTGCTGTACAGATCCGTCAGTGCATGCATACAAGCGCAGGTTACATCCGTGGTATTTCCTTTTCTGCCGTGGGCTGCCAAATGGATGTTAAAACCGCCGATACAGCGTTGATTGAGTATTTCGGAGGTGTCGTTTCCGCATTTTCCCTCCCAGGCCCGTAACGGCGGGTTAAAGGGCTCCGTGATCTGGGCGGCAAATACGCGCGAACGAAGCAAATGCTCAGGATAATCCGCAAACTGCTCACATCCCTCGTCAACCAACCAACGAGCGATCAAAGCCATATCGCAGGTGGACGCAGGATCGCCCGCATCGTAGGCAAAAATGGCGTGATTGCAGAAACCGCTTCGCTTCACGTAGGGCATCAAATATTTTTCAAAGGCTACGGCGGCACGTTCGATGTACTTGCGCTGCTTAGTTACCTGACCGTATACGATCAAGCTCTGTACCGTTCCGCAGGAGGAGTGCATGTGGCAATACGGGGTGATATCCTTGACCGTTCCGTCAGGCATAAACACGTCGCGGTACAGAATCTCGGCAAAACGGTTTGCCAAACGCAAAAGCACCTCGTCCTTCGTTTCCTCATACAGCCAACAAAGGGGTCCCAGCACACGTCCAAAGGTATTCATGGGATATCCGTGGTTGAACTTGGGTTCTCCCTTTACTACCTTGAAATATTCCAACTCGGAAATTTTCCAATACTGGTACGTATCTCCCGAACCGGGTTCGGGCAACACCTCGGGCTCTGTAAAGATGCGTTCCAAGGTCTCCCCCATACGATGGGCCGCTTCTTTGGCCCAATGGCTGTTGCGGTGACGGATCAAAGCCAGCAGAAGCAAAGCCCATTCACGCAAGGAGTGCAGTTCCAGTTCTTGAGGCCAAGCAGGATCTTCAAAAGGTTGAAAAGCCAGACCGTCAGGCTGATTAAAATAGCGGTATGCGTTGTTCAGCATGCCCGCCTCTACGTCCGGCGGCACGACAAAATCAGGAAGTACCTGCTCCAAACGGGTAACGGCATCCCACCAGCGACCCAGATTATGGCAGGTCCATCCCATATGAGAGAATACATCTCCGTTATCGTCGAATTCCATGCTCCAATAAGGCAGATAGTCCCGGTCGCGTGCAATGACGCCCAAAACATTTTGTGCTCCCAACTTCAGAGCTGTTTTCAAATCTTGATTCATACGTTATTCTTCTTTCCCGATATGTAACTTTAAGTAAAATTTGTACAGTGTATCAGTAAAAAAATCATGGACTTTCTTTTTCAATCAAAAACGCGGCCATAAAAGTCTTTTTAGCGGGTCTTTTCATGGGAACATCTCCTTTGCGTGAAATCCTGCTTTTATTTTATCATGACGGAAGAGTTTGTCAACAGGATAATTTTCATATAAATACGACAATCTTCATCTTTCTTTTGTTTTTGAATGCTTTTTAAAAAAAAGTTTTTCTTCTCCTAAGGGATGAGGGCGCGTTCTCTTGTTTTTTTTATGCTTTTGTGGTAAAATAAAAATTAGAAAGATTTCCCCGGCGGTGGGCGAAAGACCCCGGGACGGAGGTTCGATTTTTTTATGAAACTGTATTTTATCGGTGCGGCGCACGAGGTTACGGGAAGCTGCCACGTGGTGGAGGCTGCAGGCAAAAAGCTGCTCATCGACTGCGGCATGGAGCAGGGCAGGGACGAGCTGGAAAACCAGCCCCTTCCCTTGGCGGCCAACGAGGTGGATGCGGTGCTGTTGACCCACGCCCATATTGACCATACGGGGATGCTGCCCAAGCTGTACGCCAACGGCTTCCGCGGTCCCGTGTACGCCACCCGCGCCACGGCGGACCTTTGCGGCATTATGCTGCGCGACAGCGCTCATATTCAGGAGTCTGACGCCCAATGGCGCACTCGCAAGGCTTTGCGGGCAGGGAAACCCGCCGTTGCCCCCGCCTATACGCTGGAGGATGCGGAAGGGGTATTGCGCCGCTTCGTGCCCTGCGATTACGGCAGCCGTGTGGAACTGTTTGAGGGCGTTTGCGCCTGCTTTTACGATGCAGGGCATCTGCTGGGCTCCGCCAGCATCCACCTGACCCTGCAAGAAAATGGGCAGGAGCGCACGGTGCTGTTTTCCGGTGACATCGGCAACGACAACCGCCCCCTGCTGAAGGATCCCATCACCCCGCCTGCGGCGGAATACGTGGTTACGGAATCCACCTACGGCGACCGAAGCCATCCCGAGACCCGGGGCGACTACGCCGTGCGCCTGGCGGCCATGGTGCAGCGCGCTTTGGATGCGGGCGGCAACGTGATCATCCCCTCCTTTGCCGTGGGGCGCACCCAGGAGATGCTGTATCTGTTCCGCAAGATCAAGGACGAGGGGCTGGTGAAGGGGCATAACGGGTTTAAGGTGTACGTGGACAGTCCCTTGGCGGTGGAGGCCACCAAGATCTTCAGCCGCAACGTGGTGCAATGCTTCGACGAGGAGGCCATGTCCCTGGTGCGCCGCGGCATTAACCCCATCGAGTTTGACGGCCTTTGCTTAAGCGTGACGGCCGACGATTCTAAAGCCATCAATAACGATCCCGAGCCCAAGGTGATCCTGTCTGCCTCGGGTATGTGCGAGGCGGGGCGCATTCGCCACCACTTGAAGTATAACCTGTGGCGTGCGGAAAGCTGTGTGATCTTCGTGGGCTACCAGTCCCCCGGCACGGTGGGCCGCCAACTGCTGGACGGCGCTCGGGAGGTCAAGCTGCTGGGCGATACCATCCGCGTGTGCGCCCGTATCGATTCCCTGGAAGGGGTCAGCGGCCACGCCGACCGAGAGGGGATCTGCCAATGGATCGACGAATTGCCCGCCAAGCCCCGCCATCTTTTCGTGGTGCACGGCGAGGAAGAAACGGCCGAAAGCTTCTGCACCTTGTTGGAGCAAAAGGGCTATACGGCCACCGCACCTTATTCGGGCGCCGAGTTTGACCTGCTGGCCGACCGATGGATCTGCGAGGGCGTGCGGAAGACCGTGGAGCGGAAGACTGCCCCTGCGGACAACGGCGGCGCGTGGGCCCGCCTGCAAAAGGCGCTGGGGCGTTTGTCGGCCCTGGTGGGCCGCAGGCAGAACGCCTCCCGCGAGGAGCTGACGGCCATGGCGGAAGCTGTGGAGTCCTGCTGCGATCAATTGGAAAACTGAAAGGGAAGGGAAGACTCTTTTTATGCTTATCATCGATCATTTGACCAAGACCTACGGCAAGACCCGTGCCGTGGACGACCTTTGCCTGCACATCGCCCCCGGGGAGATCTGCGGCTTTATCGGTCATAACGGGGCGGGCAAGACCACGGCCATCAAGGCCTGCTGCGGCATTTTGCCCTTTGACAGCGGGGAGATCCGCATTAACGGCCTTTCCGTGCAAAAGGATCCCCTGGCCTGCAAGCGCCTGTTGGCCTACGTGCCTGACAACCCGGATCTGTACGAATTCCTCACGGGGATGAAATACCTCAATTTTATTGCCGACGTATACGCGGTGGACAGCCAAGAAAGGGAAAAGCAGATCCGACGCCTGGCGGAAATGTTCGGCATTTACGAGGCGTTGGGGCAAAATATCGGCGCCTATTCCCACGGTATGAAGCAAAAGCTGGCCCTGACGGCGGCTTTGATGCACCGCCCCAAGCTGTTGGTACTGGACGAGCCCTTCGTGGGGCTGGATCCCAAGGCCTCCCATCTGCTCAAGCAAGAGATGCGCTTGCTTTGCGAGGAGGGAAGCTCCATTTTCTTTTCCACTCACGTGCTGGAGGTGGCCGAAAAGCTTTGCGACACCGTGGCCATTATCAGCCACGGCAAGCTGTTGCGCTACGGCCCCACCGAGCAGGTGCGGGGGGACGAGTCCCTGGAGGAGGTCTTCCTGACGCTGGCGGAAGAGGGAAAAGCTGATGTTTAGACTGCTGCTGAAGATCCGCCTTAAAGGGCTTGGAAGCGCCATGATCAGCCGCCTGGGCCGCAACAAAAAGAAAACGGCCCTCGCCGGGGTGCTGATGACCCTGCTGATCCTGTACGCCTTGGGAGCGGTGGGGCTCTCTGTGGGAATGATGTTTCACGGGCTGGCCGAGGTGGCCGCGTTGGCACAGCTGCAGTGGTTCTATTTTGCCTTGGCGGGCATGATGATGCTTTTGCTGGGCTTTGTGGGCACCGTATTTATGACCCAAAGTCAGCTTTACGAAGCCAAGGATAACGAGTTGCTTTTGTCCATGCCCATCAAACCCTCGGCCGTGCTGGCCTGCCGCCTGGCGGCCATTGGGGTGGTGGAGCTGGCCTACACGATGCTCATCGCCGTGCCCGTATGTGTGGCCTATTGCCTGGTGATGGGTTTTCAGCCCCTGACGGTGCTCTTCTTTGTGCTGGGAAGCTTGCTGCTGACGGTGCTGGCCCTGACGATCAGCTGCTTGTGCGGGTGGCTGGTCAGCTTGCTGACGGCCCGTATACAGCGGAAAAATCTGCTGAGTGTTTTGCTGATGCTGGCCTTTTTTGGCGTGTATCTGTACGCTTACGCCCAGCTCCCCACTTACCTGGAAAAGCTGATGGCCAACGGCACCGAAATGGCCCTTGCCTTTAAAAAGGCCCTGCCTGCGCTGTATTATTTCGGCGTGGCCTGCGCCTCGGGGGATTGGCTCCGACTTTTGGCGGTGGCGGCGGTGTGCCTGGTGCCCTTTGCCTTGCTGTATTGGCTGCTTTCCCGCAATTTCGTCCGCCTGGCCACCCAGCGGCGCACGGCCCCCAAAAGCCGTCTGCGGGGCAAGCTTTTTACCTCCTCCGGCCCCTTTAAAGCCCTGGTCAAAAAAGAGATGGCCTCCGTGTGGGGCATGCCCATGTACCTATTCAACTGCGGGCTGGGAGCTTTGCTGGCACCTGTGGGGGCGGTGTTTTTGGCCGTGAAGGGCAGGCAATTGTTGCAACTGTTGACCCTTTCGGTGCAAAACGGGGAAGAGCTGACCCTGGGGATCCTTTGCCTAATGCCCGCCGTATGCATGATCATGACCCTTTTCAGCGCCCCCTCCCTGTCTCTGGAGGGCAAAAGCTTCGGCCTGCTGAAGGGCTTGCCCGTGAAAGCCAAAACGGTCCTCAACGCCAAAATAACCGCCCACCTTCTGCTGGGCGGTGTGCCCTTGGCAGTAGCCTTGGCCGTGCTGGGGGTGGCCTTTGAACTGACGGCGGGGCAGTGGGCTTTGCTGCTGGCCCTTCCCTTTTCCGTGCTGGCCTTCGGCGCCGTATTCGGGATGGCGGCCAATTTGCTGTTGCCCCGCTTTGACTGGGTCAACCCCACTTTGGTGGTCAAGCAAAGCGGCAGTGTGATGCTGGCAATGTTCGGGGGGATGTTCGTGCTGGCTTTGCCTTTGATGGTGTACTTCATCTGGCTGATCCCCGTGATAGAAATAACCCCGTTTTTGTGGCTTTGCACGGCCTTTTTCGTAGTGCTGACCCTGGCTTTACTGCGCTTTGTGCATACCCGCGGGGTGCGGATGTACGAAAAAATGTAAAAAAGCCAAAAAAAACGAAAAAAAGGCTTGACAAAAGGCTTGTTATTCAGTATAATAAACAAGCTTTCGGACATTTAGCTCAGTTGGTAGAGCACCCGCTTGACGTGCGGGTGGTCAGGGGTTCGAGTCCCTTAATGTCCACCAAAAAGCCTTGAGGCTCCCGTGATCAGGACTTCAAGGCTTTTCTTATTTTTACGTGTAGGGAGGCGGCAACGTGGGGGCTGAAAAAAGGATCTTGTCCTATATTCGCCGTGCGGCAGAGGATTACGGCATGATCTGCCGGGATGACCGCATTGCCGTGGGGGTCTCCGGTGGCAAGGATTCCTTGGCGTTGCTTTGGGCCATGGCTCAGCTGCGCCGCTTTTGGCCGCAGCCCTTTGAGTTGGGAGCCATTACGGTGGACATGGGCTTTGAAGGGGCCGACTACGGGCCCTTGCAGGCCTTTTGCGACCAATTGGACGTACCGCTGACCGTGGTGCCCACGCAGATCGCTCAGGTCGTGTTTGACATTCGAAAGGAAAAGAACCCTTGCTCTCTTTGCGCCAAACTGCGGCGGGGAAGCCTGCATAGCACGGCGGCGGCGCAGGGGTATAATAAAGTGGCGTTGGGGCATCATTTGGATGACGTGGCCGAGACCATGCTGATGAACCTGTTTCACGAGGGGCGCATCGGCTCCTTTGCCCCGGTGACCTTTTTGGACCGCAGCGGCATTACCCTCATACGCCCCATGATCTATCTGCCCGAAAAGCAGATCTCTTATTTTGCCCGCCATACCCGGCTCCCCGTAACCGAAAGCCTTTGCCCGGCCAACCGAAACACCCAGCGGCAGGTGGCCAAGGATCTGATCGCCTCTTTGGATCGGCAGAATAGCGGCACGGCGTACCGTATTTTCGGGGCCCTGCAAAGGGGAGAGATCAGCGGCTACCGTCCTGCCTCCGCCTTACTGCATTACGAAAAAGCAGATAAAGAGGCGGAAGAGTGAAGTTTTTTTGAAAAAAGGTTGCAAAAGCACGAAGAATTTGGTATAATATTCTGTAGTGTGATCAAACAGTGTTGTTGAAGAGAGGTTTTACAAACCATGAAAAGAAAGCACGGGCGCCTGCCGTCCTTGATCAGCATCCTTGGCATGTTGATGCTGTTGGTTTCCTGCGCAGGCAGTTTGGCGTCTCCTACCATAGAAAAGCTGGAATTGGCTTCCCCTCAGTGGCTGGCCTGGCAAAACGAAGACTCTTTGCTGGTGGGCGGTAACTACAGCGAGGAAGACAGCCAATATGTGATCGTGTTTAAAACGCAGGCCCCCTTTAAAGAGGGCGGCATCTTTTTCCTTCAAACGGCCGATCGCCCTCAGGTGGAGATCTCGATGCTTAACGGCGGCGATTTCTGCTACGTGTCCGGTGGCCATTTGATGGAGATGAACGGTCAAAACGGTTCCATTAAATACCGCGTGGAGGCCAAGGCTTCTCAGGTATTTGTTGCCCCCATGGCGGGGCGCAGCCTGCTGGTGGAAAACGGCAAGCTGTACTGTGACGAGCTTACAAACGAGCTGGGGGCGGCTCCCCACGGGCAGCTGCAGGTGCTTTGGTCGGCCGACAGTAGCTATGCCGTCATCTGCGGCAGCAACGCCACGGTGCTGTGCAACGTGCTCAACGGCGACATGCTGACCCTGGCAGATGCACCCGTTTACGCCTCCTTCGGCGGCAACGTGCTGTATTATGCCAAGGCGGACGGCACGGTGGGTACCGTGGATCTGTCGGATATGAAACAGGGCGAGTTAAGCATTGCAGGTTTTGAATTTTTGGCGGCTTGCCCCAAGGGCGAGCGCTTGGTCGGCCGCATGAGCGACGGTTCCTTCGTTACCTATCAGGTCTCCTCCGGCAAGACCAAGACCTTAAAGGTGGATGGCACTTTGGAGTTGGCCTGTGAGCCTGCCTTTTCTCCCAACGGTCAGCAGGTGGCTTTCGTGGGCACCCTGAACGGAGAAATTTCCGTGCAGATCGCACGCTAAAACGAAACGGTTACAAAGGGATGTGGGCGGTTGCCCATATCCCTTTTTTCAAAACCAAAGGAGGTGCACGGCAAATGATAGCGTACCATACGCTATTGACCCCCTGCGAAGGGGAGCTGGTGGAAAAGCGAAGCCGCTTTTTGGCCCGGGCGGTACCCGTTGAGCAGGAAGCGCAGGCCAGGGAATTCATTGCCGCCGTGCGGAAACAGGATTTTGACGCCCGCCACGTGGCCTACGCGTATATCTTGCCCGATGGAACGGCTCGCTCCTCCGATGACGGAGAGCCGGCGGGCACGGCAGGGCGCCCCATTTTGGACGTGTTGCAAAAGCGGCATCTGCAGGGGGTGCTGGTGACTGTGACCCGTTGGTTTGGGGGCATTTTGTTGGGAGCAGGGGGCTTGGTGCGCGCCTATAGCGGCGCGGCTTCCGCCGCCCTGGCCAACGGAAAGCCCGCCTACGTGCGCCCCCTGGCCCGCGTGACCGTGAAGCTGGGGTACGGCGATGCGGACCGCCTGCGCTTACCTCCCCATACCCGTGTGGAGGAGACCCTGTACACGGAAGAGGTGACCCTCCTGTTACTGACCCCGACAGAGATGGCCGAAGAACTGGCCGCCCAAATCAGGGAACAGACCTTGGGAAGGGCCGTGATCACAACGGAAGAAGCGGGCATGGCCCCCTTTGAAGAGGAATAAAAGAGGCAAATAAAAAAAGCAAGGAGTGTATCTCCTTGCTTTTTTGTGTAATGTAGAAAAGCTTTACAGGTTTGGATAACAGACGAAGGGCGGGTCTTGGTCTAGCAAATGGATCTCCAGGTCGGGGAAGGCCTCCTTCAGGCGGGCGGCCAGCTCCGGCACGCCCTCCGTTTCCGAGGCAAAATGCCCCGCGTCGATCAGGTTGATCCCCCATTCAGCCCCGTCCAACCAGTAATGGTAGGTAATATCGCCCGTAATAAAGGTATCGGCTCCGGCTTGAACGGCATCCTCCAGCCAATCCTTGCCACTGCCGCAAACACAGGCCACGCGGCGGGGAGGCTTGCCCGCATCACTGCAACGCACGGGGGCGTTCAGCACCTCTGCCAGGTGGCGGGCCAGCTGTTGGGCGCTTTCAAATCCCTCCAGCTCGCCGATACGGCCGATCCCGTCCCGTAAAGGGGAAGGGCTTGTCAGCCCGACGGTCTCGGCAAAAAGGTCGTCCACCCCTCCGGGGGCCTTGTCCCAGTTGGTATGCAGGGCAATATGGGTGATACCGTGTTGGATCATCCAATGGACTCGCCGTCCGTAAGGGTGTTGAAGGCTGATACAGCGTTGGCCTTCAATGGTCAGGGGGTGGTGAGAAAGGACGGTGGTGCACCCCAAACGGGCGGCTTGCTCCAGCACGGGGGTGGTGGCGTCCAAACAAAGCCCCACGCAGGTCACGGGGGCCTCTTCGTCGCCGCATTGCAGGCCGCAGTTGTCAAAGCCTTCGGCTTGGGCAAAGGGGGCCGTGCCGTCCAAAAATTGCAAAAGCTCCTTTACATTCATCGGGCAGCTTCTCCTTTCGCTTCTACGGTTTGCGCCAGGGCGCGTAGCTGTGCGGCTTTTTCCGTCAGCCCGCCCTTTTCCAGCCCCGCCGCTTCTCGGCGCAGACGGGCGCTTTCCTTGGCACACCAATCTTTCAGCAGGGGATCGCCTTGGGTCAGGATCCCCGTCAGGCATTCTGCGGCCGAGGGGATGGGCATTTGCCCCGGCTCGGCCACCAGGACCGCATACAGTTTTCCGCTGTCGCGGCAAAGACGCTCGGCCACCAAGCGAAAGCCGTGCTCGGCCAGCCAAAGACGCAAGATCTCGGGCTTGGCCATGGGCTGCAGGATCAAACGGTGACGGGAGGTCAGCCCGGGCAGGGCATCCTGCAGGATGGAGGCGATCACCTCGGGCCCCATGCCGGCGATCACGACGTCCCCAATGTCTTCCAAGGGGAGCTTTTCCAGCCCCGGACAAAGGCAAAGGTCGATCTGCTGCTGCAAGCCCAGCTCCTCCACCCGCTTTTGCGCCCGTGACAGAGGGCCTTTCCGCAGGTCAGAGGCCCATACGTGGGGGCAGATCCCCCGTTGGATCAAGGCCGTGGCCAGCAGGCCGTGGTCGGTGCCCACGTCGGCGGTGACGGAATGGGGTCGCACAAAAGAAACTGCCGCTTCCAAACGGGGCGGCAGTAAACGCTGGATCATGCTTTGTCGGCCAGGTGGGCGTTGATCTTCGCCAGCAGGGCGTCGCAATCGGCCCCGTGAACGGCGCAGGCATCTTCCACGGTCTCACCGCGGGCAGAGGGGCAACCCAGGCAGTGCATGCCGATCTCGAAGAAATATTCCGCCAGATCGGTATCCAAAGCCAATACTTCGGCAATGATCATGTCTTTGGTCACTTGTACCATAAAAAAACCTCCAAAAAATATTCGGTGTTATGCAGACGTTGCGCGTCTGTGTAAATCATTGTATCATAAAATTGGCCCGATTGCAAGACATTAAGGGAAAAATCAGGAGGGCTTCTCCGCTTCCGTGAGTTCAGCGTACTCGTGCCATTGCTCAAAACCCGCCTCCTTGCGGCGGTCGGGCAGGGAAAAGGTCTGCCGCAGCCATTGCCCCAGCCATTGGGAAAGCTTGGAGGCCCCGTAAAAATTCAGGTGGCCTTCATCCATCAGGTCTCCCGGCCAGACCAAGCCGGCCTCCTGCTTGAGCAGGTCACAGCTTAAGAAGGTGACGTGACTGTGCTTTTGGGCCAGATCCGAAAGGGTGTTGTAGATCTGCTCGGGCACGGCGGACCATTGGCGAAATTCTACCCCGGCGCGGTAACGGTACATATACGGGGTGCACACCAGCACCAGCTCCATGCCCTCCTCTTGGCAAAGGGATACGATCTTGTCCAGATAGGTTTGGTTTTTGGCCGTCAGCGGTGCGCGTTCCTGAGAAACGGGGTTTTCGTACAGCGGGCCGTCATACACCTGTTGGGTCAGGTAATAGCCCCGTCGGGTGGGATCGAAATGGGCGGAAAGATCGGGGTTGAGGTTTTGGAGCGACAAACTGCCCAAACGGTCCAAATAGCGGAAGAAAGGGAACACGTAGCTCAGCAGGGGCTCGCCGATATCCGAGGCCCGTGCCGCCCCCAGCTTGCGGGGGGAAAGCTTCATGCAGTCGATAGACATGCGGGTGTAGGTGGGGGTGACGCTGTCATCCAGGTAGCAGGCAAAAAAGGCGTCCAGCACCACGGCCTTGGGCCGCTGGGTCTGCAGGGCCTCCAGCAGGTAATAGTAGGTGATCCAAAGGGGCTGGCTGGGTTGGGCCAATACGTAGCCCGTAAAACCGAAATCACGCCACATTTGGATGGGGTTATAGGCGTAATAGGTGTGGCTTGCCCCCAAAAACAGCACGTCCAGCGTGTTTTTCGGCAGGGCGTAAAAATCTTGCATCAGCGCCCAGGCACCCGCCTTGGGCACCAGCGCCTGTCCCAGCACGGTCACAGCCGTGGCCAGCAGCAAGACCAGCACCGTCACCGCGATGATCCATCTCACTTTTTTCTTCACGAAAAGCGAACCTCCTTCGGTTCGGCCGCACCCAAGGGTGCTTTTTTCTTTTATTATACCAAAAAAAGTGACGGAAAGTCAATTGTGTAGAAAATAATGGTTGCTTTTTGCCGCATTTATTTGTATAATAGGAAAAAGAGAAAACGGAACCCGCTTTTGCGGCGGGTAAACCCCTGTGCAACGGAGGAAGATATATGCTTAAGGCCGAAAAGATCTGCGTGATGAATTTTGAAAACGCCATTCGCGGGGCGCGAAACCCCATGAACAGCTGGGCCCGTTCCGACAGCTATACCGACGAAAGCGGCCGCTTTGTCATGGGCGAAAACGATCTTTCCCTGGCCTCCCGCCTTTGTGCGGCGGGCAGTGATCACCGCAAGTTTTTGCGCCAGATCTTCGTCAGTGTGGACATTACCGCGCCGCTGTATTGGTGGAAGGAGTTTGATACCTACAAGGTAGCCACCGTGGCCAATTCCACCAGCACCATGCACCGCCTGGCCTCTGCGCCCATTACCGAAGGGGATTTCAGCTGCGAGCGCATGAACGAGCAGGCTTTGGCCTGCCTGCGCCAAACGGTGGCCTGTTTGGAGCAGCTTCGTCAGGAATATATGGAGAGCAAGGATAAGGCGGTGTGGTACAGCCTTATTCAGTTGCTTCCCTCCTCCTATCACCAGCTTCGCACCTGCACCATGAATTACGAGACCCTGGGTAATATCTACCGCTCCCGCAAGGATCACAAGCTGGACGAGTGGCACGTGTTCTGCGATGCTATCCGCAGCTTGCCCTACGCCAAAGAGCTGATCCTGTTTTCCGATCTGAAATAAAGTTTGCCCCCATCTTTTCCGCAGACCTGCGGAGAAAGGAGCATACCTGTGAAAAAGAAGATCTTTTGGAGTGCGGCTTTGGCCACCGTGCTGTTGCTTTTGGCGGCAACGGGAGGGCTGTACGCCGCTTCCCGCCCGTCACAGGCCCCTGCCGTCACGGCAGGGCAGCCAAGCCCCTCCTATTACGAAAGCCCCTATTATACCGCCGACGACCTGGTGCGCTTTTCCCATGCTCCCGGTTTTTACGAGAAAAGCTTTGGCCTGTCCATGACCCTGGCGGAAGGGCTGGAGGAGGCTGAGGGATACCACATCCGCTATACCCTGGACGGCAATCTGCCCGCCCTCTCCCGTGCCGAAGTGTACCGTGCCCCCTTCCTCGTCGGCCACGAAGCCCAAACGGACAAGGAGGTCCGCTGTACGGTGGTGCGCGCCCAGGCCTTTCGGGGAGACCGCCCCTGTGGCCGCGTGGTGACGGCCTCCTACTTCTTTGCCGAGGAGGAGGCACGTTCGCAGCTGATGTTCATTTCCGTGGTCAGCGACGAAAAGAGCCTGTACGATTACGAAACGGGTATTTTGGTGGGCGGCAAGATCAAGGACGCTTACGTGGCCGCCAACCCCGGTGTCAACTACGTGGCGGGGATGCCCGCCAACTTTTCCCAGCGCGGCAACGCGTGGGAGCGCCCCGCTCACGTGGAATTTTTTGAGGACGGAGTACTGGCCGAGGCACAGAATATGGGCCTGCGGGTATTCGGCGGAGCTTCCCGCTGGATGGATTACAAGCCCCTGCGCGTGTTTTCACGCAGGGAATATGAGACCCTGACGGGCAAATTCCATTACGACTTTTTCAAGGGAAGGGCCGTCAGCGTGGTGGATAACCGCCGCATCAATTCCTTCGACATTTTGTCCTTCCGCTATGGAAGCGGGGACTTTTACCAGACCCGTATGCGGGACGAGACGATGGCCTGTATCGCTTCCCAATTGGGAGACGTGGCCACCCACCGTACCCGTGCGGCCGTGCTTTTCCTTAACGGGCAGTACTATACCGTCTGTCAGATCCACGAGACCTATGACCGCGACTATATCCAGCAGACCTATTCCTTGCCCGACGACAATGTGTCCATCCTGGACGGGGCAGAGATCAGCCAGGCCCTGGATCTGGGCGACCCCGCCAGCGTTCCCATGTGGCACGACATGCAGGCCATCGCTCGCACGTCCGGCCCGCTGACGGAGGAAGAGATCGCCTATTTTGAGGATCGGATCGATTTCGACAACCTGTTCCAGTATTACGCCGCCGAGATCTATTTTGCCAATTTGGACTGGCCCTCCAACAACTATAAGGTCTGGCGCTACAATGCGGACATCGTTCCCGGCGCCCCCCTTTCGTATACCGACGGGCGCTTCCGTTTTATGCTGTACGACCTGGAATTCGGCTTGGGCATGCACTATGCCTACGATTCCGATTTTCTGGGGATGATCGTCAACGGTCCCAAGCTGGCCCACGTGGATTTTGACGCCAACATCCTTTTCCCCAAGCTCATGCGCACGCCCAAATTCCGCGCCATGTTTCTGACGCGCTTTTACGACTACCTGAACACGGTCTTTTCCGAGGAGCACGTGGTCAGCGTGATCAATTTCAAGCAGCTGGAGATCGCTCCCGAAATGCCCTATATGCTGGGCATCTCCGGGCTGGGGACCTTGGAGCGCTGGGACAGCTTCTGCCAGCATATGCGCAATTTCGCCGCCAACCGCAAGACCCATCTGTATGCCCAAATGAAGACCCACCTGGGAGCACAGAAGCCCTACGAGCTGACCGTGACCGTAGGGGAGGGAGGATCCGTGCAGCTCAACACCTTGACCCTGCGCAACGAAACGGAGTGGAAGGGCACCTATTACACACCGGTGCTGTGCACCCTTAACGCCGTGGCAGACAAGGGGTACCGCCTGGCCTATTGGACGGTCAACGGGGCGAAGTCTGAAGTGCCGGCTCTGTACCTGGATCAGGACGCCACGGTGGAGGCTGTGTTCGTGCCCGACGAAAGCGCCCCCGCTTCTCTTTGCATCAACGAGATCTACGCCGACGGCCGAGACGGCAACTGGATCGAGCTTTACAACCCCACCTCAAAACCCGTGTATCTGGGCAATTACTCCCTGTCCGACAACGGGGAAAACCCCCTCAAATACGTGTTCGGCAGTCAGGTGTACGTGCCCGCCAAGGGGCATCTGACCGTCTGGTGCGACCGCAAGGACGCTCAAGCCCACGGGGGCATCAGCTGCGGCTTTTCCCTGGCTGACGGGGAAACGCTGTACCTGTGCCGCGACAGCGTGGTGGTGGACAGCCTGCCCATTCCCCGAATGACGGAGGGGGAGGCTTACGGCCGCTATCCCGACGGGCAGGAGCCGATGTACCTGCAGGTTCCCACCCCCACCGCCGCCAACGTGAAGGGGACCCTGGGGGCCACGGCACAGCCCTA
The DNA here is from genome assembly GCA_017507855.1 of Clostridia bacterium. GTDB lineage: Bacteria > Bacillota > Clostridia > Oscillospirales > RGIG5554 > RGIG5554. The sequence goes on from JAFWAE010000024.1 coordinate 35,379, forward strand.
TATGTATAACCGCCTGCTGATCAACGGAAGTCTGTTGGAGGAAGGGGTGTTGGTGCGTGACGGGCAATGGCTCGTTCCCCTTACGAGCGTGGGCAAGGCGTTGGGCTTTACCGTAGAAGAGGACGAAACGGGCGGCAATTTCCGCATCCGCGGGCAGGGCTATGCGTTTACCGCGGGCAGCACCGCCGTGGAGCGCCGGGACTACACCATGCGCGACGGTAAGGTCAGCTATCGATCCCGCGCGCTGACCTCCTCTGTAGCCGCCGAAAGGGTGAACGGAAAGCTGTACGTACCCTTGCATTACTTTTTGATCCTGGCCGAGGGCCATATTTACGAGCAGAAGGAGCTGCACAGTTTGGTGGTGAGCTTAACATGAACAGCCAACAACCCGTTTGGAGGCACGAGATCAAATACCTGATCTCTCCGCAGCAGGCCGCCTTGCTGGAGGCTCGCTTGAAGGGAACCCTTCAGGCAGATAGCCATGCAGGCTCCGACGGGTACGACATCCGCAGTATCTATTTCGACGATCTGCAGGACAGCGGCCTGGAGGAAAAGGAGGGAGGCATGTTTGAACGAGCCAAGTACCGCATCCGCCTCTATAACCGCGATCCTTCCTTCATTCGGTTTGAGAAAAAGCAAAAGCAGGGGCGCTTGTCCTCCAAGCTGTCCTTGCCCCTAAGGGAAGAGCAGGCGCGGGATGTTTTACAGGGACAATACGCCTTCCTTGCTCAAAGCGGACCGTTGGGGGAGGAGCTGTACCGCCTCTTCCGCACCCAAGGCCTGCACCCCAAGGTCACGGTGGATTATCACCGCAAGGCCTACGTGTACCCGTTTTCACGGGTGCGCATCACCCTGGACAGCGCCGTTTCCGCTTCGCCTGCCATCGCGTTGACCGAAGCCCGCCTGCCCTTTATGCCCGTGCTGGAGGGCGGGGGGCTGGTGGCAGAGGTCAAGTTTGACGGGCAGCTGCCCCCGGCCTTACAGGCCCTTTTCCGCGGTCTGCATCTGCAGCAGACAGCCTATTCCAAGTATCTGCTTTGTCGGCAGGCTTTAGATCCTGCCTTCACATACGGCAATCTGATCCCCCATATCGGAAGGAGTTTGTAACATGAACAGTTTATTGGCAGTTTCTTTTGTAGACGTGATCCGCAACGGGATCCTCAACGTACCCGCCATGGAAAACAAAGCCGTCGGCGAGGTGGCGGTGGTCATGCTTTGGGCCTTGGTCATGGCCGTGCTGATCTTTATTACCTACCGCATCTTTGCCCGCAACGCCGTGTACGACAAGGGCTTTGCCGTCAGCGTGGGTGTGATGGCCGTGCTGACCGCCATGATCATTACCACCATTACCTCCAACCTGACGCTGTCGTTGGGCATGGTGGGCGCCTTGTCCATCGTGCGCTACCGCACGGCCGTCAAATCCTCTTTGGACCTAGTCTTTATGTTCTGGAGCGTGTGCGTGGGCATTATGGTGGGCGCCGGTTTCTACGTGTACGCCCTGCTGGGATCGGCCGTGGTGGTGGTTTTGCTGGTGCTTCTCAACCTCTTCAAACCCCTGGGCAGTGCCACTGTCATCTCCCTGCGCATGGAAAAAAGGGCAGAGGCCGCCGTGAAGGAAAAGTTGGCCTCCCTGCGCTATACCGTGGCCTCCAAGACCGTGTACGACGGCGTGACCGAGCTGATGGTCAGCGTGCGCAAGGCTGACGACGGGCTGGTAGACGAGCTGGCCGCCGTGGAGGGCGTGACCAACGTCATGCTCATGCGTCAATAAAACCAAAACAGAAAGCCGCTCCCCAATGGGGAACGGCTTTTCGTTTGTTTGTTCTGAAACTCAGACGCGCTCGACTTTGCCGGAACGCAGGCAACGGGTGCAGGCATACACCGTTTTGGGCGTGCCGTTGACCTTTGCATGGACCTTGCGAATGTTGGCGCCGAAGGGGCGGCAGGATCTTCTGTGAGAGTGGGAAACATTCTCGCCGAAGGTAACGCCCTTCCCGCAAATGCAGCATTTTGCCATTTTAAAAACACCTCCAAAAGCGTTGGCTGATAAGTTCAAACCTCTAACTTGCAACATTATAACAAAGAATTTTAAAAAAAGCAAGCATAATTTGATTTTTTCTTGATGTTTTTCTTGAAATGGTGTATAATGTGATAAATCTCGGCAATCAGATTTCTTTTTAAAGGAAAAAAGGAGGCTTGCCCTATGCAGGATTCTTCCACGAAAGCAACCTTGAAGCAGGCGTTTGAAGGCTTGCAGCTGACCCCCGTTTGCGCCGCAGACGGCTGGGAGAAGATCACGGTGGAGATCAAGGACGTCAATCGCCCCGGTCTGGCCTTAACGGGCTTTTTCGGCAATTTTCAACCCAAGCGCATCCAGATCTGCGGCATGGCTGAAAATTCTTACCTCAACGCCCTGACCGCCGAGGAACGGATGGAGCGCTTGGACCAGCTGTTCAGCCGCAAATTCCCCGCTATGGTGGTCACCACGGGTCTGCCCGTATTCGAAGAAATGCGCGTTGCCGCGGAAAAATATCACATTCCCGTGTTTACCACCGAAAGCGAGACGTCGGCCTTCATGGCGGACCTGATCTCGGTGCTGAGCGTGCGCCTGGCCCCCATGATCGCCATTCACGGCGTGCTGGTGGAGGTGTACGGCGAAGGGATCCTGTTGCTGGGGGACAGCGGCATCGGGAAAAGCGAAACGGCCATGGAGTTGATCAAGCGCGGCCACCGCCTCATTGCGGATGATTCCGTAGAGCTGAGGCGCGTGTCCAACCGCACGCTGGTGGGCACCTCTCCCGAGGTCATCCGCCACTATATCGAGCTGCGGGGCATCGGCATCGTGGACGTGCGCCGTATTTTCGGTATGGGCTCCATCAAGGCCAGCGAAAAGATCGACCTGATCATTCGCATGGAACAGTGGCAGGCGGGCAAGACCTACGAACGGTTGGGCATGGATAACGAGACCCACGAGCTGTTGGGCCTGCATATTCCTGCCGTGACCATCCCCGTGCGCCCCGGCCGTAACCTGGCCATCATCATCGAGGTGGCGGCCATGAACAACCGTCAGAAAAAAATGGGCTACAACGCCGCCGCAGAGTTGCAGGAGCGTCTTACGCGCCTGGCCATGGGTGGCCTTGACTCTGAAGATACGAACCTGTAAAGAAATATATAAGGGGCTGTTCACCATGAAAGAAGAAAAAATGTTTCGCACCCGTACGCGGGGCTTTTGTAAAGAAGACGTCAACGAATACGTGGTCCGCATGAACGAGGAGATCCAACGTCTGCAGCAGGAAGGTGCCCGTCGTGAGGCGGCGCTGGAGGCGCAGAAGGAGGAGGCCCTGCAGGAGTGCCGCCGTTTGCAGGCGGAAAACGAGTTGCTGGCCAATACCGGCCGGGAAATGGAAGGGCATAACCAACGCCTGGGCAGCCTGGAGATCCAGCTGGCAGAGCTGCAGCAGCAGCTTCAGCGCGAGCGGGAGGAGTTTGCCCACCGCGAGGCTACGCTGAACGTGGAGCTGGAAAGCTTGCGCCAAGGTATGCAGCAGGCCCGCGGGGAAGCCGAGCTTTTGCGGGATAAGGCCGCCCGTTACGACGCTTCCTGCGCCGAAGTGGGGGATATCGTGCTCAACGCCCGCAAGCAAAGCGATGCGCTTATTGCCGAAGCGGGCGAGCGTGCCGCCGCCGTGATGGAGGGGGCCAAGGCCCGCGCCGCCGCCGTTAGCGGCCGCATTGCCGCCCTGACCTCTGCTTTGGAGGAGGTGCAGGGCCAGCTGCAATCCCTGACCCAAACCGTGTACGAAATGGCTGCCGAGGGCAACGAGCTGACCCGCGCGTAACCCTCTTTGCTTAAAATGACCGAACGACAAAAAGGGGAGGAGGTCCTTGGCCATGCGTTTTCGGTTAGTTTGTCCCTGCTTGTTCGGACTGGAGCGTTTTCTGGCCGACGAGATCGACGCCCTTGGCTACGAGCCCGATACGGTGCAGGACGGCCGTGTGATCTTTACGGGAGATGAGGAGGCCGTAGCCCGTTGCAATATCGGCCTTCGCACGGCCGAGCGGGTGCTGATCCTGCTGGGAGAATTTGAAGCCCGTACCTTTGATCAGCTGTTTGAAGGAGTACGTGCTCTGCCTTTGGAGGATTTTATCGGCAGGGAGGACGCCTTCCCCGTGAAGGGCTCGTCCCTCAACAGCTTGCTCAAAAGCATTCCCGACTGCCAGGCCATCATCAAAAAAGCCGCCGCCGTGCGTTTGGGAGATCATTACGGTCTGCCCAGAATGCCGGAAACGGGGGCGTTGATGCAGCTGCAGTTCACCATTTTTAAGGATCGCTGTTCCCTAATGCTGGATACGTCGGGACAGCCTCTGTATAAGCGGGGTTACCGCCAACAGACCAACGCCGCCCCCTTGCGCGAGACCTTGGCCGCCGCCATGGTCATGCTGGCGCGACCCGTGCCCGACCATCTGTTTTGGGATCCCTTCTGCGGAAGCGGCACCTTGCCTATCGAGGCCGCCATGCAGATGATGCATATTGCCCCCGGGATGAAGCGGCATTTTGCCGCCGAGGCTTACGCCTTCGTGCCCCCGTCTGTGTGGCAGGATGCCCGTACGGAGGCGGCCGATGAGGTGGACCCCGGAAAATTTATGATCAACGCTTCCGATATCGATCCTGCCTGTATTCAGATGACCCGTTGCAACGCCAAGGCTGCGGGAGTGGATTTTCGCTTACGCACCTTTGTCAGCGACGTCAGGCAGATCCGCAAAACAGCCTCCTCGGGGGTGTTCGTGTGCAACCCGCCTTACGGCGAGCGACTGATGGACCCCCGCGAGGTCAAGCGCCTGTATACGGATTTTGGCAATGTGTTCCGTCAGTTTGAGGATTATCGGCTGTATCTGCTGACCTCCTATCGGGATTTTGAAACTGATTTTGCTTGTCCGGCGGACAAACGCCGAAAGGTCTACAACGGCATGCTTCGGGCGGATATTTACCAATACTACAAGCATACCATTGCAACAAAAGGGGAGCGAAAGCTTTGAGACAGATCTTTATCGTCAATCCCGCGGCGGGGAAAAAGGACTATACGGAAAAACTGAAAAAACAGCTGGACGCCCTGTTTGAGGCGGATGACTACGAGCTCTACGTCACCGGGAAGCCCGGCGACGCCCGCGATATGGCGGCCAACCTGGCCTCCTGCGGGGAGGAGATGCGCCTGTACGCTGTGGGAGGCGACGGCACCTTAAACGAGGTGGCGGAGGGGGCCTGCCCCTATCCCAACTGTGCGGTGGGCTGTTGGCCCTCCGGCAGCGGAAACGATTTTATTAAGACTTTTGGCATCGACAAAAGCCTGCGCGAGCACGCGGAGGACCTGATCAACGGGCAGGAAGTGCTCTGCGACCTGATCCAGGTGAACGGAAGAACTTGCATCAACAACCTTTCCGTGGGCTTTGACGCCGACATTTGCCATATGACCCGCCACTTGAAGAAACTGCCCCTGCTGGGCGGCCGCCTGTCCTATTATTTTGCCGTGTTTATTTGTTTGTTGCGGCGTATCAACAGCCGGCTGGAGATCAGCATAGACGGGGGCGAGTTCATGCAAAACAAGTACGCCCTGGCCGTGGCGGCCAACGGGCAGTATTACGGCGGTTCCTTTTGCCCCGTGCCCACGGCCGATCCCTGCGACGGCAAGCTGGACTTCCTGGTGGTCAACAAGCTCAGCCGCTTCAGCATCCTGAAATTTATCGGCCGCTATCAGAAGGGCACGCATCTGAGCATCAAAAAGCTTTGTACGGCCTATACGGGTAGCTGTATGGTGGTGCAGGCCGCCAAGCCCTTTGCCATGCAATATGATGGAGAGACCTTCCTTGGCACCCGCATGGAATGCCGGATCTCTCCTCATAAGATCAGATTTATTATACCGAAGACGGAGGAACCTACTCATGAAGATCTATAACAGCCTGACCCTGCAAAAGGAAGAATTTGTTCCCGTAAAAGAGGGGCAGGTTTCCATTTACTGCTGCGGCCCCACGGTGTACAACCGCTTCCACATCGGCAATGCCCGTTGCTTCGTGGTGTTTGACACCCTGCGCCGCTATTTCAGCTGGCTGGGTTACGACGTGCGCTACGTGCAGAATTTCACGGATGTGGACGACAAAATGATCAAGCGCGCCAACGAGGAAGGCGTGACCGTGGCCGAGATCGCCGAGCGTTACATTAACGAGTATTTCATCGATGCCAAGGGGCTGAATCTGAAGCCCGCCACCGTGCATCCCCGTGCCACCCAGCATATGGATGAGATCATTGCCATGGTGCAGACCTTGATCGACAAGGGCTATGCTTACGAGGCAGAGGGGGACGTGTATTTTCAGCCCTCCCTGTTTGCGGAATACGGCAAGCTTTGCCACCAGCCCTTGGAGGATCTGGAACTGGGCGCCCGTATTGACGTGACGGACGTCAAGCGCCACCCCGAGGATTTTGCCCTTTGGAAGGCCTGGAAGCCCGGCGAGCCCTCCTGGGATTCTCCCTGGGGCAAGGGCCGTCCCGGCTGGCATATCGAATGCTCTGCCATGTCCACCGCCCTGCTGGGCAAAACCATCGATATCCACTGTGGCGGCCAGGACCTGACCTTCCCCCATCACGAAAACGAGATCGCTCAGTCCGAATGTGCCAACGGTTGCACCTTTGCCCGTTATTGGATGCATAACGGCTACATCAACGTGGACAGCCGTAAAATGTCCAAATCCCTGGGCAACTTCTTTATGGTGCGCGACGTGGCCGAGCAATACGGCTATATGCCCATTCGCTTCTTCCTGCTGGCCTCCCATTACCGCAGCCCCGTCAACTACACCGGCGAGGTCATCGAGCAGGCCGTGGCGGCGTTGAACCGCATCCGCAACTGCCGTGGCAATTTGGCCTTCGCCATTTCCTCTGCCGCCGCAGGGGGGGGAAGTGCAGAAGGTCTGCAGGTGTACCGCCAGCGCTTTGCCGACGCTCTGGCCGACGATTTTAACACCGCCGATGCCATTGCTGCCGTGTTTGAGCTGGTCAGCGAGATCAACCGCCTGTTGCCCGCAGGAGGGGCGACCTTCGCTTCTCAAGCCCTTCCCTTGCTGGACGAGCTGCTGGAGGTGTTGGGCTTTGACCTGGTGGAAAAGCAGGACGACGAAGAGGCGCAGAAGATCGAGGAACTGCTGGCCGAGCGTGCTCAGGCCCGCAAGGAGCGCAACTACGCCCGTGCCGACGAGATCCGCAACCAATTGACCGAAATGGGCATCGTCATTGAGGATACGCCCAACGGTGCTAAGTGGAGCCGTAAGGCATAAAACAGGAACTGTAGGAAAGAATAATCTATGATCAACCCTTATCCCACGGAAGCGGCGGGCGTGTCTCCCGCCAATCTGGCATACATCGGCGATGCGGTGTACGAGCTGCTGGCCAGGCTGTACGGCCTTCGGCAGGGGGGCAATACCAACGATCTGCACCGCCATACGGTGTCCATGGTCTGCGCCCAGGCTCAACGCCGGGATGCAGAGGCCTTAATGGCCGAACTGAGCGAGGAAGAACTGCTTTGGTTCAAGCGTGGGCGCAACGCCAAGATCACCCTGCGCGCCCATACCGAGGCCGCTTCTTACCGCATAGCCACGGGGCTGGAAACGCTTTTCGGCTGGCTGTATCTCAGCGGCCGCACCGACCGTATCGTGGAGCTGTTTACCCGCCTGCATGCCTGAACCTTTGAAAGGAAGAATCGTGTTGTCCACAAAAAACGGGGAAAAACTGTTTGCCTGGAAGGATATGCTGCTGACTGTGCTGGGCTGTGCCCTCATGGCCCTGGGGGTGGAGGGCTTTTTGACCCCCAACAGCATCACCACGGGCGGAGCCGCAGGTCTGGCTGTGAGCATCAACCATTTGTTGCCCGTGCTTCCCAAGGGCGGGCTGTATCTGCTGATCAACCTGCCCCTCATTTGGCTGGCCATCCGCCGCTTCGGCCTTCGCTTTTTGGCGAAGACCGTTTTTGGTGTGGCGGTGTATTCACTGCTGTTGGAAGCGGGGGCTTTTTTGCCTGCCATGACCGACGATCCCCTGTTGGCCTGCCTATTGGGCGGGGCCTGTGTGGGAGCAGGCCTGGGGCTGGTGTTTTCCCGTGGGTATACCACCGGAGGAAGCGATATCTGCGTATGGTTGCTGCGCACCAAACTGCGCGCCTTCAGCACCGGCTCGCTGGTTCTTTGCCTGGATGCGGCGGTGGTGACCGTGGCGGCCTTGGCCTTCGGCGAGGTGGAAACGGCCCTGTATTCTGCCGTGACCGTGTTTCTTTCCTCCAAATTTATCGACCAGATCCTGGGCGGTCTGGACTATGCAAAATTTACCGTCATCATCACCGATAAGCCCGAGGAAGTGGCCAACGGCATTATGGAGCATTTAGGCCGCGGCGTGACGTATTTGAAGGGGCAAGGCTGCTATACGGGCACGCAAAAGGGCGTGCTTTTGTGCGCCGCCCGTAAATATGAGGTGCACGAGCTGCAAACCATCGTCAGCCGTATTGATGAAGAAAGCTTTATTGTGTTTACCGATGCCTCGCAAGTGCGGGGCAAAGGGTTTAAGGAGCTGGGCGAAGAATGACATTGCCTGAAGAATTTGAGGCGCGCCAACGCCTTTTGTTGGGGCAGGATATGCCCGCGTACCTGGCTTGCTTGGAGCAAGCACCCACCAAGGGGCTGCAACTGAACACGCTGAAGGTGGAAAAGCAGGCCTTTTTACAGTCGTTTCCCTTGCCCGTGCGCCCCAATCCCTTGGATGAGGATTGCTTTTTGCTGGACGGGGAAGGGGCGGGAAAGCATTTGTTTCACCGCCTGGGGCTGTATTATATGCAGGAGCCTTCTGCCGCCTGTGCCGTGGCTGTGCTGGACCCCAAGCCGGGGGAACGGGTGCTGGACCTTTGTGCCGCTCCCGGGGGGAAAAGCGCCCGTATTGCCGCCAAATTAGGGGGGCGCGGGCTTTTGGTAGCCAACGAGGCCGTCACCTCCCGTTGCGGGATCCTGCGCTCCAATTTGGAGCGCCTGGGCGTGCGCAACGCCGTGGTGCTGAACGCGTATCCGGAGCGGCTGAAGGGCCGTTTTGAAGGCTTTTTTGACCGCATTTTGGTAGATGCTCCCTGCTCGGGGGAGGGAATGTTCCGTAAGGAGCCCGACGCCCTGACCTGCTGGAGTCCTGCCAACGTGGAGGCCTGCGCCCAGCGCCAGCTGGGAATTTTGGAAACGGCCGTGCCCATGTTGCGGGAAGGGGGGCTGTTGGTGTATTCCACCTGTACCTTTTCCCCCAATGAAAATGAAGAGGTTTGCGAGGCCTTTGTGGCCCGCTGTCCCCACATGGAGCAGGTGCACATCTGCGTGCCTTGGGGCGAGGCGGGGCTGGACGGTCTTTCCAGAAGGCTGTATCCCCACCGCCACGTGGGAGAGGGGCATTTTGTGGCCGCCTTCCGCAAAAAAGGGGAGGCTTCGCGGCAGGAGAGCCGCCCGGGGCGCAGGGTATCCTGCCCCGAGCTGGAGCGTGCCTGGGCCGAAACCTTTACCGTCCCTCCCTTTGGCGACGTCAGCGTGCAGGGGGAACGGGTCAGCTTGTTGCCTGCGGACCTGCCCGATCTGAAAGGGCTTCCCGTGTTGAGCGCGGGGGTGCCCGCCGGGGAAAGCCGTAAGGGGCGTTTTGAGTTTGCCCACGGGCTTTTTGCGGCCCTGGAAAGGGAAGACGTACAGCGGGTATTGCAGGCGGAAGAGGCACAGCTGGCGGCCTTTTTCCGCGGTGAGGAGCTGAAGACCGACCTGCCCGACGGCTACGCGGCCGTTTGCGCCGGCCCTTACGTGGCAGGTTTTGGCAAGGTGTCGGGCGGGCGTTTGAAAAATAAGTATCCCAAAGGGCTTCGCAGTATACAGTAAGGAGGAGAGCGCATATGCCATTGGCAGATTCCATGCGTCCGACCACGTTGGAAGAGGTGGCGGGGCAACGGCATTTATTGGGGGAAAACGGCGTTTTGCGCAAGATCTACGATTCTCCTTGCTTGCCCAATTTGATCTTTTACGGCCCCAGCGGCACGGGAAAGACCACCGTGGCCAATATTTTGGCTCGCAAAACGGGGAAAAAACTGGTCAAGCTGAACGCCACTACGGCAGGTTTGTCGGATATTCGGGACGTAGCCGAGCTGACAGGGACCCTGGACGGGGTAAACGGCGTGCTGCTCTATTTGGACGAGATCCAGTATTTTAATAAGAAGCAACAGCAGTCCTTGCTGGAATTTATTGAGGACGGCCGTGTGACCTTAATTGCTTCCACCACGGAAAACCCCTATTTTTACATCTATAAAGCCGTTCTTTCCCGTTGTACGGTGCTGGAATTCAAAGCCGTGGAGCCGCAAGAAGTGGCCGCGGTGGTGCGCCGCGCCTTTGAACGGGAGGGAGCCCAAGCCTCCGAGGAGCTGGTGCAGGCCATTTCCCAAAGCTGTGGGGGGGACGTGCGCCGTTCCCTGAATATGGTAGAGCTCTGCCTGATCAGCGGTTTGACCCGACCCGAGCAGCTGCGCGAGGCGGGAGTTACCTCTCTGATGGATTTTGACCGCGACGGAGACGTGCATTACGATCTGCTTTCTGCGTTTCAGAAATCCGTGCGCGGCAGTGATGCCGATGCCTCGGTGTTTTATTTGGCCAAGCTTTTGCAGGGAGGGGACCTGATCTCCGTGTGCCGCCGCCTGCTGGTCATTGCGGCGGAGGATGTGGGGCTTGCCTATCCGGGGGCCTATCCTGTGGTGAAGGCCTGTACGGACGCCGCTGTGCAACTGGGGCTTCCGGAAGCCCGTATTCCTCTGGCAGAGGCTACATTGCTGCTGGCGACCGCCCCCAAATCCAATTCGGCCATTACGGCGGTGGATGCCGCCTGGCAGGATATTGAAAGCGGCCTGGGACGTGTGCCCCCCGCCTCCCTGCGCGACGCCCACTACAGCGGGGCAGAGGAACTGGGCAGGGGCAAGGGATACGTGTATCCCCACGGCCATCCCAACAACTGGGTGGCCCAGCAATACCTGCCCGACGACGTGAAGGAGCGGGTGTACTACCGCTACGGCAGCAACCGTAGCGAGGCCGCTGCCCGTAAATATATGGAAGAGATTAAAAAATAAAAGAAATAAAAAAAGTTAAAAAACTTTTGCAAAAACACTTGACTTTTTCCTTTTGTGCGTGTATACTATCTTGGCGAGCTGAAAAGAGCTTGCGGTGCCGCGGTTTCCGCAAGGGAGACAGGCCGTTGAAAAAAAGGTAAAATTTTTTCAAAAAAGGCTTGACTTTCCTCAGCCCTTCTGCTATAATAAAGCAGTCGCGTTGGGAACCACGTTGTTTGGGAGCATAGCTCAGCTGGGAGAGCATCTGCCTTACAAGCAGGGGGTCACAGGTTCGAGCCCTGTTGTTCCCACCAAAGATGTGGCCCGGTAGTTCAGTTGGTTAGAACGCTAGCCTGTCACGCTAGAGGTCGAGGGTTCGAGCCCCTTCCGGGTCGCCATTTTCGTTTCCTTTGCCTCTGTAGCTCAGTTGGTAGA
>JAFWAE010000025.1 GCA_017507855.1 Clostridia bacterium
GCCAGAAGAGAAAAAAACTGCAGAGGTAAAGGCTATGATTGAAACATATAATAAGAAAGTGGAATTCGTGGACTTTGATAGCTTAACTGCAATAGTTAATGACATCTAATCCGTCAAATTCCAATAAGTCGAACGGTTAGATAAATAAGAATTTGACGGAGAATAAGTAATGAAAATCTACGATATTTCCCAAGAAGTTATCAACAGCCAAGTGTATCCCGGCGATCCGATGCCGGAAAAAAGAGAACTCAAGTCGATGGAAAAGGGCGAACTGTATAATTTGACGGTATTTAGTATGTGCGCGCACAATGGCACGCATATAGATGCACCGCGTCATTTTATTCAAGGCGGAAAAACCGTGGACGAGATTTCTATGGATGCATTTATCGGAATGGCTTATGTAGCAGAGCATAGTGGGGTCGTTACCGATAATGACGCCACGGAAATAATCGCAAATGCCAAAAAGCAAAATATGGAAGCGGCAAAGAGAATTCTGATAAAAGGAGAGGTCGAGGTATCATTGGAGGCTGCAAATGTATTTGCATCTTCAGATATTTTGCTTCTGGGAAATGAACCACAGACAGTCGGACCGAAAAACGCACCAATGGCGGTACATCTTGCACTATTGTCTGCTGATGTTATCTTGCTTGAGGGGATTCGTTTGTCAGAGGTGTCTGAGGGTGTCTATTTCTTAAATGCGGCTCCGCTGAATTTAGCGGGTACAGACGGTTCTCCGTGCAGAGCGGTGTTGATAGATATCGAGAGATAAATTTCAATTTATCTATAGATGCCTTACGCACCGTTATACTGTTCTTTTGCACAGATACCCTTTTCTGCAACCTGCCGGAGTTTTGCGATGAGGAATTTGTCCCGCCGCTTTCCTCCCGAGGCTCCCCGACACAGTCCTACCTGCCGGCCAACGGCCCCGAGCCCGTCAACACTCGGGCTTACCCTCCCTTTTATACGATAAAACAGCCGCCATTCGCCTCACTCGGGCAAATCGCGGCTGTTTTTTTGTTTTCTTATTTCACGTAATGTTCCAAAATAAACTTGGCGGCGTGCTCGTCGGCAGAACAGATCACGGCGTGTGCCAGCTTTTTGGCCTCGTCGCAACCGTTGGCCACACAAAGGGCCAGCCCCGCCTCCGCAAACATGGACGTGTCGTTCATTTGATCCCCTACCGCCACCGTCTGCCGGCGGCTGACGCGTAGCAGGGCCGCCAGCTCCCGCAGACAAACGCCCTTCCCCGCCCCGGCGGAAAACACCTCCGCGTTGTGGGGTGTGGAACCGCTGACCGCCACGCCGTCTACCGTCTCCAGCTCGGCCTTGCAGGCCTTCCCCTCTTCGTCGTCGGCAAAAAACAAGGCCAAGGATTCCGCCCCGCCCGCCTCCTGCACCAGACTGCGGATACTCTCACAGGTCTTCAGCCGCAGGAAAAGCTCCCGATAGTAAGCGTTCAGGCCGTAGTGGTCAAATCTTTCCTCCGTCAGCACGGAGCTCTCGCAATAAGCGTAGCCTCCCACGTGTACCACTTGGGCCGCATCGTACCCGTCAATGACGCGAAATACCGCCTCGGCCTGTTGAGGCGTCAGAGAATGGGAGATCACCCGTTCTCCCGTGCGGCTGTCGTAGACCTCTGCCCCGTTGGAACAGGCCAAATACGGAATGTGGGGATCCTTGCGGATCTCCTCGGGGATCTCAAACAGCGCCCTGCCGGTGGAAATGCAAAACAGCACGCCGCGGCGGCTCATTTCCTCAATGGCCCCACGGTTTTCCTCGCTCATGATCGTTGCTTGGGTCAAAAGAGTCCCGTCCAGATCGCTGACGATCAGCCTCTTTTTGCCTTTGGCCCCTGTGGGCAGGTCAAAGCGGACGATCCCCACCAAGATGGAGACCAGGCTGATGGCCTCGCAAAGGATGGCCCCCACCGCCCCGGCGATCAGATTGTATACCAGCCAGCAGGGGGACACGATCAGTCCCAGCATGCGCACCGCCTTGGCCCCTTTCAGCCGAAAGCCCACCGTGCTGAGGATCATGGCCACCACGGGCAAAAGCTCCACCACCAGTTTTACAGGGGTAACGGGAGTCCCGAAAGCCGTAAAGGTCAGTATGTACACCAGTACGAAGGAGGCGGAAAAGCCCAGCACCCAGGCAAGGCGATGGGCGCCGAATCTCTCGCTGTTCATGTATACCACGGCCCGCACAGCCCCCAAAATATTTAAAATGCCGCCCACCAAAGCGCCCAGCATCAAAAAATTCACCGCAAAAAGAGTGGCCCCCACCAGCTGAAAGGCGATCAGCCCGCGCTTGGTCTTTTGTTGGTAAGACAGCACGTTCATAGCCATGGCGATCAGCCCGATTCCCTGGGCCAGTAGCTCCTTTGTCCCCATCGTTCTCCATTCCTTTCTTCTTTGCCACAACATCATACCACAACTTCGTCGTCAATGCAATCGTTTTCCCCTTCTCTTCCGCCAAAATCCTCCATTCACCGCCTGCAGATAAAATTCGCGCGCTCATCTTGTGTTTTTTTGCACTCTTTGCTATAATGGATCCATCAGATATTCTCAAAAACGGAGGATTCTTGCTATGCCTGAGATCCAATTTCCCTTTGGAAAAAACAAACTGCCCCATTTTTTCAGGGAAGGAGAGGTCCAACAGATCCTCACCTCCTCTATTGAAGACTTTCGCCCTCATACAGATCCCCAAGCTCTCATCGAGGAAGCATTGGATTCCCCCGTTGGCTCCCCCTCACTGACCGAGCTGGCCAAGGGCAAGGAAAAAATCGTCATTATTGCCAGCGATCACACCCGTCCCGTCCCCAGCAAGCTCATCATTCCCTCCATGCTCTGCCGCATCCGTCAAGGCAATCCCGATGCCCGCATCACCCTTCTTATTGCCACGGGTTGCCACCGGGGCACGACCAAGGAAGAGCTTGTCGCTAAATTCGGCGAGGAGATCGTGCGCGACGAGCAGATCGTTATCCATGACTGCGATGACCGTGAAATGCTGGCAGATCTGGGGATCCTCCCCTCGGGAGGCCGTTGCGAGATCAACCGCCTGGCCTATGAGGCCGATCTGCTGGTGGCCGAGGGCTTTATCGAGCCTCATTTCTTTGCAGGCTTCTCCGGCGGACGAAAAAGTGTCCTGCCGGGCATAGCGGGCCGAAGCACCGTGCTGGCCAACCATTGCTCCGAATTCATCGCACATCCCTGCGCTCGCACAGGCGTGCTGAAGGACAATCCCATTCACGAGGATATGCTTTGGGCGGCGGAAAAAGCCCGCTTGGCCTTCATCGTCAACGTCGTCCTCAACGGTGAAAAGGAGGTCATCTTTGCCACCGCAGGAGATGCTCAAGCGGCCCACGAAAAGGGCACGTCCTTCCTTTCCTCCCTTTGCGGCGCGTCTGCCGCCGCCGCAGATATCGTCATCACCACCAACGGCGGTTACCCGCTGGATCAAAATATGTATCAGGCAGTCAAAGGAATGACCGCCGCAGAAGCCGCCGTAAAAAAGAACGGTGTCATCATCATGCTGGCTGCCTCGGACGACGGAATCGGAGGTGATCATTTTTATCATCAGCTGGCTGACGAGGAAGATCTCTCCAAAACGCGCGATCTCTTTCTGTCGCGCTCCCGCCAAGAGACCGTTCCCGACCAATGGCAAAGCCAGATCCTGGTGCGCATCCTGCTTCACGCCCGTGTCATCTACGTTTCCCATATGTCCGACACTACCGTTGAAGCCATGCATATGATCCCCGCCCATTCTCTTGAAGAAGCCTTGGTCAAAGCCAAAGAGCTTTTGGGCCTCACACACCCCACCGTCACCGTCATTCCCGATGGCGTTTCCGTCATGGTCACTCCCAAATAAGCCCTTGCTCTCTCAAAAAAAAGGATGTCTATTTTGTATGGAAAAACTCATCACCCGTGAAAATCTGCGTAACTTCGCCTATTGCAACGATCATCTTTGCAGCGGCCCCATTCAAGGCCTCGTCATTTCCTTTTTCGGGCTTGGATGCACCTCTATGATCCATGAGGATCCCCCCGATGCTTGCAAGTTGGCCGAAAAAAATATCCTTTACCTGTTTCCCTATAACGATCCCTGGTGCTGGATGAACGCCCAGGCCGTCGCATTTACCGACGAATTGGTCGATGTCCTTTTTCACCGCTACGGTCTGCCTGAGGACCTCCCTATCATATCCTCCGGCAGTAGTATGGGCGGTCAATCTGCCCTGACATACATGCACTTTGCCAAGCGGACTCCCGTAGCTTGTGTGGTCAATTGCCCCGTTTGCGACCTTCCCTTCCATTTCACAGAGCGACCCGATCTCCCTCGCACGCTGTACAATGCCTTCTATCACGAAAACGGAAGCGTAAGCGAATGCCTGGCTCGCTATTCTCCCCTCCATCTGGCTCCCCGTTTACCCAAAGCGGAGTATGTCATTTTCTATTGCGAGAATGACTGTGCCGTGTCAAAAAAGCTCCATTCCGATCCTTTTGTAGCTATCCTAAGCCAACGTTTTCCCGTTACCTATTACTCTGTTCCGGGACGAGATCATTGCGATCTGCCTGCCGAAATGTTGTCTGCCTATCTGCATCACCTGATGGATGCTGTATTAAAAAACAAGCGTTGAACCACCATTTTTCATTCTTATCTGTATTTTTTTATCATATTTATTACTATTTGTAATTGTTTTTGGTTCAATTTAAGCCCTTTTTCAAAAGAAAAGGGCTTTTGTCATATTTTCCCTTCTCTTCCGCCAAAAACCCCCTCTTTTTCCGTCTCTGCAAAAAAACTTTGCAAAGTCCGCTTCTCTTCCTCAAAGGCAGGGCCTCCTATCCCCAATATAAGGCGGAACTTTGGTCAACAACAAAGGCACTTATGGCAGTTTTGCCATAAGTGCCTTTGTATATCACCCAAACAAGGCTCTTAATTGTTTTTCGGTGTCGGGGGGATCTCAATTTCTCCTTCGCTTTGTTCAAAAGCTTTTATTTCCTGCCTGATCAAATACAGGATTTCTCCGTTGGCCGAGCGCCCGTAATACTTGGATATATAGTGGAGCTTGTAATGAAGCTGGGGATCAATTTCAATTCCAAGATGCTTATTATTTTTATTTCTCATAAAAAATCCCCAAAACAATCTTAATACAAGTATATTTTAAGTTGATTTTATGGTATAATGCAAAAAGTATACTTGATTTAAGTATGCAAAATGTCCGGAGCTATTCACGAAAGTCGTGTTTGTCGGTTCAAAAAGCACGTTCGCAACCGACGCAAGAATCCGTGTACCCCACCGAGGCGAAATCGTTTCGGGCAGTGAGCTCGGGTTGCGTCAACGGCGAAAAACAAAAAGCTCTCTGCCGATGATCGGCAAAGAGCCTTCGTTATGACGTTGCTCAATCTTCCTCCAACAGCTTGGAAGGGGATATTTTTAACACCTGTGCGATCTTAAACAACGTCTCAAGGGAAACGCCGCGCACGGTGCCGGTGCCTTCTACTTGGCCTATAAAATTTACACTCTTATCAATAAGCTCCGCAAAGTATTCCTGAGTGTAACCGGCTTTCTTTCGGTAATAGGCAATTTTCAAGCCTAAAGTTATATATTTATCAGCAAACTCTGTTTTCATCATTACGCCTCCCATTATGTTAATAGTTTATAGGGAAACGAAGCAAATTATAACTTTTAACAAGTAAATGATTATTTACTTTAAGTCAAATATAATGTATAATAGATGAGCAACCATTTACTTGGAGTGAAAGAAAATGGAGAATTACACCTGTTGCTTTTTGGGTCATAGAACTGTTAACGAAACGGACGAACTGCGAACCAAATTGACGGATACGGTTGAAAAACTGATCACGCAGGAAAATGTGGACACCTTTTTGTTCGGCAGCAATTCCCGGTTTGACCGCCTTTGCCTGGAGCTGGTGACCCGACTGAAAGAAAAATACCCGCGCGTAAAACGGATCTACGTGCGGGCTGAATTTCCGTGTATTAGCGACGATTACCTGGCCTATCTGCTAAAATCCTACGACGATACCTATTACCCCGCACAACTCCACGGCGCAGGCAGAGCCTCCTACGTGGAACGCAATTACGAAATGATAAACAACAGTAAATACTGCGTCGTCTACTACGACAACTCCCGCGCTCCCGCCGCCCGCAGAAGCGGCACCAAGATCGCCCTCGACTACGCCCTGAAAAAGGGGAAAGAAATTATCCCCCTTTGCGGCACCGTCCCTCCCGTTCAAGTCGCCGCCACGGTCTCTCTGCGGCCATGATTTTCGGAAATTCCCGGCGTTCAACAAAATCCGTCCCGCTACCGAAAATCCATCCAAAAGCCGTTTTTAATTTCTTTCTGTAATTCTTCTCGCAGTAAATTACATTTTGTAATCGTTTTTTGTCTCTTTTTAAGCCCTTTTCTTTTGAAAAAGGGCTTTTGTCATATTTTCCCTTCGGGTAGGATATACTACTTTCGCAGATGCGTGTTGACATTTTTTTCTAAATCGTGTATAATAGGTTTGATCACCGAGTTGTGCGCGTGCGGGGTCACGGCTCCGAAGCAAGGTTCGCCTTATACTTGCTTCATTCCGAGCCATGCCCATCAAGGCTTCCACACAAAGCCTTGGCCAAAATTGAATGCGGTCTTGTTTTGTCAAACGCCGCTTTTTTCGCCAACGAAGGAACACGGTTCCTTTTTTCGTGTTGCTTCCAAACCCTTTTTTTGCGCGGTGCAGAAAAGGGTTCTTGCTCTTGTGATTTTTTTGAGATTCGCACCGCGAGAAAGATGAGTATTTTATAGATGAAAGAAAACAAGAAAAACGAAAACGTCGAAAAGCCCGCTCCCAAGAAGCGCGCTTATTACCGCCCCCGTCGCAAGCCCAAAGCTCCGGCGGAAGAGCCTGCCGTTGCGATCCTTCCCGCCAAGGAAACGGCCACCGCCACCGCCAAAAAAGAGGCCAAAGGCAAAAAGGGCCGCGCCAAAGCAGCCATCGCCCCTGCCCCTGCCCCTGCCCCTGCTCCCACCCCCTCTGCCAAGCGCATCGCCCCCAAGCCTGCCAAGGCTTCCAAGCGAAGCAACGGCCCCAAACTGCGCTTTTTCCCCTTGGGCGGCGTCAGCGAGATCGGCAAAAACATGTTTGTCTACGAATGCGGCAACGACATCATCGTGGTGGATTCCGGCGTAGCCTTTCCCGACGAGGAAATGCCCGGCATCGACCTGGTCATTCCCGATATCTCTTATTTGGAAAAAAATGCCGATAAAGTGCGCGGTATCGTGCTCACCCACGGCCATGAGGACCATATCGGCGCCCTGCCTTACGTTCTGCGTACGCTTCACGTGCCCGTATACGGCGGCCGCCTGACGCTGGGCATCCTGGAAAACAAGTTTGAAGAGCATAAAATGCTCAAAAGCGTGGATCTGCACGAGGTTCACCCGGGCTCTGTCATTCAGTTGGGTTGCTTTACCGTGGAATTCATCCACGCCAACCACTCCATTGCGGATGCCATGTTTTTGGCCATCACCACCCCTCAAGGCTTGATCATCCACTCCAGCGACTTTAAGATCGACAGCACTCCCATTGCAGGAGAAATGACCGATCTGACCCGCCTGGGCGAGCTGGGACGGCAAGGGGTTTTGGCCCTGATGATGGAATCCACCAACGTAGAGCGCCCCGGCTACTCTCCCTCCGAGCGGAAGGTGGGGGCCTCTTTGAAGGGGATCTTCCACAACAACCCCGACAAACGCATCATCATCGCCACCTTCTCCTCCAACGTCTTCCGCGTCCAGCAGATCGTCAACGCCGCGGTGGAGACCAACCGTAAGGTAGCCGTGGTGGGTCGCAGCATGACCACCATCGTAGGCGCCGCCATCCGCCTGGGCTATATGCACGTGCCCGAAGGGGTCCTCATCGACGCGGCGGACGTGCGCAAATATCCCCCCCATCAGGTTACGGTCATTTCCACGGGCAGCCAGGGCGAGCCCATGTCCGCCCTCTCCCGCATGGCCTTTTCCGATCATAACAACATCTCCATCGACGCCAACGACGTGGTCGTCCTTTCTTCTACCGCCATTCCCGGAAACGAAAAGCTGGTCGGCCGCGTGATCAACGAGCTTTTCCGCCTGGGCGCCACCGTGGTGTACGACTCCGTGGCCGAGGTCCACGTGTCCGGCCACGCCTGCCAGGAGGAGCTGAAAATGATCCACGCCCTGGTCAAGCCCACCTATTTTATTCCCATTCACGGTGAATACCGCCATTTGCGCCGTCATTGCGACCTGGCGCAGGAATGCGGCATGTCTGCCGACCGTATCTTCCTGCCCGATCTGGGCCGTGTACTGGAATTTGACAACGGCCGTGCCGTATGGAACGGCACCGTTCCCGCAGGCAAGATCCTGGTAGACGGGCTGGGCGTGGGCGACGTAGGCAATATCGTACTGCGGGACCGCAAGCTTCTTTCTCAGGACGGCCTGATCCTGGTCGTAGCCTCTATCGACGAGGAAAACCGCCTGTTGGTTGCCGGGCCCGACATCATCTCCCGCGGGTTTGTGTACGTGCGGGAAAACGAGGATCTCATGGACCGCACCAAGGAGTTGGCCAAGCGCACCTTGGAGGAAGCCCTGGATGACCGCCGTTGCGACCGCGCAGCAGTCAAACTGCGCGTCAAGGATGCCCTGGCTAAGTATATCTTCTCCCAAACCAAACGCCGTCCCATGATCCTTCCCGTCATCATGGACGTTTGATCTTCCAACAAAAAGGACGTTTTTATGAAACCGCTTTACGTTTTTGATTTTGATGGCACGTTGGTAGACTCCGTTGCCAATTATACACGGGCCACCCTGCGCATTTTCGAGGAAAACGGGATCTCCTATCCCCCGGATATTATGACGGTCCTGACTCCTCTCAGCTTTTCTCAAACCGCCGAATATTTCGTGCAAGCGGGCGCAAAAGGCACCTGCGAGGAACTGGCCGCCCGTTTGGGGCAGTCTTTAATGGACGAATACGCCCATCACATTTACACCAAGCCCTTCGTGCGGGAGGCTTTGCAAAAGATAAAGGGCGAGGGAAACCGTCTGTTTATCCTTTCGGCCAGTCCCCACGTAGCCATCGAGGCCTGCATGGCCAACAACGGCCTGACCGACCTGTTTGAGCAGGTGTTTTCCTGCGATGACTTCGGTCTTCCCAAAGGGGACGTGAACATTTATTTGCAATTAGCCGACCGTCTGGGCTGTAAGCCCCGGGACATCCGCTTTTTCGACGATAATCTTTTGGCCCTGAAGGCCGCCGAGCAAGCAGGATTCTGTATCCGCGGGGTGTTTGATGATCATTCCGACTATACTCACGCTCAAATGGCGGCTGTCTCTCCCGACTACATCTCCTCCTTTGAAGAATTGTTGTAATTTCCCGTTTCTTGTCACAAAAGCCCCCGAAGAGGTCTTCGGGGGGCTTTTTTCATTGAAAAAGAACATTTTTTTGGCAAATCTTTTTTGTAAAAAGCGAAAAATGTTCCACGTGGAACATTGGGCAACGGAAAATCTGCATAAAAACCTTGTATTTTTACCCTAACTGTGGTATAATGAGAAACGGCGATATTTTCCGTTATGCGGCAACCCATCGAAACGCAGTATATAAATAAGGAGGGGTTCTTTTGCCCCAAGCCAAGATCATAGCCGTTGCCAACCAAAAGGGCGGCGTCGGCAAAACTACCACCGCCGTCAATTTGGCCGCCTGCCTGGGCTTTCGCGACAAAAAAGTGCTTCTGTGCGACCTGGATCCTCAGGGAAACGCCACCGTGGCCCTGGGCATCGGTAAACGGCAGATCAAAATGTCCTCTTACGAAGCCCTGATCGGCCGTTGCAAAACTGCCGATGCCGTGCTTTCCACCTCTGCCAGAAAGCTTTCCCTCCTCCCCGCCAACATTTCCCTGGTGGGCGCAGAGCTGGAGCTGGCTGAAATGGCCCAACGGGAGCGCAAGCTCCGCCAGGCACTGCTTCCCTTGGAGGAAGAATACGACTACATTATTTTAGACTGTCCCCCTTCCCTGGGCCTGCTGACCCTCAACTGCCTTTGCGCGGCCCACAGCGTGCTGATCCCCCTGCAATGCGAGTATTTTGCCCTGGAAGGCCTTTCCCAACTGACGCAGACCATGCGCACGGTCAAAAAGATGTACAACCCCGCCCTGGAGCTGGAAGGTCTGCTGTTGACCATGTTTGACGGGCGCTTGAACCTGACCCTGCAGGTGGCGGCAGAGGTAAAGAAGTTTTTCCCCGGCAAGGTATTTTCCACCGTCATTCCTCGCACGGTCCGCTTTTCCGAGGCGCCCAGCTTCGGCAAAGCCATGATCTACTTTGACACTTGGTCCAAAGGCAGTACCGCCTACCTAGACCTGGCCGACGAGCTGATCAAAAAGCACTCGAATTCCTGAAATCTTCCCGTTGAAAGGAGCTTTTTCCCTTATGGCACAGCAAAAAGGCCTTGGAAAAGGGCTGGATGCCCTTTTTGCCGATAACGTTGCTGAGGTAGGCGGCGAGCGGATCTCCACCGTCAGCCTTTCCCTGGTAGAGCCCAACCCCTCCCAAGCCCGCAAGCAATTTGACCGCGAGGCACTGGAGGAACTGGCAGATTCCATCCGCCAGCACGGTATTTTGACCCCCCTGCTGGTGCGCCCCGTACAAGGGGGCGGCTTTCAGATCATTGCGGGAGAGCGCCGCTGGCGCGCCGCCCGTATGGCCGAGCTGACCGAGATCCCCGTGATCATCAAAGACACCGACGAGACCAGCGCCGCAGAGATCTCTTTGATCGAAAACCTGCAACGCCGGGATCTGAACCCCATTGAAGAGGCCGAGGGCTTTGCCCAGCTGATCGGCACCTTTGGTCTGACCCAGGAGCAGGCCGCCACCCGCGTAGGCAAAAGCCGTTCCTCCGTCACCAACGCCCTGCGTTTGCTGGCCTTACCTCGAAAAACCTTGGACTTTCTGCGTAGCGGAGCCCTTTCCGTGGGTCACGCCAAGGTCTTGCTGGGGCTTTCCGACGCGGAGCAGATCGACAGGTTGGCCGCCCAAACCGTGGAGCACACGCTGTCCGTCCGCGAGCTGGAAGGGTTGCTAAAGCAACAAAAAACAAAAAAAGACCCTGTCATCGACACCAACGTGGACTATTATAAGGCCCTTTCCTCCCGTTTAGAGGCCATTTTGAACCGAGGCGTAAAGATCTCGGGCAACCAAAAGAAGGGCCGCATTGAGATCGAATACTACGGCAACGAGGATCTGGAGCAGCTGACCCAAGCCCTTTCCCGCCTGCGCTGACCGTTTTTGATTCCCGTTTACCATCAGAAAGGAAGTTTTTGCACATGTTAGACCTTAAACGCATCAAGGCAGATCCTCAAGCCTTTGAAAAAGCCATGGCCTCCCGCCGTAAAGAGGTGGACGTACAGGCCCTTTTGGAGCTGGACAAGCAGCGCCGCGAGCTGATTTTTGAATCCGAGCAACAAAAAGCCTATCAAAACACCGTTTCCAAGCAGATCGGCGCCATGAAGCAAAAGGGCGAGGATCCCGCCCCCGTACTGGCTCAAATGAAAGAGATCGCAGACAAGATCAAGGCCGCCAACGACGCCGTAGCCGCCTTGGATGCGCAGATCGAGCAGATTCTGCTTTCCCTGCCCAACATGCCCAACGCCCTGGTTCCTCAGGGAGACTCCGATGCAGACAACCCCGTGCTCCGCACCTGGGGAGAACCCATAGCCTTTGATTTTGAGCCCCTGCCCCACTGGGAACTGGGCAAAAACCTGGGGATCCTGGACCCCGAGACTGCGGCAAAGGTGACCGGTGCCCGTTTCCATTTTTACCGCGCCGCCGGCGCCCGTTTGGAACGCGCCATCATCAGCTTTTTCCTGGACACCCATTCCTCCCGCGGGTATACGGAGGTCCTGCCCCCTTACATGGTCAACCGCGCTTCCATGCAGGGAACCGGCCAATTGCCCAAGTTTGAGGAGGACGCCTTTAAGGTGGCCAACACGGACTATTTTCTCATCCCCACGGCCGAAGTCCCCGTAACCAACTATTACCGCGATTCCATTTTGGACGGAAAAGACCTTCCCATCTGCTTTTGTGCCTATTCCGCCTGCTTCCGCGCCGAAGCCGGCAGTGCCGGGCGCGACACCCGCGGTCTGATCCGCCAGCACCAATTCAACAAGGTGGAGCTGGTCAAATTCTGCTCTCCCGAAACGTCCTACGACGAGCTGGAAAAGCTGACGGCGGATGCCGAGCACGTACTGCAGTTGCTGGGTCTGCCTTACCGCGTGGTACGCCTTTGCACGGGCGATCTGGGCTTCTCCTCTGCCATGACGTACGACATTGAGGTGTGGATGCCTTCCTATAATAGATATGTAGAAATTTCTTCCTGCTCTGATTTTGAAGATTTCCAGGCCCGCCGCGCCAATATTCGCTTTAAAGCCACCCCCAAGGACAAGCCCCAGCTGGTACACACCCTTAACGGCTCCGGTGTGGCTGTGGGCCGCACGGTGGCCGCCATTTTGGAAAACTACCAGCAGGCTGACGGCAGCATCGTGGTGCCCGAGGTCCTGCGCCCCTACATGGGTTGCGACGTGATCCGCTGAGAGGATCTGTCAGAAAGGAAAGAAATATGGACCCTAAATTTCTGATTGCTGCCGTATTTATCGGTTTTATTGCCGGTATGATCGCCATGTACACCGTCAAGAGGACCGCCGGCCGCATCGTGCGCATTTTGCTGGACAACGAAGCGGAAAGTCCGGAGACCGGCTGTGAATTTTCCTGCTTTGGCATTGAGGAAAAAAGCTTTACCTCCCGTCTTTTGAAGGGAAAGACCCTTTCTTCCCTCATTTTTTGCGAAGAAGGGCGTTGGTTTATCCCCCCTCAAAACCGGGAAAAGGTCTTGGCCGTATACGGCCGTTCCTCCATGTCGGTGGGTATGTTCGTCCTTTGTGTGGTCATCTTTGCCATTGTGGGCGTGATCTCCTGCTTTGCTTTTCCCGCGCTGTTTGAGCGCCTTTACTGATCTTTTATGGAAATTCGTGTAAACGACCTGCTGGAGCTGAAAAAGCCCCATCCCTGCGGCAGTCACCGCTTCAGCGTACTGCGTACGGGGGCAGATATTAAGATCCGCTGTTGTGGCTGTGCCCGCGAGGTCATGGTCCCCCGCGGAAAGCTGGAGCCGCGCATCAAGCAGATTACACGGGAATAATATTTTGGGAGGCCCTATGTTAGACAAATTGGCCGCTGTGGAAGAGCGGTATGAACAGATCTCCCTTCAGCTTTCGGACGGAGCTGTGGTCAGTGACCAGGCCCGTTATAAGGCATTGATGAAGGAATACAAGCAACTTTCTCCCGTTGTGGAGGCTTTTCGGCAATTAAAAGCCGCCAAGGAGCAAGAGGAATCTGCGGAAAGTCTGCTTTCCGACCCCGAATTCAAGGAATTGGCCCAAGAGGAATTCCTGCAGGCCAAGCGTTTGATCGCCGAGCTGACCGAGCAGATCAAAATTTTGCTTCTCCCCCGCGATCCCAACGACGAGCGAAACGTGGTCATGGAGATCCGAGGAGGGACAGGTGGCGAGGAAGCAGCCCTTTTTGCCGGTTCCCTGCTTCGAATGTACCAAATGTACGCTGACTCCAAGGGTTGGCAGACGGAAATTTCCAGCGGAAACCAGACGGAACTGGGTGGCTGGAAGGAAGTGGTCTTCACCATTGAGGGACAGGGTGCCTTTTCCCGCCTGAAATTTGAAAGCGGCGTGCACCGCGTACAACGCGTTCCCGATACGGAGGCCGGTGGGCGAATTCACACCTCTGCCGTGACCGTAGCCGTTTTGCCCGAGGCTGAAGACGTGGACGTAGAGCTGCTGGACAGCGATCTGCTTATTGAGACCCACCGCTCGGCCGGAGCCGGCGGACAACACGTCAACAAGACCGAATCCGCCATCCGTGTGATCCACATTCCCACAGGGCTTACGGTGGACTGTCAGGATGAGCGCAGTCAAGGAAAAAATAAGGAAAAAGCGCTGAAGATCCTCCGTTCCCGTTTATATGAGAAAAAACTGGCGGATCAAAACGCCGAAATTGCAGACAAAAGACGCAGTATGGTAGGCTCCGGCGACCGTTCGGAGCGTATTCGCACCTATAACTTTCCCCAGGGCCGTGTGACGGACCACCGCATCGGGCTGACCCTGTACCGCCTTAACGCCATTTTGGACGGCGATATTGACGAGCTGGTGGACGCTTTGGTGACCGCTGAGCAGGCCGAAAAGCTGAAAGGAAGCGAGCAGGCATGATCACCCGCTTGTATCGCGCCGAGGAGGAAGGAAGTCTGGAGGCTTGTGCAAAGCTTTTGCGGGACGGTGCTCTTTGTGCCTTTCCCACGGAAACGGTGTACGGCCTGGGAGCCAACGCCCTTTTACCCCATTCCGTACGGCGCATTTTTGAAGCCAAGGGCCGTCCTTCCGACAATCCCCTGATCGTTCATTTGGCAGATTCTTCTCAAATTCCCGCCCTTTGTGCGGAATTTTCTCAAAAGGCCGAACTGCTTTGCCAGACCTTTATGCCGGGTCCTTTTACCTTGATTCTGCCTCAAAAAGACCGGTTTGACGCCGTCGTAACTGCGGGATTGCCCACAGTGGCTTTCCGCGTCCCTTCCGACCCGGTGGCTCACAAGCTCTTATCTTTGGCGGGAGTTCCCGTGGCGGCCCCTTCGGCCAACGCTTCGGGCCGTCCCTCCCCCACAGCCGTTCAGCACGTTCTTGAGGATCTGGACGGCAAGGTGGAAGCTATCTTGGACGGAGGTCCCTGCAGCATCGGAGTGGAATCCACGGTGCTCTCTTTGGCAGGGCCCGTTCCCAAGCTTCTTCGCCCGGGAGATATTACCGTTTCGCAAATTGAAGACGTAATCGGTCCTATTGAGATCTCCCCCGCTCTACTTCGTTCCCTGCAGGAGCACGAAAAAGCGGAGGCTCCGGGAATGAAATACCGCCATTATGCCCCAAAATGTCCGCTGACCCTTTTGGATGGGTCCCCCGAAAAGGCGTTGGAATGGCTTATGGCCAATCAGATCAGCAAGGACAGTTATTTGCTTTGCCAGCAAGAGGATCGGGATCTTTTTAAAGCTTACTCCCTGATCCTTTCCGGCAGCCATCAAGATCCCCTTTCCCAAGAGCAGGCTCTTTTTGCCTCTTTGCGGAAGCTGGACGAGCGGCAAGCTACGGTTGCTTACGCCCTTCTTCCCCCTGACGAGGACCGGTTCAGGGCCGTTCGAAACCGCCTTCTTAAGGCAGGAGGTTTTCAAGTTATCCACCTGTAATTATCCACATAATGGAATAACTTTGTGGATAAAATCGTGATCTTTTCAGTTTTCCCTTTTTGCATTTTTTTATACACATTTTGTGAACAAAGGTTATTTTCTTTTTTTCAACAAAGAAAACCCCGTCGTAATGCCGTTTTTTAAGGTTTTCACAGAATTCACAGCCCCTATTCCTTCTTTTTCTGGTTTTATTAAAATAAATAAAATATAAAAGCTTTTTGGACAGGAGAGATCTCATATGAAATTTACCAGCGATCGAGCCGTTCTTTTTGAAGCCATTGCCAATGCAAGCCGTGCCGTTTCCGTCAAAAATCCCAACGCCGCTTTGGAGGGTATCCTGCTGGATGCCAAAGAGGTCCTGACTATTTCCGGTTTTGATCTGGAAATGGGAATTGAATGCAAGACAGAAGCCATGATCTCCGAACAAGGCGGTGTGATCGTAAACGCCAAGCTGTTCAGTGAAATTTTGCGCAAGCTGCCCGACGGTATTGTCTCTGTGGTTTGTGATGACAAGTACAACGTAACCATCCGTTGTGGGCTTTCCGAATTTTCTTTGATCGGCATGCCCATGGAGGAATTTCCCGAAATTCCCAAATTTTCTTCCGAGAGAAGCTTTGAGATCCAGCGGCAAAAGCTGAAAAAGCTGATCTCCCAAACCCTGTATGCCGTGGCGACCTCTGACGTGCGCCCCATTCAAACGGGTAGTTTGTTTGAAGTGGAAAACGGAGAGCTGACCGTGGTTTCCTGCGACGGATTCCGCCTGGCTGTAGCCAGAGAGGATCTTTCCGCAGAAATTGAGAATTGCAGTTTCGTGGTGCAGGGCCGTACTTTGGCTGAAATTTTGAAAATGTTGGACGACAGCGACAGAAACGTGGTCGTAACTCTTTCCAAGCGCCATATTACCTTCGCTTTTGATCAGATCATGATGGTCTCCCGTTTGCTGGAAGGTGAATTTTGGAATTATCGCAATTCCATTCCCAAGGAATGCCGTATTACCGTCAAGGCCAGGACCAGAGAGTTGTTTGACGCGGTGGATCGCGCTTCCCTGATGATCTCCGACCGGGTAAAGAGCCACATTAAGCTGGGCTTGGAGGGAGACGAAATCAACGTATCCTGCAACACCGTGTTGGGAAATGGGCAGGACGTGATCAAGGTACAGTCCTCCGGCGGATCCTTGGTTATGGGATTTAACAGCCGCTTTTTGCTGGATATGCTGAGAGTTTGCCAGGATGAAGAAATTCGCATTGAATTGAATTCCGCACTGCTTCCCATGGTAGTAAAGCCCAATGAAGGAAATGCATTCCTGTTTTTGATCGTGCCCGTACGCCTGTAATATTCTTATTTGAAATTTTTAAAAATAAAAATTACGTCTTGTAATTTAAAATGGAGCTTTTTTCATGAAAATCCAAATTCACACGGAATATATCAAATTGGAAGCCCTGCTGAAATATGCGGGTCTGGTGGAAACGGGCGGGCAAGCTAAGCAGGCGATTCTGGCCGGCCAGGCTTCCGTAAACGGACAAACGGAGACGGCCCGCGGCAAAAAAATCCGCAGCGGAGATACGGTCTCTTTTCAGGGGACGAAATTGGAGATCGTATAATTCATGGTAGTTGAAAGGCTTCAATTGGAAAATTTTCGAAACATTTCTTATGCCGACGTTCAACTGGATCCGCACATCAACGTATTTTTAGGAAAAAATGCCCAGGGAAAAACGAATTTTATTGAGGCGATCTGGCTTTTTTCGGCATTGAAGAGTTTTAGAGCCGTTAAGGAAACGGATTTTATCCGTTTTGGAGAGGAAAAGGCTTCGGCTATTCTTTCCTTTAAGGCCTTTGAGAGAAGCCAAACGGCCAAAATGGAGTTTTTTAAGGAGAAAAAAAAGGAATTGACCTTAAACGGAGCTCCTTTGGAAAAAATGTCTCAAATGGTGGGCAATTTCTGTGCGGTGCTTTTTTCGCCCGTTCATTTGCAGCTGATTACGGAAGGGCCTGCAGGGCGGCGCCGTTTTTTGGATCTGGCCTTATGTCAGCTTTCTTCCCGCTATTTGACCCTGCTGACGGAATATAACCGTATTTTAAGGCAAAGAAATGCGGCGTTGAAGTTGTACGGAGGAAATTTACAAAAATTAAAGGGGCTGCTGGAAGTTTGGGATCTTCGGCTGGCACAATGCGGGGCTAAGGTCATGGAAATACGCAGCCGTTATATTAAAGACCTGCAGCAGCAGGCCTGCGAGATCCACCGTCAGCTTTCCTCACAAAAGGAAGAACTGACTCTTCGATACGTTTCCGTTTGTGAAAACGTAGGGGAAGAGGAAGACATTGCTTCCGTTTTAGAAAAAAGGCTGAAGCAAAAGCTTGAGGAGCAGGTTCGCTTCGGTATTACGCCGGCGGGTCCCCATCGGGACGAGCTGGATGTGCGTCTAAACGGACGGGCAGCCAAGCTTTATGCCTCTCAGGGGCAGCAGCGCTCTGCCGTTTTGTCCCTAAAGTTGGCAGAGGGAGATCTGGCAGGACGGAAAATCGGAGAATCACCCGTATATCTGTTGGATGACGTTATGAGCGAACTGGATGAAACGCGACGCAGTTTTATTTTGGAAAAACTGTGTGGTAGACAGGTCTTGATCACCTGCTGCGATGATCGCGCCGTAGATTCGGCAAGGGTTTGTTCCTTTGGGGTGGAAAACGGAATTTTTTCAAAGAATCTTTAAATTTTATGAGGAATGGTATTTTATGAATCAGCAAAGAATGAGTACGAAGAAAATGGCAGGACTGTCTTTAATGACAGCCATTGTGGTGATCTTGCAGTTTTTGGGAAGCTTTATTCATCTTGGCCCGTTTTCCGTTTCACTGGTGTTAATCCCCATCGTGGTGGGCGCCGCTCTTTACGGTGCAGGGGCCGGCGCTTGGTTGGGCTTTGTGTTTGGATTGATCGTGCTTTTAAGCGGTGATGCAGCGTTCTTTTTGGCTATCAACGCACCTGCTACGGTAGTGTTGGTATTTTTAAAGGGAATTACGGCCGGACTTGCAGCCGGAGCTTTGTTTAACTTACTGAAAAAGAAAAACCTGTATCTGGCTGTGATCGCGGCGGCCGTGGCTTGCCCGCTGGTAAACACGGGTGTTTTCTTGGCAGGATGTTCTTTGTTCTTTATGGAGGGCGTCGCCCAATTGGCCCAGTTAAACAGTTATACGGGAAGCATTTGGGCCTATCTGTTCGTAGGAATGGCCGGTGGCAATTTTATTGCCGAACTGCTGACAAACATGTTCCTCAGCCCCGTGATTCTGCGTATTTTAACTGCCTATAAAGAAAAAAAATAAAAA
>JAFWAE010000026.1 GCA_017507855.1 Clostridia bacterium
CGGTGTTGGGCACCGTACCCTCGTTGCGCTCGGGCGTGCAGGCGACCATGGAAAAAAGCAGCACGGCGGTCAGCAACAGGGCTAAAAGAGTTTTCATGAATAGGGGATCTCCTTGTAAAAAGAAAGATTACCGATATTCCGGCAGCCAATCGGCGTGCGCTTCAAACAAATCGTCGCACAGATTCCGGATATCGTCGGCCGAAAGTTCGGATCCGGTATGGGGATCCATCATTGCGGCCATGTAAATATACTCTTTTTTGCGGGTGTGAATGCCCTCTTGGGCCAACAGTTGAACGTTGATATTGGTGCGGTTGATGGCGGCGCACTGCTCCGGCAGGTCGCCCACTACACAGGGAGAGATGCCGTTTCGGTCCACCAGGCAGGGCACCTCCACGCAGGCGTTGCGGGGCAGGTTGGTGATCAACCCGCGGTTGAGCACGTTGCCGTGAATGCGGTAGGGCTCGTTAAGCAGCATAGATTTAATGATATAGGCGGCAAATTCGTGGCTCTTTGTGTGGGCGAGCACTTGGTTTTCCACCACCTGCTCGCGGGTCTTGGCCCAGCTTTCAATTTGAGATACACAGCGGCGGGGGTATTCGTCCAAAGGAATGTTGTAGCGCTCGATTAGTTCGGGATAACGGCTTTTGATATACCAGGGCAGATATTCGGACGCATGCTCGGAGGATTCGGTGGTATAATAGCCGAAGCGGTGCATGATGTCGTGGCGCACCTGATCTGTTTCAAAATGGTAGTCGGGGGTGGGGTTCAGACTGCGATGCTTGATCTCGGGATACAGGTCGTTGCCTTGGGCGTCGGTGATCTTCAGCAACCAGGCTTGGTGGTTGATACCGGCGATCTCCCATTTACAGGTGTCCACGTGTTCCTCCAGCCCCACTTCTTTCAGCAGGGTCGAGGCGCAAGACTGTACGCTGTGGCAAAGCCCCACTGTGCGGATGGGGGTGAAACGCTGCATATAACCGGACAGCATGGCCATGGGATTGGTGTAGTTGATAAAAAGAGCGTCGGGACATACCTGCTGCATGTCCGCGGCAAAGCTTTCCAGCACGGGGACGGTGCGCATGGCGCGGAAAATGCCGCCGATGCCCAGCGTATCTGCAATGGTCTGGCGCAGACCGTATTTTTTGGGGATCTCAAAATCTGTGACGGTGCAGGGCTCGTAGCCGCCTACCTGAATGGCGTTAACGACAAAGTTGGCCCCGCGCAGGGCTTCCATTCGGTCGGTAAAAGCGGTGATAGTAACATCCTTGCGGCCGCTGTTTCGACTGATGTTTTCCAACATCCGTCGAGAGTCCTCCAAACGGATGGGATCAATGTCATACAAGTGAATGTGCAGATCCTCGATTTCGGGAGTAACGATACAGTCCCCCAATACGTTTTTGGCAAACACCGTGCTGCCCGCACCCATAAAAGTTACTGTGACCATAATCAAACAAACCTTTCTTTCGCATGAAAGGGCATTCATAGATTTTCCCTTTTCAGGCCGTTTATGCTGTTATTATTTGGAAGATGTTCAGTTTT
The DNA here is from genome assembly GCA_017507855.1 of Clostridia bacterium. Taxonomy (GTDB): domain Bacteria; phylum Bacillota; class Clostridia; order Oscillospirales; family RGIG5554; genus RGIG5554. The sequence continues at coordinate 1,540 of JAFWAE010000026.1, forward strand.
CCTGCGTGGGGTACGGTGCGTAATTGAAGCCCGGAAGGCCTAAAAGGCGGTATTGCGGCTCCACCGTTACGGTGCCGTCGGGCTTGGCCAGGCCGTACAGCATGACGCCGTCTACCGCCTTGGAGATGATGATAAAATCCTCGTAATTGATGGAGTAGGTATAATATTCCTTGCCGAATACCAGCTCGCCCCGGGTGTTCATCAAATAATGGGAATTATCCTTGGTGCGCACTGTAGTGTAGGGCTTTCGGAAGGAGGTCACAAAGCTGTAAACGGGCTCTACCACGTAATTTCCCTTCGTGTCGATAAAGCCGTAGCCTTGGGAGGTGCCGACCATAGCCAGGCCGTTAAAGAAGGCGTAGGCATAGTCGAAACCGGGCTGGATGACGAGGTTGCCCGCCGTGTCGATATAGCCCCATTTTTCGCCCACCTTCACCGCCGCCAGGCCTTCGCTGAACATGACTGCGCCATCGTAAACGGGGGCAATGACGATTTCGTCGCGCTCGTTGACATAGCCCATTTTTCCATTTAGGGCAACTGCCGCCAGGCCTTCATTAAAATAGCAATAGCGCTGGAAGCGGGGCTCCACCACGATGTTGCCTCGGCGGTCGGCGATGCCCCATTTCCCGTTTCGGTACACGGAGATATAGCCGTCTTCGCGGATGACGTCCATATCGTCAAAGGTGGTCTTGAACAAAAGATTGCCCAAATTGTCCATCATGCCGTATTTGCCGTTTTTGCGAAATACGATGCCGCCGTTCACGTAAGCACTCAGCTCCTCGTAGCGGGTGGAAAGCAGCTTGCGTGCGGCGGTAAACAGGCGGTATACAGATCCTTCAACAATCACGTAGGCGCCGCCCCCCGCATATTGGATGAGATCGTACTTAAAAGGAAGGACGGTGTTGTTTTCCCTGTCGATGAGGCCGTATTTGCCTTCCTTGACCGCAACGGCAGAGCCGTTGACGAAATACCCCAAGTTTTCGTACTGGGGCTGGATGACCCATTTGCCTTGGGTATCCACAAAGCCCAACTTGCCGTTTTGAAACACTCGGGCCAGACCGTTGTCAAAAAGATCGGCTTCGTCGAAGAGGTAGGGGATGCACAGCTCCCCCAGGGTGTTGATATAGCCCCATTTGCCGTCCTTCAGCACGGGGCAAAGTCCTTCGCGGAAAATTCCTGTACCTTCAAAGGTGAAATTCAATGCCACGGATCCGTCCGCGCGGATAAAACCGACTTTCCCTTCCCCGTTGGCCACGGCCAGCAGGCCACTTTCACCAAAAAGGTGGGTGTTATCGGCAGAAGGCTCTTTAAAATCTGCGGGGACTGTTCCTCCCCTGCCATTGGAGCAACCGCTGAGACAAGCGGTGGCCAGCAGGCAGGCAAGTACCGTGCAAACCAAACGACTGTGTTTCATGGATGTTTATCAACTCCGTTTTCTTAGTTATGATACAGAAAAAACGTCTTTTTTATTATAACACAAACGCGGTTTTTTGTATAGGTAATTTTTTGAAAAAACGGGGCGTAAAAACGTGCATTTTTTTTGAAAAAACCCTTGACAGAAAGCAAAAAGAATGCTATAATCTTGGCACAAAGAAGAAGACGGTTCATCTGTTCTCACCGCCGGGCAATGGCGCTCGCGTCGGTCAATACACTTCAAACCACCCTATGCAGGGGTATTTTGTGTGTGCGGGAACAGTGTTTCGCGCACTTTTTTTGTGTGAAAAACAACTGGAGGTGTTCGGCATTAGCACAAAAGACAGCAAGGAATTGTTGATCAACGAGGAGATCCGGGAAAAGGAGATCCGCGTGATCGACGCGGACGGCGCGCAGCTTGGCATTATGAAGCCCAAGGATGCGTTGGTCCGTGCCGAAGCTCAAGGGCTGGATCTGGTCATGATCGCCCCCCATTCGGAACCCCCCGTGTGCCGTATTATGGACTACGGGAAGTACCGTTTTGAACGAGCTAAGAAGGAAAAAGAGGCTAAAAAGAAGCAGACCGTGGTGGATGTGAAGGAAGTTCAGCTTTCCTGCCGCATTGAAATGCACGATTTTACCACCAAGGCCAACCATGCCCGCCGTTTTATTCAAGGCGGCGACAGGGTGAAGGTCGTTGTCCGCTTCCGCGGTCGCGAAATGGCACATACCGATATCGGTCGAGAAGTGCTTGACAAATTTGCGGAAATGCTTTCCGACGTGGCTGTGGTGGACAAGCCCGCCAAGCTGGAAGGCCGCAATATGACCATGTTCCTGTCGGTAAAACCTGCTGTTAAATAAGGCAATGCCGTACAAAACAATTGAAAGGAGCCATTCCCCATGCCCAAACTGAAAACGCACAGCGGCGCATCCAAGCGTTTCTCCATGACCAAAAACGGTAAGGTCAAGCGCTTTCACGCCTACAAGTCCCACATTCTGAACAAGAAGAGCACGAAGCGCAAGAGAAATCTGCGCAAGGGCGCCTATGCCGACAAGACCAATGTCGAGGCGATCAAGAAGCTCATGCCCTACGCTTAATGCGGCAACGAAACGGAGGAAAACAAGATGGCAAGGATTAAAGGCGCTGTGACTACGCGTCAAAGAAGAAGAAAGACCCTGAAGCTGGCTAAAGGCTATTGGGGCGCAAAGAGCAAGCATTTTAAGATGGCCAAGCAGGCCGTTATGAAATCCATGGACTACGCCTACATCGGCCGTAAGCAAAAGAAGAGAGAGTTCCGCGCTCTGTGGATCACCCGTATCTCTGCCCAAGCCCGTGTTAACGGCATGAACTATTCCACCTTCATGAACGGTTTGAAGAAGGCCGGCGTGGAGCTCAACCGCAAGATGCTCAGCGAACTGGCTGTGCACGACAAGGAAGCGTTTGCGGCTCTGGTGGAAAAGGCCAAGGCTGCCCTGTAAACCAATACGCAAATAAAAAGACTCATTCCGAAAAGAATGAGTCTTTTTTTGTTTTATTTCAGTTTGTGAATGACGATAAACGTGCGGCCTTTTTTGGATTCTCCCTCTGCGGCGTAAAAGATCGCTTTTCCCTTTCCGCGCAGAGAAAGGGTGCAACCGGGCTGCAAAAGCTCGTCCGGCTTTTCGCACAGACGGCCGTTGACGTGCACCAGCTGGCGGCGGATGGCCTCTGCGGCGGAATTGCGGGAAAGGGAGAAGGCGGAGGACAGAATGCCGTCCAAGCGCAGGGAGGCCACGGTGTCTCGCACTTCGGTATACAGCGTTTCGGGAGTGGGGAGCTCTTTGGTTGAGCAGGGGGCACAGGTGACGGCGTAACGGCCCACGGTTTCCAGATCCTTTAAAATGATGCGGGCGGCGCTTTGACGGACAAAGATCCAAGCCTTACAACCGTCGGCGACCACAATATCTCCCACGTCCTTGCGTAACAGGCCTAAGCCCAACAGAGAGCCAAGGAAATCCCGATGAGTCAGGGCAGCGCGAGGGGCGTCGTGGCGGTTGACTTCCACCAAAAGCCAGGTCAGTTGGCTATCGATCTCCCAGGGGGCCGGCTCTTCCCCGTTCGGCAGCAGTAAAACGGCTTTGCGTTCCGCTTCGGGGAATCCCCCCTCCAGCGCATAAAAAGCTTTGTGCTTATGCAAGGCGGCCTCGGCCCAGCTCGCTTCTACGGGAGCCAAAAAAGGGCCGCATTGCAGGCGGCCCTTTTTCACGGCAGCTTCGGCCAGGTCCAGGATATGGGCCACCAAAAGCTTTTCTTCTTTGGTCAAAACAGCTTCGGCCATCACTGAAGCAAGGAACGGCCGGACATTTCACAGGGTTGCTCCAGCCCCATCAGATCCATCATGGTGGGAATAATGTCAGCCAGGCAACCGCCGTCAGCCAGGGTGCGGTCTTCGCCACCGGCGGCCAGGATCAAGGGTACGGGGTTGGTGGTGTGCTGGGTGAAGGGATTTCCTTCGGCATCGCGCACCTCGTCGGCGTTGCCGTGGTCGGCGGTCACCAGGGCTATACCGCCCAATTCGCGAACAGCTTCCACCGTGCGGCCCACACAAGCGTCTACTGCTTCCACAGCCGTGATCACGGCTTCGGGTACGGCGGTGTGACCCACCATGTCGCAGTTGGCATAGTTGAGAATGATGGCATCGTAAGTGCCTCCGCGAATGGCGGCGCACACCTTATCGCATACCTCAAAGGCGGACATTTCGGGTTGCAGATCGTAAGTGGCCACCTTGGGAGAGGGAACCAAAATGCGGTCCTCACCCGGGAAGGGCTCTTCACGGCCTCCGTTGAAGAAGAAGGTGACGTGGGCGTATTTTTCCGTTTCGGCGATGCGCAGTTGGGTCATGCCCTTGGCGGCCAGATATTCACCGAAGATATTGTTCAGCTCCTGGGGGCCAAAGGCCACGGAAACGTTGGGCATCGCGGCATCGTACTGGGTAAAGCACACGTAATGTACGGGCATATAAGGGCGCTCAAAGCCGGCAAAGGCCTCGTCGGCAAAGCAACGGGTGATCTCGCGGGCGCGGTCGGGACGGAAATTAAAGCAAATGATGGAATCTCCGCTGCGAATGGGGCGGAAATCGGGGGTGCGGAAGGGCACGATGAATTCGTCGGTGACATCCTGGCTGTAGGAAAGACGGGTTCCCTCGGCGGCGGGATGCACGTCAAAGCCCTCGGCACCGGTCATGCAGTCGTAAGCCTTTTGAACACGCTCCCAGCGGTTGTCGCGGTCCATGGCATAGAAACGGCCCATAACGGAGGCGATCTTTCCTGCACCGATGGTGTTCAGTTGAGCCTCCAGTTCTTCCAAAAAGCCTGCGCCGGAGGTGGGAGCCACGTCGCGGCCGTCCATAAAGGCGTGGACGAAAATATTTTTCACACCTAGATCACGGGCCATTTCCACGGCGGCGTAGAGATGGGTGTTGTGGCTGTGCACGCCACCGTCGCTGAGCAGACCGTACAAATGCAGGGCGCGACCTTCTTCGGCGGCGGAGAGCATGGCGCTACGCAGGGCTTCGTTTGCGGCAAAACTGCCGTCGCGGATCTGCTTGGTGATCAGGGTCAGCTGTTGATACACGATGCGGCCCGCACCGATGTTGGTGTGACCCACTTCGCTGTTGCCCATTTGCCCGTCGGGTAAGCCCACGTTCATGCCGGAGGCACCCAGCTGGGTCATGGGGCATTGGGCCATCAAAGCATCCAAATTGGGGGTGTTGGCGGCTTGAATGCAGTTGCCCGTGCTTTCTTCGCGCAGGCCATAGCCGTCCATAATGATCAAAACTGCGGTTTTTTTCATGGTCTTTTCTTCTTTCCTTGCAAGGAAAAGCCCCTGTGAAGCAGGGGCCTTCCGTTTTTTGATTTAAATTATTCGGCTGCGTGTACGATGGCAGAAAAATCGGGAGCCTTCAGAGAAGCGCCGCCGATCAGACCGCCGTCTACGTGAGGCTGAGCCAAAAGCTCTGCGGCGTTGCCTGCGTTCATGGAGCCGCCGTATTGAATGACCAGGCGGTCTGCCGCATCCTGCCCGTACAGGTCGGCCACGGCAGCGCGGATCACGCCGCAGGTCTCGTTAGCCTGGGCGGAGGTGGCCGTTTTACCGGTGCCAATGGCCCAAATGGGCTCGTAGGCAATGATCACGTCTTGCAGACGGTCTGCAGAAACACCGGCCAAGGCCGCGCGAACCTGGGAGCTGACCAAAGCGTCAGTTTCGCCGTTTTCGCGTTGCTGCAGGGATTCACCCACGCAAACGATGGGCTTCAGGCCGGCTTGCAAAGCAGCCAGCACCTTTTTGTTCACGGTTTCGTCCGTTTCGGCAAAATACTGACGGCGTTCGCTATGGCCGATGATGACATAGGAAACGCCCATTTCCGTGAGCATGGAAGCGGAGATCTCGCCGGTAAAGGCGCCGCTTTCGGCAAAATGCATGTTCTGGGCACCCACCTCTACGTTGATGCCGGCGCAAGCCGCCAGGGCTACGGGCAGATCCACAAAGGGCGTGCATACCACGACCTTGCAGGGGGCATCAGCCACCAAAGGCAGCATGGCATCCAGCAATTCCTTGGCTTGGGCGGGGGTCTTGTTCATTTTCCAGTTGCCGGCGATCACGGGGCAACGAAGTTGTTTGTTCATATCGATAAAGCCTCTTCGTTTAGTTTTTGTCGTTCAAAGCGGCAATGCCGGGCAGCTCGATGCCTTCCAGGAATTCCAGAGAAGCGCCACCGCCGGTGGAGATGTGAGTCATCTTGTCGGCAAAGCCCAGCTTTTCCACGGCTGCGGCGCTGTCGCCGCCGCCGATGATAGATACAGCGCCGGACTCGGCCACGGCCTTAGCCACGGCAATCGTGCCGGAAGCAAAGTTTTCCCATTCGGAAACACCCATGGGGCCGTTCCATACTACGGTGCCTGCACCGCGGATGGCGTCGGCAAACAAGGCCTCGGTCTTGGGGCCGATATCCAGGCCCATCCAACCGTCGGGGATGTTGTCGGAGTTGATGGTCTGGAAATTGCAATCGGGCGCGTAGCGGTCGCCGATGCGGTTGTCCTGGGGAATGAGGAACTTGACGCCCTTTTCTTTGGCGGTGGCCATCAGCTGTTTGGCCAGGTCCACCTTATCTTCTTCGCAGATGGAGGTTCCGATGGGGTAACCCATGGCGCGCAGGAAGGTATAAGCCATACCGCCGCCGATGACCAGGGTGTCCACCTTTTCCAGCAGATTGGTGATCACGCCGATCTTATCGGAAACCTTGGCGCCGCCCAAAATGGCCACGAAGGGACGCTTGGGATCGCTGAGGGCCTTGCCCATGATATCGATCTCTTTTTGGATCAGGTAGCCGCACACGGCAGGCAGATAATCGGCCACACCGGCAGTAGAGGCATGGGCGCGGTGGCTGGTGCCGAAAGCGTCGTTGACGTAGATCTCGGCCAGAGAAGCCAAAGCCTTGGCGAAATCGGGATCGTTCTTTTCTTCCTGCGCATGGTAGCGGACGTTTTCCAGCAGCAGCAGCTCGCCATCCTTCAGGGCGGCGGCCTTAGCCTGGGCATCCTCGCCCACTACGTCGGCAGCCATAGTCACGGTGCAACCCAGCAGCTCGCCCAGACGGACGGCCACGGGAGCCAGGGAATATTTGGGGTTGAACTCCCCTTTGGGACGACCCAGGTGAGAGCAAAGGATCACCTTGGCGCCCTGATTTTTCAGATAAGAAATGGTTTTCAGACTTTCGCGGATACGCTTGTCGTCGGTAATGGCACCGTCGGCCAGGGGGACGTTAAAGTCGCAACGCACCAATACGCGCTTGCCCTTTACGCAAATGTCTTCTACGGTTTTCTTGTTCAGCATACTTTTAACTCCTTATAAAAAAATATAAAGGCAGATTTTTACATAGGTCATTTTACCACAAACCGTTTCGGAATGCAAGGGGAAACGGCAATAAAAATCAAGATTCTTTGCGATATGCCAAAAGGAAAAGGCCTGTTTGTTTCACAGGCCTTTGCTTTTTATAAAAGGGTGGGCAATTGCAAGGGTAAGTATACCCGGATCTCGGTTCCCTGTCCCAATTCGGACTGTACGCGGATATCCCCGTGATGGGCGGCCACGATCTCCTGTGCAATGGCCAGGCCCAAACCTGTGCCACCGCTTTCCGATGCGCGGGATTTATCCACCCGATAAAAGCGCTCGAACAAACGGGGAATATCCTCCTGCGCGATGCCGATACCGTTGTCTTTGACCACGATCACGGCGTGGCCGTTTTCCAGCAGGCCGCTCAAGCGGATCTGCCCGCCTTCGGGGGTGTATTTGATGGCGTTGGAAAGAATGTTGACGGCCACCTGCTCAATGCGTTCGCGGTCGCCTACCATATCGATCTTTTCGGGAAGGAAAAGGGAAAGGGATTGCTTTTTGGCAGTGGCTTCCATTTGCATGCTTTCGAAAATGCGGGTCAGGGAGCGGTCCAGAGAGAAGGGGGCAAATTGCCAGTTCATCTTGCCGTTATCCAGGCGGGAAAGCACCAGCAGATCCTTGACGATGCGAGTCATACGGTCGGCCTCGCCGGAGACCATTTCCAAAAAGTGATGGGAGATCTGCGGCGGGATATCCGGCGTTTCCAGCAGCGTTTCCGTGGCACCCTTGATACTGGTCAAGGGGGTACGCAATTCGTGGGAGACGTTGGCCACGAATTCGCGGCGGGCGTTTTCCAGGCGAGTCTGCTCGGTCACGTCGTGCAATACGGCGATCACACCGCCGCTGTCGGGGTCGTTTTCCTCGGGGCGGAAGGAGGCAAAATACACCATGTAAGCGCTGTCGTCCAGGGCGGTCTCACAGCGGATATGCTCCCCTTCGGCCAAATGACGAAGCTCCTCGCGGTCAATATTCAAAGCCAGGGCATCGCAAAAGCCGTTCAGATCCTTAAATTCGGTGCGGGCCATGGTCACGGCGGCCTTGTTGGAGTTAAGCAACGTGCCGTCGTTCAAAAAGGCTGCCACGCCGTCCGTCAGATAGGCAAACATCGTTTGCAGCTTGTTGCGCTCGTCGCGCACTTCTTCCAGGGTGTTTTGCAGCACCCCTGCCATGTGGTTAAAGGTTTGGGTCAGTTCGCCGATCTCGTCGGAGGAGAGGACCTGCAGCTTTTCGGAGAAATCGCCTCCGGCGATCTGATGGGCCCCGCGGGTCAGGCGTTTGACGGGGGCCGAGATAGTGCGGGCAAAGACCAACGCCAGCAAAAAGGCGATCAGCAGGGCGATGACCAGGGAAGAAAAAATGTTGATAAAAATGACCCAGATCAGGTTGCCCGATTCTTCCCCCGTATCCTGCACGTACAAAACCAGACTGTTTCCGTTTTCGTCCTGAAGCAGGCGGGCGTAGTCCTGAATGCCGTCGGAACTGCGCACATCTTCCCCGTTTCGCCCTGCCAAAACGGCAATGAGCTTAGGGGTCAGCTCCAGGGTTTTGCCCAGTTCCGTGTTGGAGCCGTCCAAAAACACACCGTCGGCAGAAAGGATGTAAAAATTGCGGTAGGAATCGATCCCCAGGGGACCGCTGCGGGCCGTCAACAGATCGCAAATGCGGGAAGCCGCATCGGGCTGTGTCAAAAGCTCCTGCATTTCGGAGATCACCTTGTCGTCCAAGGCCGAGTGGATCTGGCGGTCAAAATCCTCGGCAAAGAAGTGAGACACGCCGGAGATCAGCACCGTGCCGGCGACCACCAGCACGGCCAGGATCAACAGTACCAGGATGGTAACTAACTTGGCATATAAGCTTTTCATGTTCCGTCCACGACCTTATTCCAGATAGTAGCCCACGCCCCAGCGATTTTTGATATATTCCGGGGAGGAGGGATTTTCTTCCACCTTTTTGCGCAGGCGGGAGAGGGTCACGTCCACGGCGTGCACGTCGCCGCAAAAGCCCTCGTACCCCCACACGCGGTTCATCAGGTCTTCCTTGGAAAAGATCACACCCTGATTGTCGAAAAAGAAGGAGAGCAGCTCGTATTCCTTGGAGGTCAGCTCCACCTCTTTGCCGTTGCGGATGAGGCAGTATCGGTCAGAGGCCAGCGTTAAGCCCCGCAGGGTGCGCCCTTCAGGCGCAGCGGCCTTTTGAGGCGTTTCCCCGGCGCGGCGGATGTTGGCCTTTACCCGTAGCATCAGCTCGCGGGGGCTGAAAGGCTTGGTCACGTAATCGTCGGCCCCCAGCTCCAGACCCATGATGCGGTCGTTTTCCTCCTCACGGGCGGTGAGCATGATCACGGGAACGTCGCTGTTTTCCCGCAAACGGCGGCAGACCTCAAAGCCATCCATTTTGGGAAGCATTACATCCAGCAAGATCAGATCCACGCCGGGCTTTTGGGCCTGCTCCAGCCCGTCTGCCCCGTCGTACGCGCACAGTACGGTATACCCCTCACGCTCCAGATTAAAACGCAGGATCTCGGCAATGTTTTTCTCGTCTTCCACGACCAATACGGTCTTGTTTTGCGCCATATCTTATCCTTCCCTTCCGGCAGGTTCATCCTCATTTTTTTCATTATATCAAAAAAAGCCGCAGTGTGCAAATATTTTTTCCGTTTCGGGAGACGATAATGCAGAAAAAAGTTCATAAGGGAAGGAAAACGACGAAAATGACAGAGCAAAAACGCCAACAAACCTATCTGCAAATGGTGCGGAGGCAGGAAAAGGACCCAAAGGTGTGGCTTAAATGCCTCAATGCGTTCTGGATCGGCGGGCTGATCTGTGTGCTGGGAGAGGTGCTTAAACACCTCTATAGCGGTTGGGGGCTGGGGGAAGACGGGGCCTCCCTGGCTGTAACGGTAAGCCTGATCTTTTTGTCGGTGCTGGCCACGGGGTTGGGGTTGTACCCCCGTTTGGCCGTGTGGGCAGGCGCGGGGACCCTGGTGCCCATTACGGGCTTTGCCAATGCGATGGCTTCCTGTGCCATTGAAAACAAAACGGAGGGGTTCATCTTGGGAACGGGGGCGCAGATGTTTCGCATTGCGGGCCCGGTGATCGCCTACGGCACGCTGGCGAGCGTGGTGTACGGGGCGGTGTATTGGGCGGCGGGCGCTTTGTAAGGGCCCTTTTGATCCAAACGAAAAGGTCCTGGCGGGTCGAGGTGACCTGCCAGGACCTTTTTGATTTTTTTAAGGGGTCAGGCGTTGCTTTGCCCGCGGCGGTACTTCTCCGCCTGCAGATTAAACATTTCCGCGTAGGCACCGTTGTTGGCCATCAGCTCGTTATGGCTGCCGTATTCCAACAGCTTGCCTCCGGCCAGCATATAAATGCGGTCGCTCATACGGGTGGTGGAAAGTCGGTGGGAAATGAAGAGGATGGTCTTTCCGTCGCCGTGGTGCATCAGGTTGCGGTTGAATTGAGCCTCACTGTCGGGATCCAGGGCGGAGCTGGGCTCGTCCAGCACCCACAGCTTTCCGCGGCTTGCCAATACGCGGGCGATGCCCAGCTTCTGCAGTTCACCGCCGGACAGATTTTCGCCATTCTCGTAAAATTCACGGGTCAAAGGCGTATCCAGCCCCGCAGGCATAGTTGCCAAACGTTGGGTGAAATCCGCCTCCTCCAAGGCGTGCAGGATCTCGTCGCGGCGGGCGGGATCGTTTTCGGCGGCCAGTACGTTTTCCGCCACGGTGGCGGCAAAGAGGGTGAAATCCTGGAACAGGGCGCCGAAAAAGCGGCGGTACGGCTCCAGCTCGTATTCCCGAATATCCACGCCGTTGAGGAGGATCTGTCCTTCGGAGGGGTCGTAAAGGCGCAAGATCAGCTTGATAAGGGTGCTTTTGCCTGCACCGTTATAGCCGACGAAGGCGATCTTTTCCCCTGCGCGGACGGTCAGGTTCACTCCGTCGAGAACCTTTTCCTCACTTCCCGGATAGGAGAAGGACAAATCCTTGATCTCCAGGGATTCAAATTCGGAGGGCATGGAACGGGTACCCACGGTGAGGGCGGGCTTGCGCTTGAGGAAATCCAGATATTTTTGTACGTATAAGCCGTGCTCGCCCATATTGGTGAAGGCGTACAGGAAACTGGTGATCCCCCAATACACCTGCCACACGCCGTTTTGCGCCGCGGCAAAGCCTCCTGCGGTGATCAGCCCCGTGACAGTCATGTGGTAGATCATCAGTATGTTGGAGGCCGCCAAGATCCAAAACTGGGAGACCATGACGTCGGCTATGCGGGCAAACGCCAAGTGATGGCGCAAGCGATAGTAGGCGCTTTTCTGGCCGTCGATACTGTTTCCAAGGTCCTGTTCCAGCGCCTGCCCCACCTTGCTCAGACGAAGCTCCTTGGCGTATTCGGGCAGGTAGAAGGCGCGGGCCGCGTATTCGCGCTGGCGCCAGAAAGGCTTCTCCAAGTTGTTCACCTGATGACGGATCTTGATCTGCTTGGAACGGATCAAAAGGGAGAGGATCACGCCCACCGCAATAATGGGAAGAAATCCCCAATGGATGCTCAGCATCACGCCCAAGGCCGTAATTAACCTGGCTGTGTTGTCGATAAAGTTGGCTACTTCGCCAAGCACGCCCAAAAATCGCGTGTCGGCCTCTTGCATGGCCCAGACGAAATCGTTGTAAAATTTGGGATCGTCGTAGGCGCCCAGATCTTGCCGCAAGGCCGCTTCAAACAGCTCTCCTTGCATCCTGCGGTGGAGCTCAAGTTGCTTTTTTTCGTAATATATGACGTAGACTCTTTGTCTAACCACTCTGAGAACCCCGGCGGTTACCAGAAGGATGACGATCAGGCGGGCCGTTTGGCCAAAGCCGGCGTTGGCCGCCAGCGCGTCAAAGATCAGTTTGACACCCAGCACGCTTACCAAGGCATTTACCAGTCCCCCAAAGGCCGAAAAAGCCAGCATAGTTCCCGCAAATCCGGGCACGTAGCGGTGCAGAGTCTGAAAGACCACCTGCAAGGTGCGGAAAACGGACAGCGCGTTCGGGTCCTTATTCTTGCGTGCCATTGTCATCCCCTCCTTGCTCCAAATATTGCTCGGCTTGATTGCGGAACATCTGCGCGTACAGGCCGTCCTTCCCCATCAGCTCATCGTGGGTGCCCATCTCGGCAATGCATCCGTCCTCCAACAACACCACACGGTCAGCCAGGGTGGCGGAGGCAAGACGGTGGGAGATGAAGACCAGGGTCTTTCCCTCACAAGCCTGCAGCATGCTTTGGTACATTTTGTATTCTGCGATGGGATCCAATGCCGAACTGGGCTCGTCCAGAATGACCGTGCCGCACGGCCGCGCAAAAACGCGGGCTATGGCGACCTTTTGAGCCTCGCCCCCGCTGAGGACCACGCCTTCCTCGTTGAATTCGTGGCTCAGCACGGTGTTGATGCCGTTGGGCAACCGCTCAATGCGCTCCCACGCACCGCTCTTTTTCAGCGCGTCGATAACGGCGGCATCGTCGGCGTCGGTACAACGGCGCATCATGACGTTTTCCTTGACGTTCAGGCTGAACATTTTGAAATCCTGAAACACGACGCCGAAGTGAGCGCGGTAGGATTCCAGCTCATACTGCGCGGCGGAAAGATCTCCCAAGCGCACCTCTCCTTCGGTAGGATCGTACAAGCGGAGAAGAAGCTTGGCCAAGGTGGATTTTCCGGCTCCGTTATGACCCACCAAAGCAATTTTTTCGCCGGGGCGGATATCTAAAGAGATCCCTTTTAAGGTAGGCGCCTCCTGCCCGTCGTAAGTGAAGGTCACGTTACGCAGGGAGAGGGGCTGAGCCGTCGGCTCCGCTTTCGGGCCGTCGGGATTGGGGGTGACGCGCCTCGGCTCACCCACAAAGGTCCGATACTCCTCCACGTACAGGGAGCGCAGGTGGAAGCCGTTGAGCATGGTGGCAATGTTTTGCAGGTTGTTGGACAGGGAGCTGACGGCGTTGATCATCACGAAAGCGTCGCCCAAGGGCATACTTTGGACGGCCAAAACCCGCCACGCCACGTAAATAAGGGTGCCGTAGGTGCCCACGGCCTCCAGAACGTAGTAGGAGATAAATTGCAGAGTGGCCAGCTTGAAGCCGTATTTTTTCAAACAGGCGATCAGGTCCTTCGTCGCGCAGTCAAAGCGGCTGAGCATCAGCCCGGCGATCCCCGTCAAGCGCATTTCCTTGGCAAATTCCACCTGGAAGAAGGTGCGGCGGGTATAATCCTTGCGGCGGTTGATCTCGGCGACCTCCATGTCGTAGCGGTGGCGAAGGGCATTGAGCCGACGCCCCACGAAAAACGATACGGCGGCGGGAATGACGGCCAGCACCAGCAGTTCAGGAGACATTGCCACGATAAAGCCTCCGTTCAGAAGCAGGGAAACGCCCCAAAACAGCAGGTTGGAGATATCGTTGGACACACTTGCGCTGTTGGAGAGGATGGCCATCATGCCCTTCATGTATCGGTCGTAGAAGGCGGGGGACTCCCAGCAGGCAAGATCCATTTCCGCCGCGCGGCGGAACAGCTGTAAAAGCAATGCCTTATCCGCGTCCAGACGGGCAAAATTCCAAATGTAGGTAAAATAAAGGCCGTACAGGGTGTAAATGAGAAAAATAACAGCGAGGATAGGAACGGTGCTGAGAACCAAGTCCTTAAAGGGAACGCCCTGCTGAACGCCGTTGAGGATGTGGCGAAGCACCCAGATCGAGCTGATAAAATCGCCAATGGCATTGATGACCGAAAACGCCCAGTTGGGCCAGATGTACATGGGGGCTACGCGGTTCAGATTTCGGATGAGAAACCAGTTGTTTGACACGGTGCGAAAGAGAGAGGGCCCCGTTTTTTGTTTTTTCAAAAGAAACACTCCTTCGACGGGAATATTCAGCCTATCTAAATATATATGGCTTTGCGGTATTTGTCAATCAATTTATAGTTGAATGATAGTTGAATGGGATGAATGGGAAGGTTGAATGGGAGCGGTTTGCGGTTAAACGGCTGTAAATAGCGCCGGGCGGTCACACACCGCATTTTATATAACCGAACGGTTATATAACAAACAAAGTATACCACAAATATGGTAGTATGTCAATGCCAAACGAAAAAAAGGAGGTGCAACATGGATAATTACTACCCAAGATTAAAGGATCTGCGCGAGGATTGCGATCTTACACAGCAGCAGGTAGCAGATTACCTTGGTATGAAGCAGTCGCAATACAGCCGTTACGAGCGGGGCTTGCGGGATCTGCCTACGGATATGTTGATCCGTCTTGCACAGTTATATAAGACCTCCACAGATTATATTTTAGGGCTGACCAACAATGCAAAGCCGCACTACAAATAAAGCTGTCTATCCGTTGTGATAGGCAGCTTTTTTAACGGGACTTTTATTGGAAGCCCCGGGGGCTTAGCCGGCAGGTGCTCTGCAAGTTTTTTTATTCTCCGGCTTGCTTTTTTTTGCGGAACCTTTCGGGAGAGATCCCGTTTTTGGCTACAAACTGGCGATAAAAATGAGAATAATTACGATAGCCGCTGTTATGGCAGATCTGCTCTATGGGAGTGGACGTCATGATCAGCAGCTGCTGGGCCTTGCACAGCCTTACGTGATTCAGATAAGCGATGGGCGTTTGCCCGAAATCTTTTTTAAACAAATTGATCAGGTGATTTTTGCTGTAGGAAAACTGCTTGCAAAGGGCTGTCAGATCCAACTCCTTTTCACAGTTTTTTTCAATGTAATCGGCAATGCGAAGGGACGGGGTATCGGGCAACTGCTTTTGACAAAGTTTGAGCAATATGTTGTAAAATTTGGCTGTCTTTACGATATAGGGAGCGTTTGTGTGGTACAGCGTGTGCATTTGCTCCAGGTCGCTTTTCAGGCCGGCAAGGTCAAAGGTGCCCCTTTTGGGCAATTGTCCGTGCTCGCTCCATTGGGCGGTGAAGTGGATGAACATATATTTGGGGGACGAGCTGGGCAAGTCTCCACGCTGGAAGGTGTTGTGCTTTTGAATATGGTATTCCCCCGCGTGCACCTCGTAAGGCACGTCGTCTTCGCTGAAGCGCAAAACGCCGTCGTACACCAACAGCAAAACGTCATCCTTGCAAAAGCGGGTTATGTGATGCTCCTTCTCGGCAAAAAAGCGGAGAGAAGAAAAGTGATATTGAATTTCTTGGTTCAGATCTATGCCGTACATATCAATCACCCCAAAACAATATATCTTGAAACTGTGATATTGTCAATATATAAGGTGAAAATTGCAATTTTACAAATGTTTTTTTCGTGATATAATGCATGTGAGGTGATCTTTTATGAGGAAATGGGAGTTTTACACTGCCAAAGAGCTGAAGCCCAAAGGGTGGTTGAAACGCCAACTGGAGATCCAGGCCGCGGGTTTGAGCGGAAATTTGGATAAAATGTGGCCGGATATCAAGGAAAGCGCCTGGATCGGCGGCGGCCGCGAGGGTTGGGAAAGAGTTCCGTACTGGCTGGACGGCTTCATTCCGTTGGCGTATGCTTTGGAAAACGAGGACATGATCTGCCGGGCCAAAACCTATATTGAAGCCATTTTGGCCGCCCAAAAGGAGGATGGCTGGATTTGCCCGTGCTCGGAGGAGGCTCGTCCCACCTACGATCCCTGGGCCATCGAGCTGATCTCAAAGGTGCTGGTCGTGTATTACCAATGCTCCAACGACGAACGCATTCCCGACGTGCTGTACCGCGTTTTGAAAAATTACTACGAGTTGCTCAAAAACGGGACCGTTTCCCTGTTCGGTTGGGGAGAATTCCGTTGGTTTGAGGCTCTTATTGCCATTGGTTTTACGTATGAGCGCCGCAAGGAGGCGTGGCTGAAGGAGCTGGCCCAAATTCTTAAGAAGCAGGGCGCCGATTATGACAGCTACATAGAGCTTTGGAAAACCCCGCTTAACTGGTGGAGGCTTCAAACACATATCGTAAACCTGAACATGATGCTTAAGACCGAGGCCGTTGGATGCGATCTGTTGGATGAACCGTACAGCGACCATGCAGAATATTTGCGTGGCATTTTGGATCAGTATAACGGAACGGTATTTGAGGGCTTTACGGGTGACGAATGCCTGGCGGGAGTCAGTCCCATTCAGGGCACGGAGCTTTGCTCCATCGTGGAGCTGATGTATTCCTACGAGTGGCTGTACGCTTTCACCGGGGACCCCAAGTGGGCAGAAAGGCTGGAGGTGCTGGCCTTTAACGCATTGCCTGCCACCCTGAGCGACGACATGTGGACACATCAGTATTTGCAGATGAGCAACCAGATCTCCTGCGAAAAATTCCCCGGCAAGGCTGTTTTCAGAACGAATGGGCCCGAGTCTCATCTCTTTGGGCTGGAGCCCACTTACGGTTGCTGCACGGCCAATTTTAACCAGGGGTGGCCCAAGTTTGCCCTCTCTGCCTTTATGCGCGGGAAAAACAAGGTACTCAGCGCGTTTATGCTGCCCTGCGAGCTGAACGACGACGGGATCCGCGTTGCGGTGGAAACTGAATATCCCTTTAAAAATCGCGCCAAGTATCGGGTGGAAGCTCAAAAGGATTTTGAATTGGTCATCCGCATTCCCTCCTTTGCCCAAAACGTGAAGATCAACGGCAATGCCTTTGAAGGAAGCGAAGTGTGCCTGGAGATCAAGAAAGGGGCAAATACGGAGATCTGCGTGGAATTCGAGGCTCCGCCCTGCCATCAAAAGCGCCCCAACGGGCTCTATGCCCTGCGCGCGGGCTCCTTGATCTTCTCCCTTCCCATTGCCTACGAAACCCGGATGCACGAGTACGAAAGAGACGGTGTTTGCCGAAAATTCCCCTATTGCGACTACGAGCTGATCCCCAAATCTGCGTGGAACTATGCCTTCTGCTCGCCCGAGCTTTTCCTTGAGCCGAGAGAGATTTCTGCCATTCCCTTCTCTTCTAAGGAACCGCCCGTGGTAGTGAAAGCCAAGATGAAGCAGATCGATTGGGGCATGGAGGACGGATACGAGACCGTTTGCGCCAAGATCCCCCATTCGCTGACGCCCTGTTCTGCCGAGGAGGAAGTGGAGCTTTGGCCTTACGCCTGTGCCAAGCTTCGCATGACGGAGATGCCCTTGCTCCCGTAACAACCCTTTGTACAAAAAAGCTCTTCCCGTTTTTCATGTGGGAAGAGCTTTTTTTCGTTTTTAAACAGCAGTCGCTTTTTTGTGGGCAAAATACCGTTTCATATATAGGACGGCGACCAAGCCCAACAGGGGGAACAGGGCGCCGACGAGCATACCCGCCTTCAGGCCGATCTGTTCCGGGCTCAGTCCCCAGGCCCGGCCCCATTGAGCGGCTTGAGGAAGCAGGGATACCTGGTCGGCCACGATACCCAGCAGCTGCGGCCCTACCGAGCCGCCGAAATCGCCGCCTGCAGCCATCAGCGCATAGGCGGTGACACCTGCGGCGGGGAATTTTTCTTCCATAAAGATCAGCATGCCGGGCCACAGCATGGAGGTGCAAAGCCCGGTGAGGGTACACGCTGCCAGGCAGACGGCCGGGTGATTGACCAGCCCTGCCACCAAATAGCAACCTATGGCTCCCACCATACCCCACAAAAGCACGGCCGTGATATTTTTACCCCGTTTGGCATACCAGGTTCGCCCAAGCCCCAGCAAAACGGCAAAGCTGGCCAAGCCCAGCACGTCGCCCAGCGCCTTGGAAATGTGCAGGGCCTTTTCCATGTAGCCGGAGATCCAGTTGGTCATGGCGTTTTCGGAGGCGCTTCCCAAAAAAATGCACAGCACGCAAAGGGCCATGCCAAAGCCTTTGCGAGGGGCTTTTTGCCCCCCGTTTTCTTGGGTCAGATCCATGTGGGGCATGGGGCACAAATGGAACAGCACGAAGGAGATCAGGGGAAGCACTGCCCAAAACAGGGTCAAAAACATCCAGCTTTCCCGCCCAAAAAGCTGCAAAAACAGCGTGCTGACAAGCACTACGCCCACCACTCCGTAAGCGTACAGGGAATGCAGGGTGCTCATGTCCCGTTCCGGATTGTTGGAGGGAAGGGCGGCTACCGTGGGGCTGAGCAACACCTCGCAAAGGCCTGCGGAAACGGAAAAGATCACCGTGCCGACCAATAATCCCACATACGCGTATTGGGGGAAAAACGCGGGAACGAGGGCGTAGACGACTAGGCCCAAAGAGGTCAGTAAGGGCATGATCTGCACTGTTTTCAGGGGATTAAAGCGGGAGGAAAAAAGGGAAAATATCAAGTCGATGGCCAGTTGGGTGCAGAAATTGACCAGCACCAACGTGCCCAAAAAGGTGTACGAAATGCCGTACATTTCCCGAAAGGTCACAAACAGTACGGGTGGCAGGCTAAACACGGAGGACATGGCCAGATAGGTGTAGTAGCAAGCCCGCCGCGTGGCTTTGAAATTGGGGGAGGACATGGGATCACTCGCAATTCGAAATTTTTTCCAAATTATATCATGAGAAGAAAAAAAAGTAAATGATTTACCCCGTTTCTTTTTGGAAAAAACGGTTGTTTTGCCTCCTTGAACCGACCGTGTATATTTTCCAAAAAGCTTTTTATACTATACGTAAAAACAATGTGCGCGGGGCGCAAGGAGGAAACAATGCTTTTCGATTTTTTCAGCCGTGCGGCGTTGGCGGATCTTTTTACCGTGGGGGGGAAATTTGAAGCACAGGGACCGCTGGCGGGGGCGATAGACCTGCTTTGCCGGGATACCAGCCTGGGAACAGCCAGCTGGGAGGAGGCAGAGAGCGCCTTGCAGACCGCCGCCCTGGCCGGCCTGAAGGCACGCAACCTTAAGCGAACGCCCCAGCTTTTGGTGGGCGGTGACCTGGAAAACCAATGCACGGCCACCACCTTTGGAGCGGCCTCCTGCGGCTTGCCCGTTTTGGGACTGTACGGCGCCTGCTCCACCTTTGCCCTTGGGCTTTTGACGGCGGGGATGATCTGTGCGGCCTCTCAAGCCCAACGGGTGGGGGTGGTGGCCTCATCTCATTATTGCGCGGCAGAGCGACAGTTTCGCTTTCCGCTGGAATACGGCAATCAGGCTACGCCCACTTCACAGCACACGGTCACGGGAGCGGCGGCGGCATTGGTCACCTTTGCCGCGGGCGTTGGTGAGGAGATCACCCTGCGGCGTGGCTATGTGGGACACGTGGTGGATTACGGGGTAAAGGATCCGGCTAACATGGGGGCCGCCATGGCCCCCGCCGCCGCGGAGACCCTGAACGGCTTTTGGACGGCCTCCTCCACCGCGCCGGAGGATTACGACCTAATCTTAACGGGTGACTTGGGGGAAACGGGAAGTCGGCTGTTGCAACAACTGCTGGCGGAGCACAAGGAATTTAAGCGGGTGCATCGGGACGGCGGAATGTTGATCTTTGATGCCAAAAAGCAGCGCCTGCAATCCGGGGGCTCCGGCTGTGCCTGCTCGGCGTTGGTCATGGGAGCGTACGCTTTGCCCCTGATGCGCCAAGGGCTGGTCAGGCGGATGCTGTTGGTGGGTACGGGGGCATTAATGAGCCCTGTGACCTCCATGCAAGGGAAAGCCATTCCCTGTGTGGCCCATGCAATCGAATTGGAACGGAGGGATCTGCTTTGCTGACGGATCTGCTGAAGACTTTTTTTGTGGGCGGGGGCTTTTGCCTGCTGGCGCAAATCCTTATTTGCAAGACCAAACTGACTCCTGCCCGTATTCTAACGGGATACGTGTGCCTGGGCGTGCTCCTTACGGCAGTGGGGGTATACCCTGCCTTAGTTGAATTTGCGGGGGCGGGGGCCACTGTGCCGCTGACGGGTTTTGGTTTCAGCTTGGCCAAGGGAGTGCGCCTGGCGGTAGATCAGCAAGGTGCGGCGGGGATCCTGACCGGGGGGCTGACCGCCACGTCCGGCGGAATCGCGGCGGCCATCGTCTTTTCCCTGACTGCGGCCTTTTTGGGAAAGAGCAAGGACCGCTGAAAGGGTGCGATGGCGGCTAAGCAAGCCTGCAATCCGTTTGGCGCAAACGAAAAAGAGGTTAAGATCCTTGGATCTTAACCTCTTTGCTTCTTTAAAGAGTTACAGCACTTGGTAGCCTTGGGCTTCTACGGCTTGGCGAAGAACCTCATCTGCCAGCTCCTGCTCCAGCACCACGCGCACGGTGCTCTGCTTGTGGTCGGGGAAGGCTTCTTTGACACCGGACAGCTCTTCCAGGCATTTTTTTACACGGGCTTCGCAGTGGGGGCACATCATGCCTTCCACTTTCAGGATCTTTTCCATGGTTTTCGGCTCCTTTTTACGGTTGTTTTTAGCTTGCAGGCCGTTTCTTTTACGGCCGAAAAGGTCAAAGAAATTCAGACGAAGGGCGTTGGAGACCACACAAAAGCTGGAAAGGCTCATGGCCGCCGCGCCGATCATGGGGCTTAAGGAAATATCTGCCAGGGGAATCCACATCCCTGCCGCTAAAGGAATGCAAACGATGTTATAGAAAAAGGCCCAAAACAGATTTTGGTGAATGTTTCGAAGGGTTGCACGGCTGAGGCGGATCGCCGCAACGGCATCGGTCAGGCGGCTTTTCATCAGCACTACGTCGGCCGCATCCATGGCCACGTCTGTTCCCGCACCGATGGCGATGCCCGTGTCTGCACGGGTCAGGGCGGGAGCGTCGTTGATGCCGTCACCCACCATGGCCACCTTTCCCTGCTGCTGCAGGCGGCGGATCACCTGCTCTTTGCCGTCGGGCAGTACGCCTGCGATCACCTCGTCGATGCCGGCTTGGGCGCCGATAGCTTTGGCTGTGCGCTCGTTATCTCCGGTAAGCAGGATCACCCGCAAACCCAGCTCCTTCAGCTCGGCGATGGCGGTGGCGCTGTCCTCGCGAAGGGTATCTGCCACGGCGATCAGGCCGATAAAGTGGCCGTCTTCGCCAAAGATCAGAGGAGTCTTTCCCTCTTCAGCCAGGCCTTGAGCGCGGGTTTGAAGCTCCTCAGGGAGGGAAAACTGTTGCTGCATATACGTCACGCTCCCTCCCGAAAGCACGTGGCCTTGTGCTTTGGCGGACAGACCGTTACCGGGGAAAACGGTAAAGTCTTCCGTTTCGGTCAGGGGGATCTGCTCTTGCCGGGCGTATTCCATCACGGCCTTGGCCAAGGGATGTTCGCTTTTTTGCTCCAAAGAGGCCGCCCGTGTCAGCAGTTGTTGAGCCGAAAGGCCCGGGGTGGGAAGCACGTCGGTTACACGGGGAGTACCGTTGGTGACGGTGCCCGTTTTATCCAGCACAAGGATCTGCGTTTTTCCCGCCTGCTCCAAGGCGGCGGCGTTTTTAAACAGAATACCGTGTCCGGCCCCGCGGCCGCTACCCACCATAATGGCTACGGGAGTGGCCAGGCCCAGGGCACAGGGGCAGCTGATGACCAAAACGGACACCCCGCGGGTCAAGGCGAAGGCAAAGGATCCCCCTGCCAAAAGCCAGACGATCCAGGTCAGCAGAGCCAAACCCAGCACAATGGGGACAAAAACGCCCGAAACGCGGTCAGCCACCTTGGCGATGGGGGCTTTGGAGGAGGAGGCTTCGCTGACCATTTGAATGATCTGTGACAACGCCGTATCGCGCCCAGTCTTGGTGGCGCGGCAACGCAAAAAACCGCCGCAGTTGACGGTGGCGGCACAAACACGGTCGCCGGGCTGTTTATCCACAGGCAGACTTTCCCCCGTTAGGGCGGCTTCGTCGGCGGCACTGTGCCCCTCCAGCACCACTCCATCGGCGGGGAATTTTTCCCCGGGGCGCACGGCGAAAATCTCGCCGGTCAAAAGCTCGTCGGCAGAAATAGTCGTTTCACGCCCGTCTCGCAGGACCGTGGCCGTTTTGGGGCTTAGATCAAACAGGCTTTTTAAGGCGTTGGTGGTTTTTCCCTTGGAGCGGGCCTCCAAAAACTTTCCCAAAGTGATCAAGGTCACGATCATGGCCGCAGATTCAAAGTACAGGCCGTGAATGTGCTGGGAGGAGGAGGGAGTCAGCAGGGTGAAGAGCACGTATACGCTGTAGCCAAAGGAAGCGGAAGAGCCAAGGGCCACCAGCGTGTCCATGTTGGGAGCCCCGTGCATCAAAGCGGAAAAACCGTTGATGAAAAATTTTTGGTTGATGACCATGACCGTGGCGGCCAGTAAAAGCTGAGCCAGGGCGTTGGCGGCAGGCAACTCCAGAAAGGCGGGTACGGGCCAACCCCACATGCCGTGACCCATGGCCACGTACATCAGCGCCAGCAAAAAAATCAGGGAGATGAGAAAGCGGCGCAGCAAACGGGGGCTTTCTTCGTCTCGGAAGGGATCCTCTTTGGGGCCTTCGGCAGATGCGGCTTGGGCCGGTGCGGCTCGGGCCGGTGCGGCTCCGTAACCGGCCTTTTCCACGGCGCGGATCACCTCTTGGGCAGAGGCAGTTCCCTCGACCGTCATGGAATGAGTCAGCAGATTGACCGAGCAGGAGGTCACACCGTCGGTTTGACGGACAGCCTTTTCCACACGGGCGCTACAGGCGGCACAGCTCATTCCCGTGATCTTATATCGTTCCATAGCAGTCTCCTCTGCAAAGCTTTATTCGCATTTGGTAATGCGGGCGTAATTGGCCATCAGGCGCTTGGTGCCAACCGTATCGAAGGCGATCTCCATCAGCACGTCGCCTCCCATTTCCGTTTTCTTTAGCAAGGTGCCTTCGCCAAAGGTGGGGTGCTTGACGCGACCGCCCACCAGAAAGCCGGATACGTCGGCTTTGGGCTTTGAGGCGGGGCCGGCTCCCATGCCCATGGGCTTGGGGGTGGGCTTGGCCGCCGTGAGATGATGGGGAGAGGAAGCAGAGCGGTTGCTGTAAGAAGTGCGGGAGGTATAACCGCCGAAGGATGTTTGAGGACGGAAAGGGCTTTCCTCTTCCGGCTTATCCAACAGTTCGTCGGGAATCTCCGTAACAAAGCGGGAGATGGGGGAAAACATGGTTTGGCCGTGGATCATCCGACGTTTGGCATAGGTCAGCTCCAGGCGTTCCTTGGCGCGGGTCATGGCCACGTAGGCCAGGCGCCGTTCTTCCTCCAGCTCCTCCCGTTCCAACAGCGCCGCACCGGAGGGGAAGAGCCCGTCCTCCATACCCACCACGAACACACAGGGGAATTCCAATCCCTTGGCGGCGTGCACGGTCATCAGGGTGACGGTTTCGGCTTGGGCGTTGTAGTCGTCCAGATCCGACACCAAAGCGGCGTCCTCCAAAAAGCCTCCCAATGTGGCTTCCTCGTGCTCGGTGGCGTAGGCGGTCATGGAGCTGGCAAGCTCTTCAATATTTTGCAGCTTGTCCTGCCAATTATCCTCGGTTTCTTTTAAATAAGCGGCGTATCCCGTTTTTTCCACAATGGCGTCCACGATACCGTTCAGGCCTACCTCCTCCAACGTGCGGCGAAGGTCGTCGATCAGGGCGGCGAAGGCGGCCAGTTTTGCCGCCGAGGCGCCCAGACCCGGATAGGTGGTGGCGTTGCGGCAGACCTCAAAAAGGGGAATTTGCAGGTATTCGGCCAGCTTTTGGGCCTTTTCCACCGAAGCCTCCCCAATGCCCCGCTTGGGCAAATTGATGATGCGCTTGAGGCGCACGGCATCTCCCCCGTTGTGGATCACGGACAAATAGGAGGTCAAGTCCTTGATCTCCTTGCGGTCGTAAAAGCGGTGGCCGCCGAAAATGCGGTACGGAAGACCGCTGCGGGCAAAGGTGCTTTCAAAGCTGAGAGATTGCTTGTTGGTGCGGTAAAGCACGGCAAAATCCGAAAACGGGCGTTTCTCTAAGATAGCCAGATTTTGAATTTGGGAGCAGACGTACAAGGCCTCCGCCCGATCGTCCTCGGCGGTCTGCAGATGCACGGGTACGCCGTCCTTTTTTTCTGTCCACAGCTCCTTGCCCTTGCGTCCTACGTTGTTGCGGATCACGGCGTTGGCGGCATCCAGGATCTGGGAGGTGGAGCGGTAATTTCGCTCCAGACGGATGACCTTGGCATCACAGAAAATTTGGTCGAAGCCCAAAATGTTTTCTACCGTGGCACCGCGGAAGCGGTAAATGCTTTGGTCGTCGTCTCCCACCACGCAAAGGTTGCGGTAATGAGAGGTCAACAAATGAACCAGCAGATCTTGTGCCGTGTTGGTATCCTGGTATTCGTCGATCATGACGTAGCGGAAGCGGCGGCGGTAATAATCTGCACGGTCCGGGAACTCCTGTAAAATGCGCACCGTGTTCCAGATCAGGTCGTCAAAATCCATGGCGTTATTCTGAAGCAGACGCTGCTGATAGAGGCGATAGACGTCCGCGATCTTTTCCGTCCTGAAATTGCCGACTCCTTTTTTGGCCAACTCATCGGGGCCCAGCATCTCGTTTTTGGCGTTGGAGATCTCGGAAAGGACGGCACGGGGAGCGTATTGCTTGGGATCCAGGGAAAGGGCCTTCAAGCATTCGGTAATCAGGCGCTTCGTGTCGTCGGTATCGTAGATGGTAAAGTCGGACCCATAGCCCAATAAGGAGGCGGTGCGTCGCAAAATTTTGACACAAAAGCGGTGAAAGGTGCCGCTGACGATCTCGTGAGCCTGTTCGGGCAGCTTGGCTTCCAAACGCTGGCCGATCTCGGCGGCGGCTTTGTTGGTAAAGGTGATGGCCAACACCTCGTAGGGACGTGGCGTGGGCAAAGCAAATTGAGGTAAGAGCCGCCGCCAATCATCTCCGGCAAAACAGGCTTCCATGGTCTCCATTTCCGTTTCGGTGAAGCCGGCGGGCAGTCGATCGTCGAAATAGGCGTTGCCGTACTGAAGCAGAAAACCGATGCGCTCGATCAGCACGGTGGTTTTACCGCTTCCGGCGCCTGCCAGTACCAGCAAGGGACCGTCCACCGTAAAAACAGCCTGCTGCTGCTGCGGATTCAAATGGGCGAATTCGCGCTCAAACACGCGCTTCTTTAATTGGATATAGCGCTGCGATAAATGGCTCATACGATTTGTTTCCCCTTAATTTATGTAAAGAGCACAAAAGGGTCGCCCGTCCAAGGGGACGGCCAACCCTTTGCCGAAAGCAGTTATCTTCCGCGGCGGGAGTTGCTGCGTGCTGCATTGGCAGCACTGACAACAACGCGGCGGTTGGGTTCCTCACCCACGGAATGGGTGGTGACCCCCTCCACATCCTGCAACACGGAGTGCACGATGCGGCGGTCGTAGGAGGACATGGGTTCCATGGTGATGTTGCGGCGATATTTCAAAGCGCGCTCTGCGGTGCGGCGTGCGGCTGCGCCTACGCTTTCTTCTCGCTTGGCGCGATAACCGCCGGCATCCAAGTGGATCTTGTTGGGCTTTTCCTCAGACTTGCTGCAAAGCATGAGGTTGGTCAGCTGTTGCAGGGCGTCCAGCGTTTCGCCGTGGCGTCCCACCAGCGGACCCAGATCTTCCCCACGCAGGTCGTAGCAAAGGCGGCCGTCGTCCTGGGAGATCAGTACGGCTTCGGCATTTACGCCCAAGCGGCGGATCAGCTCGTCCAAATAAGCCTTGGCTTCATCCTCGGGTTCGGTTTCCACGTATACGCGCACTTTGGCGTCGATGCCGCCCAAGCCCAAGAAGCCTTTGACCGGCACGTCCAACACGTCGTATTGGACTTCGTCAGCGGAAAGACCCAACTTGGCCGCGCCGTTGGCAACGGCCTGCTCAATGGTTTTGGCGGTGGCGATGACTTCGGTGGTACTCATGGTGAGTTTCGTTCCTTTCAGGCAAGTTATTCGTCGTCCTCGTCCGGATCGGTGGAGCGAGAACGGCGGCGGGTGCCGTCGGCAGTGTTCAGCGGTGCTTTTTTCACCTTGGGAGAAGCAGGCCGACGCTGCTTGTTGACCTTGACCATGGCCAAAGCCTCTTCACGGGTGGGGTAATGCACCGGGTACATTCTGGAGAGAATGAAGGATTGCAGGATCATGGCCAGGTTGGAGAAGATCCAGTACAGACCCAAGCCGGAGGGAAGCATAAAGGCAAAGACCACGCTCATCAGCGGCATGAATTTCATAAAGGAGTTCATGCCCTTGGAGGGGTCGTCCTCTGTCAGCACGGGAGGCATGGGGTTGAACTTTTTCATCAGAAACTGGTACAGATAAGAGGTGGCGCCGGAAAGAACGGGAATAATGATCAGCAACTGGAAAAAGTTGGTGCCGATGATCTGCGTCAGATCCATACCCAGGAAGTTGAAGTTCAGGTCCTGCAGGCGGGAGATCTCTTCAGCGGCTGCGTTGGGAAGCGCGGCAGCGGCCTCGGTTCCCAGCTTTTGCACCTCGCTGATGATCTGCAGTTCCTTGCCTTGGGCAATCTTGAGGGTGGTGCCTTCACCCAGAATGCTCATGAAGTTTTCAATGTTAAAGCCGAGCATATAGGTGATGGGGCGATAAATAGCCCGATACAGGGCAATGATCAGCGGGAATTGCAACAAGGTGGGCAGGCATCCTGCCAGCTGATTGACCTTGTTGGCCTTGTACATGGCCTGCAGCTCCGCATAGTATTTTTGTTGAGCGGTCTGATCCAGGTTGCGAAGATTGCCGGGGCCGCCGTAACGGTTCTGAATGGCGATCTCCTGGGGATAGACCTTCGCCTTGCGGGACGAAGAGCGTTGTTGGGGAATACCCAAAGGAAAAAGCACGGCCTTTGTGATCACGGTAAACAAAAGAATGGCCAGGCCGTAACTGTCGACCAGGTCATAGCAAAACATCAATAACCAACCGAAGGCCCTGTACATAGCGTCAAACATGAAGAATTCCTTTCCTGGGGCCAAGAAGCAAAAACAGGTGGAGGCCCATAAATGATCAAGGTACGGGGTCGTACCCCCCTCGGCAGAAGGGATGACAGCGCAAAAGGCGCCTCAAAGCAAGCCAAGCGCCTTTCCATGCGCCGTATTTGGTAATGGCCTGCAGCGCGTATTCCGAGCAAGTAGGCACAAAACGGCAGCAGGAAGGCTTGGCCGGGGAAATGTGCCGCCTGTAAAAGCGGATCAACCAAAGTAAAAAACGTTTCATTGTTCTTTTTCAACAAGACCGGCCGCAGTAAGCAGGCCGGTCATTCCGTTGAGCACCGCGTTCATTTTAACGTCCACCGTGCGCCGTCTGGCCACCAGGATCAGATCGTACCCGGGGCGAAGGCGGGGGGCAAGGAGACGGTATGCCTCTGTCAGCAGCCGTTTGGCGCGGTTGCGCTGTACGGCATTGCCGATCTTTGTGCTGGCAGTGATTCCGATGCGGTTAAAGGCGCGGCGGTTCTTGCGGTAATAGATCGCGCAAACAGAACAGACCGCGCCGGTACCTCTGGCATAGAGGCGGCGGAAATCCCTGCTTTGGTTCAGCTTTTGGATGGGGGGCATAGATCAGTAGGACAGCCTTTTTCTGCCTTTGGCCCGTCTTGCGGACAAGATCTTGCGGCCGTTTTTGGTACGCATTCTCTTGCGGAAGCCATGTTCCTTCTGACGCTGCAGCTTCTTGGGCTGATAGGTTCGCAACATACTTGAGCACCTCCGTGACTTTTGTGTATATTCCGCGCGCATCCCAGGGCGGATACGCGCCGGGCTTTATAGCGAGCAACACCTATTATACACACTTTTCAACGCTTTTGTCAACTCTTATTTTTCTATTTATGGAAATGATTTTAAAAAAAATTAAAAAAACAGCGAAAAAACATAAAAAAATATTGCTTTTTTTCGCAAATAAATGTAGAATATAAGGAAATAGAAGATTGAGGAGGAAAAACATGCTGCAGTATTTTGCACCGCTGGCCGTTTTGGCGGCGGCAATTTTTGTTGTGTGTACGCTTCGCAGGTTACTGCGCTTTCCCGAAGGTGAAGGAAAGGTCTTGAAAATCGCCAAAGCCATCCGTTCGGGAGCTAATGCCTATTTGTCACGGCAGTACCGCACCGTGATCCTGATTTTTGCGGTGGTATTTGTATTGCTTGGCGGACTGGCACTGGCCAAACTGGTCAACCCCTTTATTCCCTTTGCCTTTTTGACGGGCGGCTTGTATTCCGGTCTGGCGGGCTTTGTGGGCATGAAGGTGGCTACCCGTGCCAATTCCCGTACGGCGTTAGCTGCATCCGAAGGGCTGAACAAGGGCCTTCGCGCCGCGTTTTCTGCCGGCAGTATCATGGGCTTTACCGTGGTGGGCCTGGGCTTGCTGGACCTTTCCGTTTGGTATTTCCTGCTGAAATATGTGTTCCACCTGGTTGATACGGACATTGGCACCAACATGCTGACCTTTGGCATGGGCGCTTCCTTTATGGCTTTATTTGCCCGTATCGGCGGCGGTATCTTCACCAAAGCGGCCGACGTGGGCGCCGACCTGGTTGGTAAGGTGGAAGCCGGCATCCCCGAGGATGACGAGCGCAACCCCGCCGTTATTGCTGACAACGTGGGTGACAACGTGGGCGACGTGGCCGGCATGGGCGCCGACCTGTACGAATCCTACGTGGGCTCTATCGTTTCTGCTTGTGCCCTGGGGGCCGTGGCCGGCATTAAGAACGGCCTGGTGTTGCCTTTGGCCATGGCGGGTGTCGGTGTGCTTTGCTCTATTGTGGGTACGTTTTTCGTCAAGACCGGCGAAAGAGCAGACCAACGTTCCCTTCTTAACTCCCTGCGCCGCGGCACGATCGTTGCCTCTGTGCTGGCAGCGTTGGCATTCCTGCCTCTGATCTGGCTGGGAACGGGCAACCCCATGCTGTATCTGTCCGTCCTTTGCGGTCTGGGAGCCGGTGTGGCCGTGGGGTACACCACCGAATATTTCACTTCCGATTCTTATAAACCCACCCGTGCTGTGGCGGAAAGCTCCAACACGGGTACGGCTACTACCATTATCGAAGGCCTGGCTTTGGGCTTCCGTTCCACGGTGCTTCCCGTGCTGATCATCGGCGCGGCCATCATTGGCAGCTTCCTGTTTGCCAAGGGGGCGGACGGCACGGCACAGCAGGGCTTGCTGGGCATTGCCCTGGCGGCGGTAGGTATGCTTTCCACCCTGGGTATTACCCTTTCCACGGATGCTTACGGCCCCATTGCGGATAATGCCGGCGGCATTGCGCAGATGGCAGGGTTGGACGAAAGCGTGCGCGAGCGCACGGATGCGTTGGATTCCCTGGGCAACACCACGGCAGCCATGGGCAAGGGCTTTGCTATTGGCTCTGCGGCTCTGACTTCTCTGGCTTTGTTGGTTTCCTTTGTAGAAAAGACCGGCTTGACCGGTGATTCCTTGAATTTGACAGATCCCAAGGTATTGACGGGCTTGTTGGTGGGTGCTATGTTACCCATGCTCTTCTCGGCTATGACCATGAGTGCGGTAGGCCGTGCGGCTTCCAAGATCGTAGTGGAAGTCCGCCGTCAGTTCCGCGAGATCGCGGGGATCATGACGGGCGAAGGAAATCCCGACTACGCCAGTTGCGTGGATATTTGCACGAAGGCAGCTCTTCACGAAATGGTGGCTCCTGCCGTGGCAGCATTGATCGCCCCCGTACTGGTGGGCTTCTTCCTGGGGGCAGGCGGTCTGCTGGGTATGCTGGCAGGCGCTACGGCTACCGGCTTTTTGCTGGCGGTGATGATGTCCAACAGCGGTGGCGCTTGGGACAATGCGAAAAAATACGTGGAAAGCGGCTACGGCGGCGGAAAAGGCAGCCAATGCCATAAGGCCACGGTGGTGGGCGACACGGTGGGCGATCCCTTCAAGGATACCTCCGGTCCTTCCATCAACATTTTGATCAAGCTGCTTTCTGTGGTTTCCATCACGCTGTCCGACCTGATCTTGGCCATTTCTTTATTTAAATAAGTAAGGGGTGTACGTATGACCCGCCGGGATAAGACCAATTATTATTTGGATATTGCGCAGACCGTAGGTACCCGCGGCACTTGCTTGCGGCGTAAATACGGCGCCATCATCGTCAAGGACGATGTGATCGTCTCTACGGGTTATGCTGGGGCGCCCCGCGGCAGAAAAAATTGCTGTGATTTGGGGTATTGCACCCGCCAAAAAATGAATATTCCCCGTGGCGAGCGTTACGAGCTTTGCCGCAGCGTGCACGCCGAGGCCAACGCCATTATTGCGGCGGCGCGGCCCGATATGTTGGGTTCCACCCTCTATTTGGTAGGGGTGGAAGCGGACGGAAGCTATACCAAGGACGCCCGCCCTTGCTCCATGTGTGCGCGTATGATCATCAATGCCGGGATCGAAACGGTGGTGGTGCGCAACACGGCAGATAGCTACACCGTTTTGCGCGTAGCGGATTTTGTGGAGCAGGACGACAGCCTGAACGGCACTTTCGGCTATTAAGAAAGGGATCTGAAATCATGAAATTGGATATGTCTTTGGTGGACCCCATTATTGTAAACACCTTGCGCGAGGATATGCCTAACGGGGATATTACCACCTCGGCTACCATTCCTGCGGGCACCCAAATCAGTGGGCGCTTTTTGGCTAAGCAAAGCGGCCGCGTGTGCGGCCTGGAAGTGGCGGCCAGAGTATTTGCTCTGGTGGATGAGAGTTTGGTGTTCACCCCATTGGTTGCAGAGGGGCAGGACGTGGAAAAGGGGACGCTTATTGCCCGTGTGGAAGGAAATGCGGACTCCATTTTAAAGGGAGAGCGCACCGCCTTGAATTTGTTGCAGCGCATGAGCGGGATTGCCACCGCGACGGCGCAGGCAGTGGCCATGGTGCAGGGCACTCGGGCTCGTATTGCCGACACCCGAAAAACCACCCCCGGTTTGCGGGTGATCGAAAAATACGCCGTTACCGTGGGCGGAGGCCTGAACCACCGCTTTAACCTCAGCGACGGGATCTTGATCAAGGACAACCACATTGCGGCGGCAGGGGGCATCACCCCCGCTGTGGAGGCGGCCCGCCGCGCTACCCATCTGCTGAAGATCGAGGTGGAAACGGAAACGCCTGAGCAAGTGGACGAAGCCCTGCAGGCAGGAGCCGACGTGATCATGCTGGACAATATGAGCCTGGAAATGATGGCGGATATGGTGCAGCGCATTCAAGGACGCGCTGTGACGGAGGCCTCCGGCAACATGGGCGAAAAGGACTTGGCTGCCGTGGCGGCCACGGGCGTGGACGTGATCTCCATCGGGGCGTTGACACACACCGTGCAGTGCATGGATATCAGCCTAAAATTCTAAGATAAAACCAAAAGGCTTGGGAATGATCCCAAGCCTTTTTTATTTTGTGTGGGAAAAAAGCCAATCCATGATGGAGAGGGCCTCTTTAGCGGGAATAAAGTTGTTCTCGTTATAGGAAAAATTTTGACAAACAGGATCTTGATAGGGGTGCAAAGCGGCAACCAATTCTCGAATGGAGCAGGACGCGGGCGTGTCGGTGATCCCGCGAACGATATACAGGGGTGTTTGAGCCAGATCTTTGAGCAGGTCTTCCTGCACGCGTAGGCCCGTATAGTCCAAAAAGCCTATAAAAGCGGCAGCAAAAAAGTCCTGTTTTCTGCAGAGAAGATCGATAGCACCGCCTCCTCCTTCAAAGCAGCCGGCTATATAGCGACGTGCGGGATCTACGGAAAAAGCAGTTGACACGTGCTCTGCCAATTCCACTACTGCATGAAAAAGAAGGGGAGCGCGGTCCTTTTCCACGCAAAAGCTTTTGGAACTGTAGTCATAATTGGCCCAAAACAGATTTTGCGGACATTGGGGGATCAGCAGAATAAAGGGCTCTTTTTTTTGATGATCCAGCAGCATTTGAAGCTGATCCAGGTCTCCTGCCAGTTGGGTCAGATTGTCGCTTCCCCGAGGGCCGGCACCGGTTAAATAGAGCACGAACGGATACTTGACCGAGGGGGAATAACGGGCGGGAAGCAACAAGCGATAAGGCAAGTGGGTGTTTTGTGAGGAAATGAAGTTCAAGGGAGCAAAGGCCGTGTACAAATCACGCCAAGAATACTGGGTCAAAGGAGTCAGGTCGTAGCAGTCAATGCCCCGGTATTGCCCTGTTTTAAGTGGGGAGACCACCTGATTTTCCAGCTCCACATCCGTCCCTTTCAACCTGATCAGGCTGAGATTTCCCTGAAAAACCGTGTAAATGTCGTTGGGAGATTTACTGTTGGGGGTGGTGTCCAAACAGTTGAGGATCAAATGGTCGTTGACGTAGAGCAGCAGGCGCACGTTGTTGCCTTCGTCCCAAACCCCGATCTTGTAATTGTTATAGGCGTAAGCCCCTTTGATTTGCGCCTCAAAGGATACGGGTGGCGATAAAGGCACCCGTTTTCCGTTTGCGGCGGCGCGATAAAAGCAGGCTGTCAGTCCATTGAGATCTGAGATGGAAAGAGAATATCCTACTTCCCCGCCTCCGCTGGTGGGAGCGTTGGTTCTCAAACAAAGGTTCAGGGGGCATTTCAGGAAAAGGGCCATGTCGAAGCTGAGCAAGGAATATCGCAAGATCTCGCTTTCGTTGCCGGTCAAGGCGGCAATGGCATAATGCGGGGGCGTGCCGTTGCCGAGCTGCAGGCTTCCGTCCTCCATGGGAAACATGTATTGTCTCCAGATGGGATGCCAGCGAGTGGATTTCAAACGGCGGTTATTTAATTCGTACAGTGGGAAACAGTAGGGGTCTGCAAACTGCAGATCTTCGCTTTGCATGAAATCACCGGCTTTTCTCTGCGAGGTATGAATCCTTTGATTTTCTTATATCATACTCAAAAAAACAAAAAAAGTCCAGTTGTATTGAAAAACTTTTTTATTTTTTGTTTGCGTTACAAAAAAACGGCCGCTTGCAGGCGGCCGTTTTGATCACAAGGGGGGGATTATTCAAAATAGGCAGACAGCTCTTCCATGGTGATGCGGGTGACCTCAATACCGGCTTCATAGAAGGAAGAAAAGCTGCTTCCGGGAGTGGCCATGGTGTTGATGAAGGCAGACAGCGTGCCGGCATAAAGGCCGTTGTTGGGCACACCCAGCATCGTAGTCAGGTGATGAAAGCGTAGCTGGGAGGAAAGCATCTTAAAGTTTTCAAAGGATTCCTCGTCGCGCAGCAGATTCATTTCATAATCTTCCCAGAAAATGGGCATCAGTTCTTCGTGGCCACGCTTGCCAAGGGTTTGCAGAAAGGCACCGGCCATTTCCTTGTTTGCGTGGATGGGGACGTACAGGGTAAATACATTGTGGTCGGCGTAGGAGTAGTATTCAGTCTGGTTTTCGTCGGCCTTGGACATGGGGATGAGGCCGAAGTCGCTGCTCATATCGGGCCAGTACCATTTGGTAGCCATAGCGGAATGGGCGCAGAAAAGGAATTTGTCGCTGGCAAAGCCGGATTGCACCGTCCAGATCCAATCCTCGCCGCCGCTGTAATTGTAGCGGTAGCCGCCGTCGCGCAGTATGGCGGTCAGTTTGTCGATCAAAGCTACGTTATCGGCATCGTTCACGGAAATGCGCACGCTGCCATCCTCTTGGTTTTCAAAGAAGGAGCCTCCGGCGGCTACGAAAAAGCCTTGGTCAATGGTGCCGTCGGGGCCGCAGAAGCCGTACGTGTCTTCCATGGTCCATACGTTGTCGCCGTTGTCACGGGTGGCGGCCTTGATGCATTTTTCAAACTCCGCCAAGGTCCATTTGCCGTCCTTGACCAATTGATACAGATCCGGCAGACCCAGGTCCTCGGCCATGTTTTTGTTAAAGAATAGATAATAGGCGGCCTCCACAGCCGGGTAAATGTCACCGGCAACGCCATAGGTCTTGCCGTTCAAGGTGGTCACTTCCATGGCGCCGTCAAGCCACCATTCAGCCGTCAGATCCACGTAAGGCAGATCGCTGACGGGGGTCAGCAGGTTTGCCATCCAAAAATCGCCCATGGTCCACACGTAATCGTGTACTGCGTCGGCATATTTCTCGCCGCTCATCAGCACGGGCTGGGCCTGGGAGAATACGTCGGTGCTTACGGGAAAGGTGGAAATGTGAACGTCCAGTTCAGCCTCAATGTCAGCCAGGATGTTGTATAGCTTGACCAGCGTATTGGAACCTTCCAGGCTGGCTGCGGTAAACCAACCGGCCACGTCACCCAGCAGCAGATCGGCGCCGCCGAAAGTAGGCAGCGTGACCTCGGGGGCGGTGGTAGCCGGAACGGTAGCGGGCGCGGTGGTGGCGGGGGTGGTGTTAGGTGCGGTGGCGGGAGCGGAGTTACAGCCAACCGTTGCCAACAACATGACCAGTGCGAATAAGACGGATACGATGCGTTTCATGGGGGAATCTCTCCTTTGTTTGGAATTTGAGCCCTCTTCATTTTCAAGCATATCACATGTTTGGAAATTTGCATAGAAGCCGAAGCGGAACAGACTAAATTTTACCAAAGCAAAGCTAAAAAAGACAAACGCCCGCGCGAAGCGAGCGTTTGTCCGAAAATAGGGAGAGTATGAAAAAAATTAGTTGGAGTAACCTAAAACTTCTTCCATGGTGATGCGGGTGGTTTCAATACCGGCCTCGTAGTTTGCGGCGAAGCTGGAACCGGCAGTACCCATCGTACCGGTAAAGGCAATCAGCGTACCGGAGTACAGACCGCCCTTGGCCACGCCCAGCATGCTGGTAACCTGGTGGAAGCGGACCTGAGTGGAGAGCATCTGGAAGTTTTCAAAGGATTCCGTATCACGCAGATAGGTCATTTCGTAGTCTTCCCAGAAAACGGGAGCCAATTCTTCACGGGAGTGCACGGCCAAAGACTGCATGAAGGCACCGGCCATTTCTTTGTTGGCATTGATGGGCACGTACAGCATCAATGCATTATGGTCTGCATAGGTGTAATATTCGGTTTGATCCTCATTGGCCTTGGGCATGGGGATGAGGCCGAAATCGCTGGTCATTTCTTGCCAGTACCATTTCACACCCAGAGCGGGGTAAGCGGCAAACAGGAAGTTACCGCTGGGGAAGCCGGATTGAATGCCCCAGCCCCAGTCACCGCCGCTGGAGTAGTCGTAGCGATAACCGCCGTCACGCAGCAGGGTGACCAAGCGATCGATCAACGCCAAATTGTCGGCATCGCCCACGGAGATGCGGTTCTTACCGTTTTCGTCGATCTCAAAGAAGGTACCGCCGGCGGCTACAAAGAAGCCTTGCTCAATAGTGCCGTCGGGGCCGCAGAAGCCGTACGTATCTTCCATATTCCAGACGTTATCACCGTTGTCCTTAGTGGCGGCCTTCAGGCATTTTTCAAACTCGTCCAAGGTCCACTTGCCATCCTTGACCAGCTGATGCAGGTCCGGCAGGCCCAGGTCTTCGGCCATGTTTTTGTTATAGAACAGGTAGTAAGCACCTTCGATGGCAGGATAAAATTCGCCCATCAGACCGTAGGTTTTGCCGTTCAGGGTGGTTACTTCCTTGGCACCGTCCAACCAGTAGTCATCTTCCAAATTGATGTAAGGAATATCGTTCATGGGGATGAGCAGGTCTGCCACCCAGAAATCACCCATGGTCCACACATAGTCATGGATCACGTCGGCAAAGGGATCGCCGGACATCAGCACAGGCTGAGCATTAGAGTATACGTCGGTAGCTACGGGGAAGGTTTGGATGTCAATGTCCAGCTCCTCGGAAATGGCGGCCATTACATTATAAACGGCGGCCAAGGTGTTGGAGCCTTCCAAGGTAGCACCGGTAAACCAGCTGGCTGCATCGGCCAGCATGAGGGTTTCGCCGCCGAAGGTGGGCAGCTTCACTTCAGCGGGCTTGGTGGTAGCGGGCGTGGTGGCAGGCGTAGTGGCGGGAGTAGTGGCGGGAGTAGTGGCAGGCTTGTCTCCGCAAGCGGCCATACCGACCAGCATCAAGATCGCCAACACACAGGCTAAGATGCGTTTCATAGAAAATCTCTCCTTTTTGATTTATAGAAGACGCAAACCACGAAAGAATGCGAATTCCATTTTCGAAATTATACCATATTTTCAGCTAAGTGTCAAGACCTTTTAGAGTCAATTCCAAAAAAATTTGTCGGACAGCTCGTTGGCTTTTGGTCCGGCCACGGCCAGGAAAACCCCCGGGGCCACTTTTCCGAAGCGGTAAGGCAGGTCCTGTTCTGCCGGAAAAGGGTCAAACATCAAGGCAATGCCTCGGCCGGAGCATTTCCCCATGGCCTCCCAACAGACCCATTGCTCTGCGGCAGACAGCCCCGGAGTTTTGGGGGCGGTCAGCTTTTCGATTATTTTCGGGCGGATGCGGTCGGCCAGTTCGATATCTACGCCGACGGGGGCGTCGCTGACAGCTACGGCCACCCATCCCTGCGTGTGGGCCACGCTGAAATGCAGAGGCAAATGGGTAAAAACGGGTTTCCCATTGGGGAGCTTATGCCAAAGGGCGGGCGCTTGAGCACAGCCGAGGACCGAGGAAACGGTGCGTTGCAAAAGAGTTTCCGCACTTTGCTGAACCAAGGAGGGGTGAGAGAGCTGAAGAAAAGAAGGGGAAAACAGAGAAGCGTCCACTTCCCCGGCGGCAACGGCGCGAACCAGCAGCATACGAAACCTCCTTGAAACAGAATGAAAGAAACAAATTCCCCGCCTCGGAAGGACCCAAAGCGGGGAACGGGAAAACGGGTTAGCGAAGCACGGTGACGCGAAGAATATCCTTTACCTCGCGCAGGGCGGCAACTACGCTGTCGGGAACCTCGCCCAGAATATCCAGCACGGTATAGGCATAGTCCTTTTTGGACTTGTTGACCATATGCTCGATGTTGATCTCGGCGTTGGCTACCAGGGAAGAGATCTGGCTGAGCATGCTGGGTACGTTGCGGTGAATGATGCACAGGCGCACGTCGCATTCCATGGGCATATCCACGTTGGGGAAGTTCACGCTGTTGCGGATGGCGCCGCGCTCCAGATAGTCGCGCATTTGATCCACAGCCATGCGGGCGCAGTTGTCCTCGCTTTCAGGGGTGGAGGCACCCAAGTGAGGAATGTTGACGGTGTTAGGCATGGCCAGGGTGGCTTCACAGGGGAAGTCGGTGACGTAGCGGGCCACTTTGCCGCTTTCCAGTGCCGCACGCAGGTCGTCGTTATTGACCAGCTCGCCGCGGGCAAAGTTCAGAATGCGCACGCCGTTTTTCATGCTGCCGATGCTTTCGGAATTGATCATGCCCTTGGTTTCGGCATTGGCAGGCACGTGCAGGGTGATATAATCGCATTTTTCGTAGATGGTCTTCAGGTCGGTGGCGTGCTGGATGGAACGGGAAAGGTTCCAGGCTGCATCCACGGATAGGTAGGGGTCATAGCCGTACACGGTCATGCCCAGGCTTTTGGCGGTGTTGGCCACCATCACGCCGATGGCACCCAAGCCGATCACGCCCAGGGTCTTCCCCTCGATCTCGGGGCCGGCGAAAGCGGATTTGCCCTTTTCCACCATTTTGCCGATCTCGGCGCCGTTACCGGCCAGGCCCTTGGCCCATTCTATGGCACCGGCAATGTTGCGGGAGGCCAGCATCAGACCGCCAATGACCAGTTCTTTTACGGCGTTGGCGTTGGCACCGGGGGTGTTGAACACCACGATGCCCTGCTCGGAATAAGCGTCTACGGGAATGTTGTTCACACCCGCGCCCGCACGGGCTACGGCGCGCAGATTGGCGTTGACTTCCATTTCATGCATGGAAGCGGAGCGTACCAAAATAGCGTCGGGATTTTCAACGTCGTCACCTACCGCATAGCGCTTCATGTCAAAGCGGGAGGTTCCTACGGGGGAAATTTTATTCAGCAGTTTGATCTTATACATTATGCATGTGCCTCCTCAAACGCTTTCATGAATTCCACCAGCTTTTCCACGCCCTCGGTGGGCATGGCGTTGTAGATGGAAGCGCGCATACCGCCCACGGAGCGGTGCCCCTTCAGGTTCACAAAGCCTGCGGCTGCGGTTTCCTTGCAGAACAGGGCGTCCAGCTCTTCATTGCCGGTGACGAAGGTGGCGTTCATGAGGGAACGGCAATCGGGGCGAACGGGGGTCTTGAACAGCTTGCTTTGCTCCAAAAAGCTGTACAGCAGCTGAGCTTTGTTGGTATTGATCTTTTTCATAGCCTCCAGGCCGCCCTGCTCCTTGATCCAATCCAGCACCAGGCCCAGCACGTAAATGCAGTAGCAGGGGGGCGTATTGTACATGGAGTCGTTGTCAGCCATGGTCTTCCAGTTGAACATGGTGGGGGTGTTGGGAGCAGCGTTACCCAGCAGGTCCTCACGCACGATGACCACCGTCAAGCCGGCAGGGGCCATGTTTTTCTGAGCACCGGCGTAAATGACGCCGAAGCGGGATACGTCAAAGGGCTCGGACAAAATGCAGGAAGACATATCCGCTACCAGGGGAACATCTCCGGTGTCGGGAATGTAGTTCCATTTGGTACCGAAAATGGTGTTGTTGAAGCAGATGTGCACGTAGTCGGCATCGGGGTTCAGCTTCAGCTCTTCCTGAGCGGGAATATAAGAGAAGGTCTTATCCTTGGAAGAGGCGGCCAGATTTACTTCGCCGAATTTTTTGGCTTCTTCGGCAGCTTTGCCGGAAAACTGGCCGGTCACGACGTAGTCGGCCTTGCCGGTCTTCATCAGGTTTAGCGGAACCATGGCAAACTGGGAAGAGGCGCCGCCCTGCATAAACAGGACCTTGTAATTGTCGGGAATACCCATGACTTCGCGCAGCTTCTGCTGCACAGAGGTGATGATGCCGTCGTATACCTTGGAGCGGTGGCTCATTTCCATCACGGACATGCCAGAACCCTCATAGTTCAGCATTTCGTTGGCGGCTTTTTCGAGCACCGGCACCGGCAGCATAGACGGACCAGCGGAAAAGTTGTATACGCGTTGCATACATGAAACCTCCTGATCGGAAAAATAAGATAGTTCCCCTTATAAAGGGAACGAAAACATTATATTCTCTTTTTTGGGAAAAGTCAAGGGTGCGGAGAGCGTTCGTTCACAGAAGATTTACATTTTTTTGATCTTGGGGGGATTGTGCAAAGGTTTTTCTTTGTGGTACAATATATGTGGGCATTTTATTTCCGAAAGGATTGACGGATATGAAATTCACAGGCAAGGGAATGGCATTATGTTGGCTGTTGGCCATGGCGCTTTTATGCAGTGCCTGCCAAAGCGCCCCCGGTGGCGCGGAGATCACCCTTCCCGGCAACGACCCTTCCAGGGAACCTAATCACATGCAAACGCAGGACGATCCGGTCAAGGACGAGCCCGTTTGGCAACCCTCCGGTCAGATCCGGGTGCCCGACGCCCCGCAAAGCGGAACCGAAACGCTGTTTGGGGATGGGTATGTCATCTTTCGCGGCACGCAAGCCGAGGTGGAAGGAACGGGCTGCACTTTTGAAAACGGCATTTTAAAGATCACTCAGCCGGGAGATTACGTGCTGACGGGTACGTTGGACGACGGGCAGGTGCAGGTAGAGGTAGACAAAGAGGAAAAGGTGCGTCTCTTTTTGGACGGCGTCAGCCTTCATTGCAGTACCTCTGCCGCGATCAACGGCATTTCTTCGGATAAGATTACGGTAGATCTGGCCAAAGGCTCGGTAAATCTGATCAGCGACGGAAAGGAATACCAATTGCCTTCGGGAGAGGATGAGCCCAACGCGGCTCTGTTCAGCAAGGACGATATGGAGATCAAAGGCAAGGGGACTTTGTACGTAACGGGGAATTATTACCGCGGCATTGCCTCCAAGGACGATCTGGAGATCAGCGGCGGCATGGTGTACGTAACGGCAGTGGATGACGGCCTGCGCGGGAAAGATTCTGTGACTGTCAAGGCCGGCACGGTGGTCGTAGAGGCGGGAGCCGACGGGATCCGTACTGACAATACCGAGGACGAAGGCAAAGGATTCATTACGTTCAGCGGCGGCGAAATAACGGTGACGGCGCAGTTAGACGCGGTGCAGGCAGTGACGGATCTGACCGTCAGCGGCGGCACGGTCCGGTTGCAAAGCGGCGGAGGCAGCGCCAACGCCAGCACCGGCAGTTCACAAAACGGGGGCTGGGGAAATTGGGGTGGCGGAGGTCGAGGACCTAACCGAAATCCCAAGGATCAGGTGCAGCAGATGCTGAAGGAGGGAAACAGTGCCAAAGGATTGAAGGCGGCGGGATGGCTGACCGTCAGCGGCGGCACGGTTTGCATCGACTCCTCGGATGATGCGATGCATGCCAACGGAAACCTGACAATCAGCGGTGGCGAGATCCGGATCTCTTCCGGGGACGACGGGATTCACGCCGACGACACGGTGACGATTTCCAACGGCACGGTGGATATTGTAAAAAGCTATGAAGGAATAGAAGCTGCCCACTTGCAACTGCAAGGCGGCGAGGTGACGCTTTTAGCCAGCGATGACGGCATTAACGGAGCCGGCGGTAACGACGGATCTGCACTGGGCGGTCGGCCGGGTCAAGGGAGCTTCAGCTCCTCCAGCGGGTCTCTGACTATCAGCGGCGGAACTTACGTCATCAACGCCGCGGGAGACGGCATTGATGTGAACGGAAGCATTCGCCAAACGGGAGGCACGATGACGGTCTTTGGCCCCACGGATAACGGAAACGGGGCGCTGGATTACGACGGAAGCTTTATCGTGGACGGCGGCGAGTTGATCAGCTTTGGCAGTACGGGGATGGCGCAAGGGATCTCCTCCTCGTCCAAACAAGCGTCCTTGTTCGTGGGTCTTTCCGCCTCTGCGGAAAGCGTATTGAAGATCGTACGGGATGACGGGACCGTGGTGCTGGAGGAAACGGCGCCCAAGCGTTTTGGCTGTGTGCTGATCAGCACCCCCGGGATCCTCAGCGGTCAAAACTACGTCTTTTATTTGAACGGGGCCGAGATCGGCTCAGTAACGGCCAAGTAGGCAAAAATAAAAAACGCAGTCTGCAAATGCAGACTGCGTTTTTTGTTTGTGTAAAAAGCTTACTTGAGCTCGACCTTGGCGCCGGCTTCTTCCAGCTTCTTCTGCAGGGCTTCGGCTTCGTCCTTGCCCAGGCCTTCCTTGATGGCCTTGGGAGCGGCTTCTACCAGGTCCTTGGCTTCTTTCAGGCCCAGACCGGTCAGTTCGCGAACAGCCTTGATGACAGCCAGCTTGTTGTCACCGAAGGAAGCCAGAACGACGTCGAACTCGGT
Source organism: Clostridia bacterium (assembly GCA_017507855.1). GTDB lineage: Bacteria > Bacillota > Clostridia > Oscillospirales > RGIG5554 > RGIG5554. The sequence goes on from JAFWAE010000026.1 coordinate 43,005, forward strand.
CTTCTCTTCAGCAGCAGCGGGAGCGGCAGCACCGGCGGCGGGAGCAGCAGCCACAGCAGCGGCAGCGGCGGAAACGCCGAATTCTTCTTCCAGAGCCTTAACCAGGTCGGCCAGCTCCAGAACGGTCAAAGATTTGATTTCTTCAATAAACTTTTCGATTTTTTCAGACATGTTGATAACCTCCGTTTTTCATGCAGCAGGCCTTAACCGGCGAGCTGTTCGTTTTTCTCGCGAATCGCGTCGAGTGCGATCACCAAACTGGTGATGGGGGAATTGAAGCTGCCCAGCATCTTCGAGATGAGCACTTCCTTGGGCGGGATCTTGGACAGAGCCACGACCGTGTCGGCATCTACGACCTTACCGTCGTAAAAACCGGCTTTGATGCGGACGCTTTGGTTCTTCTCCATGAAAGTGGCCACGACCTTGGCAGGAGCCAGGGTGTCGTTGGCAGAGATAGCCAAAGAAGTGGTGCCTTCCAAAACCTTATCCAGCTCAGCCAGATCGGCGTTTTGGGCGGCGAAGCGAAGCAAGCTGTTCTTGATAACGGCATATTCGATGCCGGCCTTACGGAACTCGTTACGCAGAGCGGTATCGTCTGCCACGTTGATGCCCTGGTAATCCAGGATCACACCGGCGGCGGCACCCTTCAGCTTTTCGGTCAGTTCTACAACGGCCTGCTGCTTTTGTGCAAGGATCTTTGCGCTTGGCATGTGAGAGTTCACCTCCAACAAGAAAATAAAAAATGCTCTTTCCGCATGGGAAAGAGCATGAAAGCACATACATGTGTTTTTTGTCTTTCCTCGGCAGGGTAAAAGGTTTAAGCTTGAAAACAAGCCCCTACTGTCTGCGGAACTGCTATATTATAGCACAAGGTTTTTCGCTTGTCAAGCGGTTGGGCAAAATTTTTAGCCCAACTTGGCCACGTTCAAGCGAACGGCGGGACCCATGGTGGAAGCCAGGTAGCAACTCTTGATGTACTGACCCTTGGCAGCCGCGGGCTTCGCCTTGATGATGGCGCTCATCAGAACGTTGAAGTTTTCGCTGATCTTCTCACTGCCGAAGGAGGCTTTGCCGATGGGGCAGTGGATGATATTGCTCTTATCCAGGCGGTATTCGATCTTACCGGCTTTGGCTTCGGCAACAGCACGAGCCACGTCGGGGGTCACGGTACCGGCCTTGGGGTTGGGCATCAAGCCCTTGGGGCCCAGGATCTTACCCAAGCGACCCACAACACCCATCATGTCGGGCGTGGCGATAACGATATCGTAATCGAACCAACCGTCGTTCTGGATGCGGGGGATCAGCTCTTCGCCGCCGACAAAGTCGGAACCGGCAGCCAATGCCTCGTCGGCCTTGGCGTCCTTGGCGAATACCAGGGTGCGCACTTTGCGGCCGGTGCCGTTGGGCAGCACCACGGCGCCGCGAACTTGCTGATCGGCGTGACGGGAGTCAACGCCCAGCTTCACGTGAAGCTCTACAGTTTCGTCAAACTTGGCTTTGGCCATCTGGCAAACCAGGTCGAAACCTTCGGCCGGATCGTACAGCTTGCCTTTTTCCAGCAGTTTAACGCTGTCTTGATACTTTTTTCCTCTTTTCACAAGAAATCCTCCTTTGTGGTGAACGGGCCTTCAAGCCCTCCCACGTAATGGCGGCTGTTATGCAGCCGCGGTGACCGTGCTGGTCTTAGTCGACAACTTCAACGCCCATGCTTCGTGCGGTACCTGCCACCATGGACATGGCGGCTTCAACAGAAGCAGCGTTCAGGTCGACCATTTTGGTCTGTGCGATCTGCTGGACCTGAGCTTTGGTGATCTTGGCGACCTTGGTCTTGTTGGGGACACCGGAGCCGCTTTCGATACCGCAGGCTTTCTTGATCAGCACTGCCGCAGGCGGAGTCTTGGTAATAAACGTAAACGTCCTGTCTGCGTAAATGGTCATCACCACGGGAATGATCAGACCGGCATCTTTAGCCGTCCGTTCGTTGAACTCCTTGGTGAAGTTAATGGGGCTGACGCCATAGGGACCCAGAGCCGGACCGACGGGGGGCGCCGGAGTGGCTTTTCCGGCAGGAAGCTGAAGCTTCACATAGCCGACGATTTTCTTTGCCATTGAGTTACACCTCCAAAAACAAATGTGGTTCACAAGCGGAAAATGCGATGATTTTCCTCCCACCTGGCGCGCGACCCGCCGCGGGTACCGCCCCGCAGCCGCCGCCGCGCTGATGTGTGTATAACAGGCTCTGCGAGCCGGTTATTCGAGGGGAGCGACTTGGTCGAGCTCCAGCTCCAGGGGCGTTTCACGCCCAAACATGGACACGACCACCGTGACACGGTTCTTTTCCGGGGCCAGGGCATCCACAGAGCCCACGTACCCTTCGAAGGGACCGGACGTCACTTTTACGGTATCTCCTACGTTGTAGGGGAGCGACACGGTCATAACTTCCACGCCCAAGGCCTCCACCTCTTCGTTGGTCAAAGGAGTGGCCTTGGCTTCGGGACCCACGAACCCCGTAACGCCCGTGATGTTGCGTACGACAAACCAGCTGTCGTCGCTCATGACCATTTTCACCAGCACGTAGCCGGGAAACATTTTGCGCTCATAGACGCGCGTTTCGTTGTTGTTGACCTCGGTGACGGTTTCCATAGGAATGCGGATATCCTGGATGATATCGTGCATCTTACGGTTTTCCACCATCTTTTCGAGGTTGGCGGCCACTTTGTTTTCGTAGCCGGAATAGGTATGCACCACATACCAGCGCGCAACGGTGTTTTTTCCTTGGATCGACATGCAGCAGCATCCTTTCGCTTTGATAAAAAGAGCTTAACGCGATGACCGATTACAAGGATTTGAAGATCGTACCGAGCAACGTGTCAATGCCAAAGACGAAGAGCAAAACGACGGCACAGCACGCCAGGACGATCCCCGTGTTCTTCACGACCTGCTGAAAAGAAGGCCAGGTGACCTTTTTCATTTCAGCGCGGCAGTCCTTAAAGAACTTGCCGAGGCGGCGGAAGATATTGGGCTTCTTTTGAGCCTGAGCAGCGTTCTCGGTTGCCATAATCGTTCCTCCGTCCTTACTTAGACTCTTTGTGGACCGTGTGCTTGCGGCAGAAGCGGCAGTACTTGGTCATTTCCAGTCTGTCGGGGTCATTCTTCTTGTTTTTCATCGTGTCGTAGTTGCGCTGTTTGCACTCAGTGCAGGAAAGGGTGATTTTGGTTCTCATTTCGGCACCTCCCGATAAATTTCGGACAACGTCCTTCCTCTTGCTTTGAAGGGAAAAATGGGCACAAAAAAATAGACCTGCAAAGCGAGGTAGAATCATTATAGCAGATACATTCGCAAATTGCAAGCCTTTTTTTAAATTTTTTTATTTTTTTCAATCAAAAGAAAAAACGGGGCAAAAGCCCCCGTCAGGAGCAAAAAACATGTTTGCCGATGGTACAAAGAATGGGGCGCGAGCGGATCCAGCGATTTGTGGCGGTGACGGGGTTGTAGTAGTAGATGGCCCCGCCGCTGGGATCGCTTCCGTTGAGGGCATCCCTGGCGGCACGGTAGGCCGATTCCGCAATGGGCTGGTTGAACTGGCCGTCGTCCAAGGCCGAAAACGCGCCGGGCTGGTAGATGACCCCTGCGATCGTATTGGGAAAGGAGCTGTGTCGCACCCGATTCAGCACCACCGCTCCCACGGCAACCTGGCCGCTGTAAGGCTCGCCGCGGGCTTCGGCGGAGATGATGCGGGCCAGCAGGTATACGTTGGAGCTGTGACTACCCGAGGAAGAGGAGGACGAGGAGGAAATGCCCATGGCGGCCAAAGTTTGAGGACCGGCTACGCCGTCTACGGCCAGGCCGTTTTTGCGCTGAAAGCTTTTGACAGCCGCCTCCGTGCGCGAGCCGAAAACACCGTCGATCTCGCCGTTGTAGTAGCCCCATTGTTTCAGCTTTTTCTGGATCTGCGTGACCTCGTTGCCCGTAGAGCCCCTTCTGGACAGGGCATCTGCCGTCACTGCGGCGCAAAGGCAAAGGCTCAGCGCCAGGAAGAGCGCAGTCCATCTTCGTTTGTGCTTAAACATCCGTACGTTCCTTTCTTGCTTGTGATGTACGGGTAGTTTGAGCCGTGCGGCAGCTTCTTATTCATTGTTTTTTATTTGAACGAAGACAAAAACGGACAGAAAATGCAAAAGAACTTTACAAGGATTAGAGCAGTGTTTATAATGGGAGCAGAGTAAAAGGCAGACGACGGGCGGATGCGCGCGGCTCTGCATCAAGCAAAATGGCAAGGAGAGAGTGTATGAAAACGAAACGCACAAAAGGCCTGCTTGCGGTGGCGCTGGGAAGCGCGTTGATTTTTCTGGGGCTTTTAAGCGGATGTACGGCCTCGGCGCAAAGGCATGCAGAGGTGCTGGGAGCCCCGGCCCCCTGCGGGCAGGACGATACGGCGGCTCTGCAGCAAGCTTTGGATCGGGTCAGTAACGGAGGCGTACTTGTGCTTGGCGCGGGCGAATACCACGTGGACGGTGCACTGTGTGTGCCCGAAAAGGCGACCCTTCGTGCCGTGCAAGGCGCTTTGCTTTGCGTAGGAAAGGAAGGCAGTTTGACTGTCAATGGTCGGGTGCAGGCCGGGATCTACCCCATTTTTGCCGTGGAAGGGCAACTGCAGGGAAGCTCTCCTTCCACCGCATATCCCCAATGGTTCGGTGCAAAAGGGGATGGAACGACGGACGATTCCCGCGCCTTGGAGCAGGCGGTTCGCTGCTTTGCCACCGTCAAGCTGCCCGAAACCGGTGACGGCGGCTACGTGCTGGGCGACGTGCGCCTGGAAAAGGCGGTAACGGTGGAAGGGGTCGGCAACTCCCGTATTACCGTTTTGCCCGCCAAGGGCTGTGAGGCCGTGTTTTGCGTGGCGGGAAGCGGGATCAGCGTGAAAAATTTTGTTATAAACGGAGCCTCCATGAAAAAGGACTCTACCGCGTTTCTCATGGATTCTCAGCGTGGAGATATGAGCGATATCAGCATAGAGAACATTCACGCTACGGCTTTATGGGGCTTTTTGAAGGACAATGGCGGAGAGCATAGTGTTACCCGCTTTGACTGCCATAGTATTCAGACCACCGACTATCGCGGAGGTCAGTTTTATATGACCCGCTTCACGGAAGGTATCACTATGAGCGAAATTGTGGTCAGCGCTTTTGCCAATGTGTACTTTCCGGGTATCTGGGTTGAAAATGCCAACGGATGGAATCTGCAAGATATGGACGTGGCCGGAGGTCGTTTGAGCGGAGAGGGCGGTCACGGCATGGTGTTCGTCAACAGCAAAAATGTGGTGCTTGAGCGAGCGATGATGGAATTCATCAGCGGAAAGGGTTTGTGGCTGAAGAACTGCAGCGGATTTTCTGTGGGAAGCTGGGTTAGTAGTCCCTATCAGCAGGAAGCAATCCTATTGGAGCAGGTTACTGACAGCCGTTTTGATCTTCTCAACATAGTGGGAGAATACGAGCTCAATCCTATAGAAGGAGCGACGGCCGATTGCCTTGTTCTGCGGGATTGCAGTAACTGTGAATTTGTCAATGTTAATATCAACCGTTGCTATTTTCAATCCTTGGTTCTGGAAAATTGCACCGATATGCGATTTAAAACCTTGCTCATTGAAAACAATTTTGGCAACGGAATCCTGGAAAAGGGCACCAGCGACCGCAATATTTTCGAGGGCGTGACGATTTCCAACATCGAAAGCGATGCAGAGGTGGTGCTTGTGGGAGAAAACAGCGAGATCCGAGGCCTTAGCACCGATGAGCTTGGTTTCTGCCAACGCTATACGAAACAGGGGGCAGAACAATGAAAAGTATCCTTAGCATTTTACTGGCCTTATGCTTTTTGACGGCCGCCGCAGGATGCATGAAAACTCCCGTGGAGACGCATCCATCTACGGAGGAGAGCGTCTTCGAAGAGGTTAGCATTCCCTTTTCCCTTTTGGCGCAGACCCTGGTAGATCCCCGTGATTTCGGGGCCAAGGGGGATGGCGTAACGGACGATAGCCAGGCTATTACTCAGGCGGTAAAGGCTGCCCAAGAGGCCGGGTGCGGATTGGCTCTTTTTGCGGGTGAATACCGCCTGGAGAAAAATGTGCAGATCCCCCGTGAGATCAGCGTGATGTTTGAGCAGGGTGCTGTGCTTGCTCCCGTAGCAGAAAGTCGATTGCAGTTTGACGGAGGCATTGAGGCGGGCGATTGGCAGATCTTCGGCGGAGAGGGCACTTTGACCGGCGATCCCTTGGCCGAAATGGGCAACCCCTTGTGGTTTGGCGCCAAAGGCGACGGAGTTACAGATGATTCCAAGGCTATTTCTCAAGCCTTGAACATGTTCAGAGAAGTGCGACTGCCTGTAACCGAAAAGGGGTATGCGGTGACATCGGTATCTTTGACCAGACAGTGCCGCTTTGGTGGACGGGGAGGAAAAGTAGTTTTGGTTGCCACGGAAACTGCTCAAGATGTGCTGACCATTTCCTCTTCCTGTGTGATGGTGGATAATTTGTCCTTCGTTATGACACAGGCGCCCGAAGCCACCTGTATCTATCTGGACGATTCCCGTGCGGGATTTGACCGTATGGATATTGACGGGATCGATACGCTGGATGCATTTTGTGTGGTACGGGATGCCAAGCACGCTAAAAATATGATATGCACAGCCCATTTTAATAATTTTACCTGCATGGATAACCGCGGTACATCCTTTGATTTGACGGATGCATGGGGATTTGTGTTTGCGAAGGATATTCTCATTGACAATTCCGCATCCAAGACAAAGCATGGAGCAAACGGCTTTACCGCCATTAAGGTGACGGACAATGCGGGAATTATCATGAACAACATTACCGTGCTGGGAGATCCTTCTTCAAATGCGCGTTCCCACGGGGTAGAGATCAACAATTCCATGGCAGTATGGATCGAAGGGTTGAAGGTTCATAACGTGGGTGGATGTGGCTTGAAAAATAACGGTGTTTTTTCTTACGGATATTTGAAAAATCACAAATACGTTGGTTGCGGCGGTATAGCGGTTAGCATCGCCAATTCCTGGTATCTGCAATTTTCCGGCATTGAGCTGGACGGCCTAAAGGCGGACGGAACTCATTCCGACAAAGCGGGTATGCAAATGAGCTCGCCCTTGATGCCCATGCTGTATGGCATTTCGGCAAAGAATTTTGATACCGTACCCCTTTCTCTGCGCACGGTGAACGCGGGGGTCGTTTCCTGTGTTTGGGCCGAAGGCTGTTCCAAAAACACCTTGACCCTGGTAGCTCCCACTTGTACGGCAGTTTGCACGGTTGCGGGAGGGGCAGAGATCAGCGGAAACAGCCGGGGAAGCGGAGTGGTTGGACATGAGCAGTCAACATGACCGTGATCCGTACATGTCCATCATTCAACAGGTACGGGAATATATTTGTTCCAATTTGCATGAGCCGTTGAGCGTGGATGCTTTGGCCGATAATGTTTATTATTCCTCCCGCCATCTCAACCGCATTTTTGAGCTGTATATGGGCACGACCTTAAAATCCTACTGTCATTGGGTGCGCCTGTCCCATGCCGTGTACGAGCTTCGTTTGACGCAAAAGACCGTCAAAGAGATCGCCTGCTCTCACGGATATTCCTGCGAGCGTAGCTTTTCCCGGGCGTTCAAGGAGGTTTTTTCCTGCACGCCCAGCCAATACCGCCGGGGAACGGCGGAGCTTGGTTGTTCCCAGCGAATGCCCCTGGCAGACATGGTCAGCAACGTATCCGTGGGAAAACGGTGCGAGGCGGGGAAATTGCTGCCCAAGGAGCTTTGGCTGTACCCTCAGCCCGGATATGCGTTTTTTTGCCAAAGCCCACAGGTACGGGTGCAGGTGGGCGAGGAGGGAAGCTTCGTTTTGGACTATGCTCCCAACACGGAGGGCCCCGTAAACGTGGCCTTTCGGCTGACCCGTTCCCAATTGCAAAGCACACCGTGGTTGGGATTGCGCTTGGATCCTTCGGCCACGGTGGTGTCGGTCTTTGCCTACGCTTGCTATCAAACGGCAAAGCCCATGCTGTATTATATCCTTCCCCCCACCGCCTTGTCCGGGCGTGGGGAGATAGAGCTGCATTGCCGGCTGGAACAGTTCTTTTCCAACCATTGGGAAAAGGTAAGGGAGGAGATTATTGTGGGTGTAAATATTTTTCCCTCTCCTCAAAATCCCGATCCGTTAACGGTACGACGCCTTTGGCTTTTTCAGGAAGAATCGATTTGAGAGAAATTTCAAATCGGATCTACATATTAAATTAGGAAAGGAAAGAAAACCATGAAGAAAAGCACTATCCTTGCCTTCTTGCTGGCTCTTGCAACGATTTTGGGAGCTTGCGGAGGCCCCGTAGCAACCACACCTGCAACCGTTCCGGGAACCGCGCCTGCCACATCTCCCGCCACTGCTGACACCGGCAGATACGAGGGGCTTGGCAAGCAAGATTTTGACGGTCGCGAATTTATCATTGCCGGTGCCAATGAGGCTTGCTTCCAATATGCGGAAAACGGCTCCGTGATCCAGCAGGCTTATTACGAGGCCTACATGAACGTGGAAGAAGAACTCAACTGTGTGATCACCATTGCCACCGACGCCGGCGACATTTATCAGGCCGCCCAGCCCTCGCTGATGGCCGGTGATTACTATGCAGACGTTTTTGCTCCCGCCTTTTTCTGGTCCGGCTATTTTATCGAGAACAGCTATGCCGAAGATCTAAACCAGTTTGTACAGTTGCAGTTGGATCAACCTTGGTGGGAGGACGCTGCCACGGAAATGTCTACCTTTAACGGGAAGACCTACGCTATTAAGGGAGCTTTGAATCCCTCTATTGACCGTCATTGGGTAGTGTTTTTCAACAAGGCCATGATCGAAAACCTTGGCTTAACCAGTCCCTACGAGCACGTGCGCAACAACACCTGGACCTGGGACACCTTTGAGACCTATATGCGCAAGGCCACCTTTGACGTGGATGGGGACAACTACATGAGCGCCGACGACAGCTACGGCTGGGGCGGCCCCTTTTCGGATTCGGCCTTTGTGATGTGGATGAGCGCGGGCCAGCCCGTATTTGAAGTGGCCGAGGACGGCACCTCTGCCCGTTTGGCAATGGGCGATGCCAAAAGCGGCGATATTGCCCGCCGCATTCGTTCTATGATGTTCGATTCCGGCTACGTGTACGACCTGAAGGACGGAGAAAGCTGGGTCGTATCCTTCGAGGAGCAGTTCCCCAACGACCGCTGCCTGTTCACTTTTGAACATTTGGAATACGCCAATTACACCTACTGGGTGGAAATGACTTCCGATTTCGGCATCGTGCCCGTGCCCAAATACGATGCAAACCAGGAAAAATACAGCACGTATCTGGATCACTATCCCAGCGTTTTGCTGATTCCCCGCGGCCTGGAAAATCCCGAAGATTCTGCTGTCTTGCTGGAAGCTTTGGCGCAGGAATGCTACCGGACCACGTATCCCAACATTGTGGACAACTATAAGGACAACCTGTTCCGCGACGAAGAATCCGCAGAAATGCTGGATCTGATCCTGGACGATACGGGCCGCTATTTTGAGCTGAGCACCCTGTTCGGATGGTCCTCCGGCGGTGTGTACGGGGCCGGCGTAGTGTTGCTGGCCAACGTGTGTATCTTTAACGGCGCAGACTTTTCTGCCGAATACGAGCAGAACGCGGAAGCGACTCAGCTGGCGGCAGATGAACTGTTGGCCAAGCTGAATAATTTGAGCTGATCGGCTTTCTTTAGAAAAGCGCCGCCCCTGTGAGGGAGCGTGACAAACGGCAGACATGGCTGTACAAGCGGCGGTGTCTGCCGTTTTTACGTGCTTTTCTCCAAAGAAAAATGCCTGCCGCGGCAGCGGCAGGCATAGACTTGGCAGCAAAAGCTTAGACGATATAGTCCTTGATCTCGGCAAAGAACTGATCGCACTCGGCATCGTCACCGTAGGCGGTTACCTGAATGGGGTTGAGCAGGTCCAGGCTGAAAATGCCCATGATGGACTTGGCGTCCACCACGTAGCGGTTGCTGGACAGGTCGATCTCCATGGTGTACTTGGCCACGATGTTGACGAAATTGCGCACATCCGCAATGGAAGAAAGCTTCATGTTGACGTTTTTCATGGTTTTTGCCTCCTGAAATAGATTTTTATAAAAATATTATATCCGTGTTTGGGCGCTTTGTCAACCGCCGCAAAAATTTTTTGCGGTGTTTTTTTACGGGGAGACCAGCAAACGCCCCAATTCGGAATCGGCGTTTAAGATCACGGTCTTTTCCGTGCCGGTCAGGGAGGCCTTCAGCGCATCCAGGGCCATGATGAATTCGTAGAAATCCTGCTGGTCCTCCGTGGCGTAGGCTTCCGCCAGCATTTGCATGTAGGCGCTTTCACCCTCGGCCTCCAGCTTGGCGGCTTGGGCTTGGGCGTTGGAGATGAGGATGTTGACCTGCTTATCTACCTCGTTGCGCAGAATGGAGGCTTCCTTGTTGCCGTCGGCGGTGTATTTTTCCGCGATCTGGTTACGGTCGGAGATCATGCGGTTGTATACGGCCTGCTCGTTATCGGCGGGCAGATCCAGGCGCTTGACCTTTACGTCCAACACGTCGATGCCGTAGGTCTTGGCCAAAGCGGATACTTCGGTGGTGATGCTGGCGTAAATGTCGTTGCGCTCGGAAGCATCGTCCTGGTTGATGATGTCGTTTTGCTCCAGCGTGCCCATCAGATTTTTCAGGGCCGTATAGGTCAGCGCATCCAGGCGGTTTTCCGCTTCGTTCAGGCTGCCCAGGGTCTGGTAGAACACCTGCGGATCTCGGATCTGCCAGATCAGATAGCTGTCCACGGTCATGTTCTTTTTGTCGGCTGTGAGCACTTCACTCTCGGGAATGTCGTAAAGCAGAGTGGTGCGGGGGAAGGTCATGACGCTGTCCACAAAGGGAAGCTTGAAATGCAGGCCGGGCTGGTCCTGCACCGATTCGATCTTGGAAAAGCGGAGCACGGCGGCGTATTCATTTTCGGCCACGGTATAGAAGCAGCCGCTGAGGATGATCACGGCGGCCAGGGCCACTACGCCGATGATGATCCAGGTCAGATTCTTTTTCACGGTTATTGACCCTCCTTCTGTGCGGAAAAGCTTTCCAGGGGCAGCAGTTTGCTGACCCCGTTTTCCGTGGTGTCGATATACAGCTTTACGTTGGGCAGCACCGCCGTCATGGCCTCGTAGTACATCCGCGTGCGGGTCATGCCGGGATTGCGGGCGTATTGCTCGTACATGGCGGTGAACAGGGCCACCTGGCGGGTCGCTTCGTTGATGCGGTTCTGCTTCAGGTATTCGGCGTTTTGGATCAGCTTATCCGCCTCGGCCTGGGCACGGGGAAGCTGGGCGTTTTGATAGGCTTTGGCTTCGTTGATGGCGGTCTCGGCGTATTGCTTGGCCGTTTCTACGGCTTTAAACGCCTCGATGACGCTTTCCGTGGGGGGCTCACTGTCCTGGATCTTCACGTCCGTCAGCATCAGGCCGATATCGTAATCGGTCAGCACCTCGGCCACAAGCTCCTTGACTTTTTGTTGGATCTCGGCCTTGCCGTCGGTCAGCACGCTGTCTACCGTGCTGGAGCCCACTACGTTGCGGATCTGGCTTTGCACCAGATTTTTAAAGATCAGCTCCGGCTGGCGGGAGGCGTACAGGTATTTCACGGGGTCAGATACCTTGTATTCAATAAAGAAATCCACACTGACGATATTGTAGTCGCCGGTGATCATTTTGCTTTCCTTTTCCACCACGGAATAGGAGGAGCCGTCTGCGGAGTCGGTGCGGTAGCCCAGCTCAATCTTTTGGTATACGTTGACGTCCACCTTTTGCACCTGTTGGATGCCGAAGGGGAGCTTAAAATGCATGCCTGCACCGGCAGTCCCCGTGACCTTGCCGAAGGTGGTGATCACAGCTTGTTGCTTTTCGTTGACCGTGTACCAGCAGGTGCTTGCCAGGATCACGGCCAACAGGATCACGGCCGTGGCCAGCACGATCTTTTTGATCTTGTCGGCATTCGGGTCGATGCGGATGGGACGGGAATGTGGGTTAAAACCCATGGTGACCTCTTCTTTCTTCAGTAAATTTTTATGCCAGGCGTACGTCCACGGCCACGCTGGCCAGGCGCACGCGATGCATGTAGGGTTTTACGGTGCCTGCGTGATAGGGGTCCTGCTGGTAGGCCTCCAAAGCGGCCTCATCCTCCAACAGCACCTCCAAGATCACGTCGTAGGAGCGTTCGGAATGCAAAAAGTCAATTCCTACGGAAAGGCCGCGCAGCTGGGGGACCTTTCCTTCCATGGAAAGAAGCATGTTTTTGGCTTCCTCGCAGGCGGCGGGGCTGTTGTCCCGCAGTTTAAAACAGACGATGTGCTTGATCATGAAAGAGCCTCCTCAAGATAATGAATAAAACGGGATTGAGACGTGCCCGGAAACACGATAAAACGGCCGATCTGCATGGGATCTCCCTGAAGGGAGGCGTACCCCTGCTTGGTGGTAAAGGCTGCACGTACGCCGTGTTGCGGCAACACGGTAAGGGTGTTTTCATTGAAAGCGCCGTAGGGATAGGCGTATAGGGTGTTGGCGGTACAAAAGGCCAAATTGGCTTGGGTGTCTTCAGCCAGCGAGACAGCCGTTTGGGAAAGCATCAAGGGTTGGCCGTCGGCATCCGTGGCATGCAGGGCGTAGGAATGGCTGTGGAACTCAAATACGTCCGTGTAGTCGCGCATGCTTTCGGGATCCATCATCTGCAGCTCGTCCCCATCCCAGGGGGCGGGCTGTTGCGCCAGTAAGGTCCCGCTGACGAAAATGACGGCGGTGTAGCCGTATTGGCGCAGCACCGGGGCGGCGTAGCGAAGGTTGCTGGCGTAGCCGTCATCAAAGGTGATGAGCACACTTTTTTTGGGCAGAGCCTTTCCCTCATACAAAAAATCGATCAGTTCTCGGGAGGAAACAGTCTGCCATCCGTTGTCGTGCAGCCATTTCATTTGCCATTCGAATTCGTCGGTGGAGATCACGGAACCGTTTTCCCGATACAGCCTGTTTTCCTCTTCTGTCAGCAGGTGATGGTACAGTAAAACGGGCACCTTTTGTTGAAGAGAAGGAGGTTGATCAACACAACCTGCTCCCAAACAAAGAAGTGCGGTAAGAACCAAAGCCAAAGCGGTTTTCAAGGTTTTTCTCCTTTTGCATCATATACGTGAGATTGTGTCAGTCAGCCACGATCTCCAAATTGTCCAAGAACAGTTCGGCGCCGTCTTCGCCGAAGAGTACGATCCTCCAAGCGCCCACCTGACTCCAATCCGTGATGGGGGAGATATAGTCGATGCCTTCGTCAAAGGATACGGCTAATTCATTCCAACCCTCCTGTAAGCCTCCGGGAAAGTCTGCCATCCACGAATGAGAGACGGCCATCACGTCTAAGCTATCGGCAAACATAATGTAGCCGGCGCGGTCGGAGGCGGCGGAAGAATATACCTGCAAACGAATGGTGGCACCGGACTCCTTAGCGGCCTTCAGATCCAGCTTTTTGCCGTTTTCATAGCCGGCGTAGGCAATGGCGTATTGGCCCTGCACCTGCAGATAGCCGGACTTGCCCTCCTTGGCGTAGGAGGAGTCGGCGGAGGTGCCGGCCTCGCCGTTATCAAAGCCCGTAATGCGCATCAGGACGTTCTCAGGCAGGGTTACAGGTTGGGGTTGGGAGGTTTGGGGCCCCTTGGGAAGCATCATTTCGATACGTTGGCGGACCTTGCTCATAAAGGCGCGGGGGGATTCAGGCAGGTCATAGACGAGCTCCTTGGTGGTGCGCACCGTCAGCGTTTCGAAGGCGGCCATGGCTTCCTTAGCGTCCTTCAGCGTAGTCTCAAACAGGGGCAGGCGCTCCTGTTCGGGGAGCTTTTGATGCCAGTTGGCGTCGTTTTCCAGGAATTTGAAGATCTCCGTCAGCTTGTCCACTCCGTCCTCGGTGACCAGGTACGAGGCGTATTCCCGCAGCACGGCCTCGGGAGTGAGGGTGGCGTCGTGAGCAAAGCGGGCAAAGGCGTACAGGTTGATGGCGTTGTTGAGGGTGGAGTTACCGGCAATGACGCCCGTCATTTCGATGGCGCGCATGGCATCGATGTATTTTTTGATATAGCGGGTGTTGAAATTGGGAAGCTCCGTGCGAGAAGAGCCGGCGGAGTCGCCGTCGTCCAGCTCATCCAGCAGGAAGTGGCTGAAGCCCCAAATACGGGAGGCGCCGTTCTGCTTGGCCAAGGCCACATCCTGGGCGTTGGGGAAGTAGGATTCGGGCTTTTTCCCTGTTTCGTAGTACAGGCGCAGGGCCAGGGCGCGGTAATAGTCGTGGCCGGGGATCTCGATGCCGATCTCGGGACCGATGAAATCTTTCATGGCCAGCATCTGGCGGCCCAAGGTGCCCTCGGAGATCCAAAAGTTCACGCTGAAGGGGTTTGCAACCTTTTGAACGTATTGCGAAACGGCCCAGATATTGGCGTTGAATTTCGCGTTGGGGGCGTGTTTTTTCACCAGATCGTACACATCCAGCACCATATCTGTGTAATATTCCAGGCCGCCCTGAGTAGGCAGGCCACTTACTCCGCCGGGGTCGCCGGCAAAAAGGGAGAAGCCGTCGGCCATATTCCAGACCTCCAGATTTTCCTCGATAAAAGTCAAGCGTTGGGCCATTTTTTCCGTATTGGCGGGATTGAACACGGTGCCCGAACCGTTGGAGGTATAGTCGGAGGGGCCCATGTGCTGTTCCAGGTTGGTCAAAAAGATGACGTATACTTTCAAGCCGTGAAGCTGGGCCATCTCGATCTCCTTTTTCATTTCCTGGCGGTAATTGTCCAGGGGAGCGCCGGGCTTGAAGAACCAGCCGATATCCAGCAGCTCAATGGTGTCAATGCCGCTGGCCTTCCAGAATTTGATCTGGGAAGGGGTAATATTCCGATAAGCGTAATAGCCCACTGTGTCAAAGCCGTCGCCGGAGGTGGCGGGAACCGTCGCGGGGGTCGTGGCAGGTTCGGTAGCGGGGGTCGTGGTGGCGGGCTCTACACAAGAGGCGAAGCTGATGAGCAGAGCGCAGGCTGCAAGCAGGGCGATCAGTTTGCTTTTCATAGGGGGAAAACACTCCTTTTTCAGACAGATTTGCTCATTTGAGCATCATTTCAATGCGTTGGCGGACCTTGGTCATAAAGGCGCGGGGGGATTCGGGCAGATCGTAGATCAGCTCCTTGGTGGTGCGCACCGTCAGGCTGTCGAAGGCATCCAAGGCGGCTTGGGCATCCTTCAGGGAGGTTTCAAACAGGGGGATGCGCTCCTCCTCGGGGAGCTTTTGATGCCAGTTGGCGTCGTTTTCCAAGAATTTGAAGATCTCCGTCAGCTTGTCCACCCCGTCCTCCGTGACCAAATAGGAGGCGTATTCTCGCAGGACGTCCTCGGGGGAGAGGGTAGCATCGTGGGCAAAGCGGGCAAAGGCATACAGGTTGACGGCGTTGTTGGTTGTGGAGTTCCCGGCGATCGCTCCTGTCATTTCGATGGAGCGCATCGTATCGATATATTTTTTGATATAGCGGGTGTTGAAATTGGGAAGCTCCGTGCGGGAGGAGCCGGCGGAGTCGCCGTCATCCAGCTCATCCAGCAGAAAATGGCTGAATGCCCAAACGCGGGTAGTTCCGTTTTGTTTGGCCAACGCCACGTCCTGAGCGTTGGGGAAGTAGGATTCGGGCTTTTTCCCCGTTTTATAATACAGGCGCAGGGCCAGGGCACGGTAATAGTCGTGGCCGGGGATCTCGATGCCGATCTCGGGGCCGATGAAGTTTTCCATAGCCAAGATCTGGCGGCCCAGCGTGCCTTCGGAAAGCCAGAAATTGACGTTAAAAGGGTCGGCCGTCTTTTGAATAAATTGGGAAACGGCCCAGATGTTGGCGTTGAATTCGGCTTGGGGAGCGTGTTTTTTTACCATGGCGTGGACCTTGAGCACCATGTCGGTGTAATAGTCCAAAGAGCCTTGGTTGCGCAGGCCGCCCACACCGCCGGGGTCACCGGCAAAAAGGGAGAAGCCGTCGGCATGGCTCCAGGCCTGCAAATTGGCTTCGATATGACCCAAACGCTCAGCCATTTTGGCCTCGTCGGCGGGATCGAACACGGTGCCGGAGCCGTTGGAGGTGATATCCTCGGGGCCCATGTGCTGTTCCAGGTTGGTCAAAAAGATGACGTACACCTTAATGCCGTAGCCCTTGGCCAGGGAGATTTGCTGGCGCATACGTTCGCGGTAATTGTCCAGAGGAGCTCCGGGCTTGAAATACCAGCCGATATCCAGCAGCTCGATGGTGTCGATGCCGCTGGCACGCCAGAATTTCAGAGATCTGTGGTCGATGTTTTGAAACGCATAGTAACCCACAGTGTCAAAGGTGTGGGTGGGCTTGGCGGGCTTTTTTTCACAGGAGGTCAGGGCGGGCGTGATGACAGAGGCCAACGCCAAGGCTAAGGCCAGATGGCTGAGTTTCATCGTATATATCTCCTTTGCTTTTGTGATGGGTCGGTTTGTAAAAATCATATCACAAATGCAGGTGTTTGGCTATGGACGATTTTCATATACCAGCACGATTTTCATTTTTCTCTTAAATTATAGCCTGCCAAAATAAAAAAGTCAAGAACGTGGGAACTCCGTTTTGTATTTTTGCATAGGCCAAAACATCATTGACAGCGGCAGTGCCTTGTTATATAATATTTCATTAAGGAAGAAAAAACAAAAGGGGAAGATGAAGATGCATCGGCGCATGTACGGATACGGCGGGGATATGGAAAAGGCAATTCCTCTTTTTCGAGGCGGTCGTATTGAGGCCGTTACTGCCCCCTATGACCCCCTGGCCGCACGCATAGCAACGGAAAACGGCATGGCATTTTATGCCTGTACCGCGGCTATGGAAGGAAACGGACCGAAGGACTGTTGCATCGACGCATGGGGAGCTGCCGTGGATTCGCCCTGCCCCAACGCGCCGGGGTTGCTTGCCAAAAACGTGCAGCGCATCGTTTCCTTGGCCACTGCGGATCACGTAAAGGGTGTAACGCTGGATTATTGCCGATACCCGTCCCCCGCTGCCGCTTCCGCCTGTGCGGGGATGACGGTGTGCTTTTGCTCGGCCTGCTGTGCCAAAATGGAGCAGGAGGGGATGGATGTGGAGGCCATGCGGCGAGCTGTGGGCAAATGGCCTGCCTGGGAAGAGACGGATCTGCCCTTGTTGCGCCGCTTTCTCAGATTTCGTGCCAAAAGCGTGACGGCGTACGTGAAAGCGCTGTACGACGGGGTGAAGGCTGCAGACCGGGAGAAGGAATTGGGAGCCTATGTATTTGCCCCAAGCTTGGCGCCGTTGGTGGGACAGAGCTACGCGTCGTTGGCTGGATGTACGGATTTTTTGTCACCCATGCTGTACCGCTATTACCGCCATCCCGTGGGGATCGCCTGCTTGGATCACGAGTTGGGGGCTCTGCAAAAAATGAGGGAGGAGCTGACGGAGCTTCAGCAAAGTAAGGCAGCACGCACGCTTTGCGCCCTGACGGGGATCGACGGGATCCCTTCGGAGAAGGAATTGAAAGAAAAGGGCCTGCCCATGAAGATGCTGTGGAAAGAGTTGATGGAGGCTCGCCGCCAAACGGAGGGGCGGGTGCTTATCCCGATTATTCTGCTGGAGGATCCTCGTTTTTTGGAGGTTTCCGACGCGGTGCGCATTTTTGATACGGACGGGGTGGATTTCTTCCTGTTTGCCCGAGAATATTTTGAAAAGCTGGACGTGTTTCAGTAAACAAAAAACAGCCGGAAATTTTCCGGCTGTTTTTGTTTGGCGGTTTATTCGTCGTCGACCATGTTCTTGCGGGCTTCTTCCACGATCTTTTGGGATACATTGGCAGGCACTTCCTCGTAGCGGACGAAGGCGAAGGTGAAGGAGCCGCGCCCTTGAGTAATGGAACGCAGGGCGATGGCGTAGTCGTTCATTTCGGCAGCAGGGACTTCGGCGATAATCTCGTCAATGCCGCGCTCCACGCCGTTGTTCATGCCCAGCATGCGGCCACGGCGCTTGTTGATGTCGCCGATGATGTCGCCCATGTTGTCGCTGGGGACCAACACGTGCAATTCGCCAACAGGCTCCAGCAGAACAGGGTTGGCCTGGGCCATACCGGCTTTGAAGGCCAGGCGGGCGGCCGTTTTAAAGGCCATTTCGGAGGAGTCGACCGGGTGGTAAGAGCCGTCTACCAGGTTGGCTTTCAGGTTTACTACGGGATACCCTGCCAGTACACCGCGCTCTACACTGTCGCGCAGGCCCTTTTCCACGGCGGGGAAGAAGTTACGGGGCACGGCGCCGCCGAAGACGCTTTCGGTAAAGACCAGATCCAGCTCGTCGCCGGGCTCGAATTCGATCCATACGTCACCGTATTGGCCGTGACCGCCGGATTGCTTTTTGTGCTTGCCCTGCACCTTGACCTTCTTGCGGATGGTCTCGCGGTAGGCCACGCGGGGCTCGGCCAGCTCCACGCCCACGCCGAACTTGGTCTTCAGCTTGGAAACGATCACGTCCAGATGGGTCTCGCCCAGGCCGGAGATGAGCAGTTGCTTGGTCTCGGCGTTGTTTTCGAAGGAGATGGTCTTATCTTCTTCCAGCAGGCGTTGTACGCCGGAGGAGATCTTTTCTTCATCACCGCGTGCCTTGGGCATCATGGCAGAGGTCAGGCAGGGGGCGGGGAAGGCGATGGGGGCATAATCGGTTTTGGCCCCGGAGGCCGCCAGTACGTCGCCGGTGTTTACACTTTCCAGCTTGGTCACCACACCGATGTCACCGGCCTGCAGCTCGGTCACCTCGGTCTGCTTTTTGCCGCGCATGATGAAAATATGGCCCATCTTTTCGCTGGTGCCGGCGCGGCTGTTTTTCAGCACGTCATCCTGATGCACGCAACCGGACAGCACCTTGAAGAAGGACATCTTGCCTACGAAGGGGTCGGCAATGGTCTTGAACACCAGCAAAGCGGTGGGGGCGTTGGGATCGGCTTTACCGTCAACACCCTCGACCATGTCGGGAGAGGGGAAGGCGTGGGTGATCTCGCGCAGCATTAGGTCCATGCCGGCCAAGGTGGCAGAGGAGCCGCACAGCACGGGGGCAATAGAGCCGCTGAGCAGGCCCTGATTCAGCGCGGAGGTAACTTCATCCATGGTAAATTCTTCACCGGCGAAGAATTTTTCCATCAGTTCGTCGGAGGTTTCGGCCACGGATTCAAAGAGCATGTTGCGCAGCTCTTCCATGCCGGGATAATCTTCAATGTTGGCGGCTTCGGCCGTGGTCTTGCCGTCCTTTTCGCAGATCAGCTTTTTGCAGGTGGACAGGTCGAAATAGGCTACCACCTTGTGGTTTTCCACGATGGGGGCGATCAGCGGGCAAACGGCCAGGCCAAAGGTTTCGCGCAGTTGGGCGAAGGTTTTGGCAAAGTCGCTGTTATCTTCATCCAGTTTGGAAATAAAGAAGGCTTTGGGAATCTTGGCATCCACCGCATAGCGGTAGGCTTTTTCGGTACCCACTTCCACACCGTTTTTGGCGGGCACCACGATCAGCGCTGTGTCGGCGGCACGGGCGGCCTCGATCACTTCGCCGGCGAAGTCAAAATAGCCGGGAGTGTCCAGCAGGTTGATCTTGCAATCTTTCCATTCGAGGTAAGCGGCGGCGGTCTGAACGGAAACTTTGCGGCGGATCTCTTCGCTGTCAAAGTCGCAAACGGTGTTCCCGTCGGCGATCTTTCCGAGACGATCCGTTGCTTTGGCGGCAAATAACATCGCCTCTGCGAGAGAGGTCTTGCCTGCGCCGCCGTGGCCCATCAGGCACACGTTTCTGATTTTGCTGGTGGCAAAAGTACTCATAGACGGTTTCTCCTTTGTTTTTCAGCTGTGTGAGCCTCTGCGCCAGATACTGCCGATGCCTGCCGTTGGGGACGGCAAACACCTTACAAAACTTACGGAAAATTTTGCGCAGCCGATTGCTTCGGCCAACGAAAGCGGAAAAACGCTTTCGTGTTTCTTAATTATTATAGTGGATATATTGTCAAAATGCAAGAAGTTTTTTTTAAAAAACCGGTTTTTTTCACACTTTTATACAGACAAAGCAAAAAAACGAGGAAAAAATCGGCCGAGGACTTGAAAAATGCGCGTAAGTGCTTTATAATAGGAAAAGAATTTTGTCGAAAATAGGGGGGAGAGGGACTTCGATGCTGGCGTTTATCGATTCGGTTTTGGCCGTGGTGGACAGCCCGTGGGCAACGGCGTTTTTGGCCATCGTCGGCTTGGCCACACCCTTTATGGCCGTCGGCAAATGGGTCCTTT
This sequence comes from Clostridia bacterium, assembly GCA_017507855.1. GTDB lineage: Bacteria > Bacillota > Clostridia > Oscillospirales > RGIG5554 > RGIG5554. The sequence continues at coordinate 63,427 of JAFWAE010000026.1, forward strand.
CGCGCACCGAGTTCGAAAAAAAGCGCAGGCAGAACCGCCTCATTAAGATCTGTGCCGGGACGAACAAGGGGCAGTTGCCCCGCGACAGGCTGTCAGCCTGTACGCTCAGGCTGTACGGAGATGCGGTGAAAAAAGGGCTGGCCTCTGTGGACGCGGCCTATTTTAAAAAGACGGTATTTACGCAGGAGGCTGCGGAATATGCCCCCACCAAGGCTGAGGAGATGCTGCTGCATTTCCCCATTGCTACCAATCCCCGGTGGTTACTCAGCCGCAATCCCGATTTTAACATGAACTTGACTCTGCTTCGCGACCAGGCTGATTTTGAGGAGGACCTGCAAAAGGCCCAGCCCTTTTTGAAGCGCTTCGGCGTGGAAAAGATCACCGATTTTCTCATTGCCAACAGCAAGGAGGTCTACGGTCAGGAGGAGCCGAAGATCTGGAACGCCCAGACCTTTGACATTACCCGGGTCATTCCCCGGGAAAACGGACAGGTGGATCTGCAGTTCGTGCGCAGCGATTATTTCCATTATATCAACTATTTTTACGTTTGCCACAAGGAACTGGAGAACGGCATTCGCGAGAAAAAGGCACACCAGTCTCTGCGGGCGTTTGATGCGCGCAGGAATTTCAACATAGAAGAGATCGTAAGCGGCAACGAAACGGAGTTGAGCGTATCTGCTCCCGTGGGAGTAGTGGCCTTCGCTTTGTTGAAAAACTGCCACGGCGGATACAGCACCTTTATCCAAAAACGGGGCAAGGCCGTGGCGGAATGGGCGGATCTGTACTCTATTTGCCCGGCAGGCACCTTCCAGCCGCTGGACCAGTTTGACATGGTCTCCACCCGCAAGCAATTTTCCTTTGAATATACCATCCTACGCGAGTTTTTGGAGGAGCATTTTGATTTGCCCGAGACCGAACAGACCGACGAGACCCACGTCGATCCTTACGATATCTTCCGCCAAAAGATCAACGAGGAGGACCTGCAGGCCCCCGGCGAGGTCATTTTGGACGAGGCAGATCTGGAACAACTGCGCCGGGGGTGCTTTACCGGCAACGACAAGCTGAAGATCATCCGTACGGGATTGATGATCGACATGATCTCCCTCAAGCCCGAGGTCACGGCGATCCTGCTGATCGACGACGAGCACGTGTGCGACCGCCTGCGCGCCTTGATGAAGCGGGACCATTGGGAGGGGCATTTCCGCGAAAAGGAGATCAACCGCGAGTTCTTTGATTTTCTGGCAGATACGCTTTGCGTGGAAAGCTTTACGTCTTCGGGGGCGGTGGCACTGGCCGAAGGCCTGCACTATTGGCGCACGCAGTTAAACGGCAAATTGGACTAGACCTTTGCCGCAAGCACAGGGGATTTTCCCTTCGGGGGATGACCATATAAACTATATTTTGGGAGGAAAACAAATGAAACTGATCTTCGACGTCAACGACAAACCGAAATTTGGCCAGCTGATCGTATTTGCCATTCAGCAGCTGTTAGCCATCATGGCGGCCACTCTGGTGGTCCCTGTGATCGTGGGGAACGACATGAGCCCTGCGGCCGCCCTGTTCGGTGCAGGTGTGGGTACGCTGACTTACGTGCTCTTCACCAAAAAGAGAAGCCCCGTTTTCCTGGGCTCTTCCTTCGTTTTCATCAACTCCATGAACGCAGCCTTTGCAGGTGCCGCTTCCATGGCTCTGGGCTATCTGGGCTTGCTGCTGGGTGCCCTGTTTGCCGGCTTGGTGTACGTGATCATTGCAACGGTGGTCAAATTTGTGGGGGTTAAGTGGATCGGCAAAATCATGCCTCCCATCGTGATCGGCCCCACGGTGGCCATCATCGGTCTGTGCCTGGCGGGCAATGCGGCCGGTGACATGGCCTCCGGCGGTTTGAAGTACGTGGCCGAGACCCTGGCTGACGGAACCAACGTCATGGCTTCCGTTTGCTCTCCCCTGATTGCGGTACTTTGCGGCGTGGTGACGCTGTTTGCGACCATGGTCAGCTCTGTGTACGGCAAAAAATCCGGCAAGCTTATCCCCTTTATTTACGGCATTTTGGCCGGCTACATCTTCTCCTCCGTGCTGACGTTTATCGGCAATGCGGCCAACGTAGACGCCCTGAAGGTGATCGACTACTCGGCCCTGAAGGCGTTGTTCGCCAACGGTGTCAGCCTGTCCTCCTTCGTGTCTATGCCTGATTTCACCTTCCTGACGGCCTTTGCCGGCTTCGGTGAGCTGACTCCTTCCTACATCCTGACAGTGGCAGTGGCTTACGCGCCTGTGGCCTTCGTGGTTTTTGCTGAGCATATTGCCGACCACAAGAACCTTTCCTCCATCATTGAGCGCGACTTGCTGGAGGATCCCGGCTTGTCCCGTACTCTGTTGGGTGACGGCGTAGGCTCTTTCGTGGGTGCTTTGTTTGGCGGTTGCCCCAACACCACGTACGGTGAATCCGTGGCTTGCGTAGCCATCACCAAGAACGCTTCCGTGTATACCATTATCGCGGCGGCGATCGGTGCGATCATCATTTCCTTCATCTCTCCCTTCGTGGCTTTTGTCAACAGCATTCCTTCCTGTGTGATGGGCGGTGTATGCATGGCTCTGTACGGCTTCATCTCCATCTCCGGTATCAAGATGATCCAGGGCATTGATTTCAATGAGAACCGCAACCTGTTTGTGGCCTCTGTGATCTTCATCGCCGGTGTGGGTGGCCTGAAGCTGGTCTTCGGTCAGGTGACCCTGACCACTGTGGCAACGGCCCTGTTGCTGGGCATTTTGGCCAACGTGCTCCTGTCCGGCAAGGACTGCAAGGCGGATAAGGAATAAGCCTGAAAAAAGAAATACGGATTTCGTGAAAAAAAGCGCGCACCTCTCCGGTGCGCGCTTTTTTGTATGCGCTTTGTTTTTGTTTATTATATACAAAAAGATGAGGATAAATTCGCGATGTTTATATATGTTTTTTTGAAAAAAGCTTGCTTTTTCCATCTTTTTTCGTTATACTGCCCTTAACAAACCCCGATTGTTTTATTTCTTTCGCTTTGAAAGCGAGGTGCCGTTTAATGAGAACGATCGATCAGGTTCCCCCTCACATACTGACGCTGTTGGGGGACAAGGGCTTTGATACGGCAGACCTACGTTTGGCCGTGCGAAGCGACGTGGACATGGACGGGCGCTATGCGGACGTATGGTTGGTGCTGTGCGGCGATGATTTTGCCGTGCTCAGCGGCTACGACCGCGTGCAAACGGCCCGAAAACCCTTGGCAACTCTTCCGGAGATCAAGCCCTGTTTTGAACAGCTTGACTACCGGCATTTTGACTTTGCTCAAATGGAAGAGCCCAAGGTGGAGCAACTCATCTCCGGCAATCATCTGAGTGTAAACGTAGGCGGGGAACGTCAGATCCTTTGCCGTTTTTCGCATACCCGTTTGACGGATATGAATTTATTTATTGCGCTGTTTTCCAAGTTGAAAGAGGGCGGTTGTATTACCGATGCCGATTTTGACAGGGAAGACAGCCTTTTTTGTCCCAAATGCGGGATGCGCTATCCCGATCAGGCGCGTAAGCTTTGTCCTAAATGCATGGATAAAGGAACGCTGTGGAAAAGGATCCTCTTTTTCTTTGGCAAATACAAGCGTTATGTGGCTCTGTCCATGGGATTTATGGTGCTCAACGTGGTGCTCAGTATCGTTTCGCCGCTGGTGGGAAGCCAGTTGCTGTACGACGAGGTGTTGGTGGATGCGGGAACGCCGTGGTACGGGCAAGCGCTATTGTACATTCTGATTCTGCTGGGCTTCCGTTTGCTGTTGCTGGGCATTCAGGTGCTGCAGGGTCGTACCGTTGCGAAAATGTCTGCCCGCGTAGTGTACGACGTGAAAGATACGGTCTTTACGGCTATGCAAAAGCTATCCTTAAGCTTCTTCAACAGCCGTCAGACGGGAGGTCTGATGAACCGTGTCAACAGCGATGCACAAAGCCTGTTTGACTTCTTTGTAGACGGCGTACCGAATATTGCCGTCAGCGCGACCACTATGATCGGCGTTTGTGTCATCATGTTTACCATGCAATGGAAATTGACGCTGGTGGTGCTGACCTGTGTGCCGCTGTTCTTCTTTGCCATCCGCTTTACCTTTGCGCTTTTTGACAGGCTGTGGAGGAGACGCTGGTCCAGCTTCCATTCCATGAACTCTCAATTGGGAGATTCTCTTTCCGGCATCCGTGTGGTGAAGGCCTTTGCCAAGGAGGGTGTGGAGGGGGCGCGTTTTGAAGCCGCCAATGCCCGCGCCACCGCTTCCGACTGCTCCGTGCGCCAACGATCGGCCACCATTTGGCCTTTACTGGGCTTGATCATCAACGTTTCCACCTACATAGTATGGCTGGTGGGTGGCTGGATGGTGGTCAAGGGTACGCTGACCTTTGGTGAGTATATGACCTTTTCCGCTTATATGAGCATGATCTACGGGCCGGTGGGCTTTTTTGCCCAGATCTCCAGCTGGTGGACAAACTGCACCAATTCCATTCAGCGTATTTTTGAAGTGCTGGACGCTCGCCCCGACGTATGTGAGGCGGAAAACCCCGTACCCATGCCCGAAATGCAGGGGGCGGTGGAATTTAAAGACGTGTCCTTCCATTACGTGGTCAACAAAGACGTCATTAAAAAAGCCAGCTTCGCCATCGGTGCAGGGCAGACCATCGGTATCGTGGGACGTACGGGCGCGGGAAAATCCACCATTGCCAATCTCATTACCCGCTTGTATGACGTCAGCGATGGCGAGGTGCTCATCGACGGGGTGAATATCAAGGACATTGCCATGGAGGATCTGCGTAAAAACATCAGCATCGTTTCCCAGGAGATCTTCATTTTCATGGGGACTATCGCGGACAATATTCGTTACGCCCGCCCCGATGCCACCATGGAAGAGGTGATCGCGGCGGCCACGATTGCCAACGCCCATGAATTTATCGCTAAGCTGCCCGAGGGGTATGAAACTTACGTGGGAGACAGCCGCAGGCGGCTTTCCGGGGGCGAACGCCAGCGCATTTCCATTGCCCGCGCCATTTTGCGCAACCCCAAGATCCTCATTTTGGACGAAGCTACCGCCTCTATGGATACTACCACAGAGCGGCGCATTCAGGAAGCCTTGACGCGCCTTGTCAAGGGACGCACTACCGTCATCATCGCCCACCGCCTTTCTACCTTGCGCGATGCAGACGTGCTGGCGGTGATCGACGAGGGCAAGGTGGCCGAATACGGCACGCATGCAGAGCTGTTTGCTCGAAAAGGCATCTACCATAAACTGTATACGCTTCAGCTGGAAGCACTGAAAAACGTTGGCGTTGAGTAAGGGGGAAAAGAAGATGACAGAGCAAGAATTGAAAAACAACGATCTTTCGCAAGAAAAGGAAAGCCTTATGGCGGTGGCGGATATCAAGTATATCACGCCCGAAAACGGCGTGTTCCGCCGCACTGCGGGCAATTTGGTGGCGCTGACCTTCCGAGGCATGGGAGAAAACGGCGCGGATCTGGAATGCCCCCGTGTGCTGTTGCATCGCTCTTTTCCGTTCACCATGCCCATGGAATATTTGTCTGTGCAGGACACCGAATTCAATGAGATCGGTATGATCCGCGATCTGCGCGCCTTTGATGAGCAGACGCAGGCTTTGCTTACTCAGGAACTGGAACGAAAATATTTTTGCCCCGAGATCGTGCGTGTGCTCAGTGTTAAGGAGCGCTTTTCCTATTCTTACTGGGAAGTGGAGACCTCGGCAGGTGCAGTAGAGTTTGCCGTGCACGATACCTTCCGCAACATTATCCGTGCGGGCAATAATCGCGTGTTGATCCTGGATGTGGACGGAAACCGCTATAATATTACTGATACCGATCAGCTGGATGCACAAAGTCTCCGCAAGATCGAAATGTATCTGTAAGCCCTGCGGTGAGCGATTGAAAGAGGTGAGCGGATGAAACTCATTTTTCCCCTTTCGGGGGAGGCAGGCAAGCAGGTGTACAGCCGTATGGACGGCGCTTCCGTGCTTTGCTGTGTGCCTTTTGACATCGGGCGCGGTGAAAAATATGCAGAGGGCTTCGTGGTGTTTGACCGTCAGACTCTGCTGATCGTGGAAAACGGGGAGCTTTTGCTGGAATGCCCTATCTCCTCGGCAGAGGAATACACCACCCTCGTTTCCGTGGGGAATGGTTCGTTGGAATGTAAGATTGACGGGGAGCCCCGCCAGCTTTGTCGCTTCAGCATGCGTCATTATGCCCGTATGGCAACGGTTGCCCGCATTTTGCAGGATTTGGCCGAGGGTTGCGAGCATCCTTTTCAAAGCACGGAGGACGAAAACGTTTGTCCCAAATGCAACCGCCGTTATATTAAGGGAACACATATTTGTCCTTTTTGTGCTCGGCAGAGTACAGTATTTAAACAATTCTTTTTTCTCAGCCGTCCTTATTGGGGACGCTTGGCTATTGCCACACTGATGTTACTCAGCGGCATTGTGTTTTCCTCCGTGACGCCCTTTATTAACCGCCGATTGGTGGACGTGTATTTTACTGGCACGGGAGAAAAGCCGTTGAGTGGCTTTTTGTGGCTGACGGGAGCCTTGATTGCGCTGTCTCTTGCGGCCGTCTTCATTGACGTGATCCGCGCCCGTTTGATGGTGCGCATCAGCACATCCCTTTCCGGTGAACTGCGTTCCAAGGTCTTTGCCAAGCTGCAGGCTATGTCCTTGGGGACCTTTTCCAACCGTACCACGGGAGACCTGATGGGCCGTGTGACCAACGATACGGCCGTCATGCAGGATTTTTTGTGTCATACTTTGCCTACGGCTTTGGTTAACGTATTGCAGTTTGCGGTTATTACCGTGATCTTGCTGGTGCTGAACTGGCGTTTTGCCTTATTGATCCTCATTCCCATTCCGTTGGTGATCTTGTTAGTCAACCGTTTTTGGAGCAAGATCCATTTGCGGTTCCATTTGCAGTGGAGACAGTGGGCCAGAGCCAACTCTGTCCTGCACGACATTCTTTCCGGTATCCGTGTAGTCAAGGTGTTCGGCATGGAGGACCGCGAGGTGGAAAAATTTCGCACGGCGGTCAAAAAGCACGCCACTATGAGCGAGACGAACGAAAAAATGTGGGCGACTCTATCTCCGGCTTTGAACTTTGTGATCGGCGCGGGTGAGTTTTTGTTGCTGTACTTCGGTGCCGTGCAGGTGTTGGGCGGTAGTCTGACCACGGGTGAATTGGTGCAGTTTGCCGGCTATGCGGGAATCCTGTACGGGCCTCTGCGTTGGATCACCTCTCTGCCCAGACAGATCGTCAACTCCCTAACCTCGGCGGCTAAAGTATTCGAGATACTGGACGACCATTCCGATGTGAGCGACGCCGCAGAGGCAGTGGATATGAAGATCAACGGGCATATCCGGTTTCAGGACGTCAGCTTCGGTTATAAAAGCTACGAGCCCGTGCTGAAAAAGATCACCATTGACGTGCAACCCGGGGAAATGATCGGGATCGTGGGCCGCTCCGGAGCGGGAAAATCCACCCTGATCAATTTGGTGATGCGTATGTACGACGCTGACAGCGGCGAGGTGCTCATCGACGGGGTGAATATCAAAGATATTTCCCAAAACTCACTGCGCACGCAAATGGGTGTGGTGTTGCAGGAGACCTTCCTGTTTTCGGGAACCATTTACGACAACATCCGCTATTCCAAGCCCGACGCGACACCCGAGGAGGTCATTACGGCCGCCAAGGTGGCCAACGCCCATCAGTTTATCATGAAGCTTCCCGACGGGTACAACACCAAGGTGGGAGAAAAGGGCTTCAGTCTTTCCGGCGGCGAACGCCAGCGCCTGTCCATTGCCCGTGCCATTTTGCACGACCCCAAGATCCTGGTGCTGGACGAGGCCACGGCTTCCTTGGATACGGAAACGGAAAAGCTGATCCAGGACGCTTTGCAAAAGCTGATCAAAAACCGCACGACGTTGGCGATCGCTCACCGTCTTTCCACTCTGCGCCACGCCAACCGCTTGCTGGTGCTGGATAAGGGAAAAGTCATCGAAATGGGCAGTCACGAGGAGCTGATGGCTCAAAAGGGCGCTTATTACGAGTTGGTCATGGCCCAACGTCAAATGTCCAAAATGCAAAAATAACCTCTGACACAAAAACGCTTCGGAAGCTTTCCGAAGCGTTTTTTTATTCGGAGGCGGGCAGGTCGGCGATCAGCACGGGCAGGCGGGCCACCCGTGCGCGGGCCGTTTGCGCCAAGCGCACGAACAGGGCGCGCAGATAGGCGTCTGTACAGCCGTCGGCCAAAAAAGCATACCGTCGGGCCAAGGTGGCCTCTTCCAAGATGCACCGCTTGAGAAGCTCTTCACAGGGAATGGCGGGGAGGTCGGGAACGGGGGCGTTTTGCGGCAGGCGCATGTGCCCGTTTTGCAGGTAGTCGGCTTCCCTCAAAAGGGCGCTGCCGCGGCGGTCCTCCTCTGCAAAGCCCAGCAGCACGGCACGGCTTCGGGGGACGGAAAGCCCGTCGGCCAGGGTCTCGTATAAAAGGGCCTGCCTTTGGTGAAAAAGGGCCAATTCCTTCAGCTCGTTCATAGTGTCTGCCTCCTTACCGCAATATATGGGCGGTTGGGCAAAAAGGTGCAAAAAAAGACACCCTCGGGGGGTGCCTTTGCAAAGGGACTTACGGCTGCTTCAGCTTTTCCTCACAGCTTCGGATCAGGCGAAGCATCGCTTGCGTTTCTTGAGGGAAGGCTGCTGAAAGCTCGGAAACGTTGGGGGAAAAGGGTTTGTCGGTAGCCTGCATCGTCATGGTTTTCAGCCTCATTTCACTGAGGATCATTTCCACGCTGACCAACTCGTTCCACTCTTCCTCTCCAAGGGCAAACAGGCTTTCGGGATTTTCCGGGTTGCCGCTGTATAAACGGCGAAAGAGCTTGTACAGGCTCATGGACAGAAAATGTCCCGTTTCCAAGGCCAGATCCTTGGCATCAGCGCGGTTGAGCAGGTCAAACAACAGGCCCGCGGCGTTGGCCACGGTGTTTTTCAGTAACACGGCGTAGGTAGTGCCTCGAAACACGTTGTCCTTGGGGGCGGCTTGTTGATTTCGGTTCCGCTCGGCCTCCAGGCCCAGTAAATAATCCGCGCTGACCCCGTAATAGGTGCACGCGGCAAAAAGGGAAGGCATGGAGCATTCGCGAAGCCCCTGCTCGTAATGGGACAGCATGGATTGGGAAACGCCCAACGCCGTCGCGGCCTCCCGCTGACTGACGCCTTTTTCCGTGCGCAGCAGGCGCAGACGCTGACCGATCTGTTCGTTAACGGATACTTCACTCATTTGACACGGCCCCCTCGGGTTGTTTTTTTCTGCTTCGCAGGTTACGGAAGAACGAGCTCAGCAAATGGGCGCATTCCTCCTCCAAAACGCCGGAGGTGACCTCCGGACGGTGGTTGACGGGATATTCGTTCAGATTCAGCACACTGCCGTAGGCGCCGGCCTTGGGGTCTTTGGCTCCGTATACCACGCGGTCGATGCGGGCGTTCATAATGGCGCCGGCACACATGGGACAGGGCTCCAGAGTCACGTACAGCGTGCAGCCGCAAAGCCGCCAAAAGCCCAAACGGCGGCAGGCTTGTTCAATGGCGCGGATCTCGGCGTGGCAAAGGGCGTTTTGGGAGGTTTCCCGCAGGTTGAATCCGCGGCCGATCACCTTTCCCTCGTGTACGATCACGGCCCCCACGGGGACCTCGCCCCGTTTTTCGGCACAGCGGGCTTGGCGCAGGGCGCGGCGCATGGCTTCGCGGTCGGTCATAGCAATTCCTCCAATAAAGCAAGGATGACGGGTCGGAACAGGGTAAACAGGGTCAAAAGCAGGCAAAGGGCGTAAAACAGCAAAAGCAGGGGAGAAAAGGCGGCCTTGACCAAGTCCTTTCGGGGCAGAGTTCGCTCCGCCAAAAAGGCAAAGGGGCGCTTTTCCCGCCACAAAAACCACGCCACACAAAGGGTTCCCGCCACAATGAAGAACTTTTCCCGAAACAGAAACACGCGTGAAAACAAGGCAGGGGAGAGCAGGAAGCGAAGGTATTGAAAGATCACGGAGGTGGCGTTGTTGATGAAATGGGCTGTGACACCCAGACGGAAATTGTCGTATTTAAGCACGAAAAAGCCGATGCAGAAGCCCGCGGCCACGGCGTAGGGGATCTGCTGAACGGTGCAGTGTATCAGCCCAAAGGCCAGGGAGGACACCGTCAGTGCCAGGGCTTTTCCGTAAGGGGCCAGGCTCCGCAAGACGATGCCGCGGAAAAACAGTTCCTCCAGCACGGCCGGCAATACGGCGGAGGAAAGAAAGTACAGAACGGCACCCACAAGGGAGGCGGGCGGTTGGGAGGAAAGGCCGGGGACCGTAAGGCCGTGCTTTTCCAGCAGGATCGTGATGAAGATGGACAAAAAGCCGAAGATCTCAGAGGCGAATATGGAAATACACGTGACCCATATATAGGGGCGCAGACCGCAGGGGGTATTGCTCACGACCCGACGAGGCGAATGCCCCATCAGCTTGAAAAAGACCGCACAAGGGGCGGCGAACAAGGATATGTAGATCAGGATATGCACGAGTACGCCGGGGGTGGTACTGCGCCCTAACCACGGAGAGACATCCAGCCCCAGGACGGCCAAAAAATCCGCCACGGCACTCACAATGCCGGAAACGGCCAGCTCGCTTGCCAGAAGAAGACAGAGCACACCTCCCAACTGCAAGGCCAGCCGATGCAGGTCGCGGGTACGTGCCTGCTGTTCTTGGGCAGGGACGGGCTCGCACACGGTCTTCACCTTCTTTGTTGAAAAGATCAGTTTCCTTTGCGGGCTTGCCGACGGTCAGACAGAAAGCCGAAAAGAAGTTGGGCCACCCCTACGGCCAGCCAGGTACCCAGGATCACCAGGGCGCAAAGCAGGAAAAAGGAGGCGGGAAGCAGGGTGATGATGGGATCGGACGAGGGAGAAAAGACCCACAGATCATTGGAGAAAAACAGCTTGTGAAACAGGGTGAAGGCAGGCTGAAAAGCCACCAGGGCCACCGCTGCGATCCCTGCGGAAAGTCCGGTCAGCGCCGCGCCACAGCCCCTCAGCGCCCGATTCAGAAGCTGTTTTTTGGACAGCCACAGGCATAAAGGAATGAGAAGCAGGACAGAAACGCCCCCTGTGGCGTAGACGCCGTTAAAAAGCCTTTTGCAATCGGCAAAATGACGGGCACCCCCTTCGCTGAAGGGAAGAGAAGGCAGGGAAAACGGGGCGTCGGAGAAGGGGGAAAGGTAGTCCATCACAGCTCGATAATTGGCCAAGGCATCCGTTTCGCTGCACAGGGCCGCCGCGGAGCTTTGGCGGAAAGAGAACTCCCACAGCCCGTCGAACACGTGCACGAAGGCCAGGGCGGATGCGGTAGCCACAGACAGGGAAAGAGCCATCAAGGCCAAAACGGAAAGCCAACGCTTCATGGGTATCACGCTCCTTCCTGAGTCAGGCTTTTTTCAGGGACGCGGGGGACTGCCGTTTCCAGGGAAAACTCTGCCAGAAAAAGGAGAATGAGGAGGTTTTCCCAAATGAAAAGGGTATTGTCAAAAAACTCGATCCGAAAGATCAGCCCCGTAAGGCAGAAAACGGAGAAGGCCGAGCTGAGCAGGCCGAAGATCCGCTGGCAAACGTTGCGGGCAAAAACGGCCATAAAGCCGAAGGAAAGCATCAGGGCGGGGATCAGTACCTCGGCGATGCGGTTGTGTAGGTCTGTGATCAGTCTGCTTCGGTCGCTGTTGCACGGAAGCCATCCGCACCCCAGCACGCAAAGAACGATGAGGATGTATAGAAGCTTTTGGGCCGGCTTCATTTGTATTTTTGGAAGATGCAGGCAAATGAACACGGCAATGGCAGAGATCGCGGCGGCAAAAAGCACCGACGTCCAAGGATAAAACCCTACGTAGACGGAAACGGTCAGCCCCGGATCCATGGGCAGTTGCTTTTCCCGGCAGGCAAAGACCACGGCTACCGCGACGCAAAGGGCATAAAGGGCCACGGACCCAAACAAAAAACGCACGCTTTTTCGGGGCAAAAGGCAGAGCATGCTTTATACAGTCCTTTCTTTGGGAAGATCAGCAGATCAAGCCATCTCCTTGGCCGTGTGTAAGGCCAGGCGGATCATGTCGGTAAAGGAGGTCTGGCGGGCTTGGGCATCCAGCGCCTCTCCCGTCAGCAAATGGTCGCTGACGGTCAAAACGGTCAGCGCGCGCTTGCCTGCGACGGCCGCATTCACGTAAAGGGCCGCCGTTTCCATCTCCACGGCCAAAGCGCCCACCTTGCCCCAAGCGACGGTGTCGCCGGGATCAGGACGGTAAAAAACGTCGCTGGAAAGAACGTTGCCTACGCTTATAGGCATTTGCAGGCGCGCGGCTGCGTCGGCCGCAGTGCGAAGCAGGGTATAGTCGGCTGTGGGGGCCACCGTGCCCCCTTGAATGAATTGGGAAGGATAAGAAGAATCGGTGTGAGCTCCCAGGGCCAGGATTACGTCGCGCACTTGCAGGTTGGGGGAAATGGCTCCCGCCGAGCCCACGCGGATGATGTTTTCCACCCCGAAAAAGTGAAACAGCTCGTAGCTGTAGATGCCCATGGAGGGCATTCCCATTCCGCTGGCCATGACGGAAACGGGGCATCCCTCAAAGGTGCCGGTGTACCCCTGCACCCCGCGCACGTTGTTGACCAATACGGCGTCGGAGAGGAAATTTTCAGCAATGAAGCGAGCGCGCAAGGGATCGCCGGGCATCAGCACGGTGGGGGCAAAATCCTTTGCTGCGGCATGAATATGCGGTGTAGGTGTCATGAACGGGAACCCCTTTCTGCACGAGGGCCTCCCCTTGGGCGGCCCGAAATTTCAAGTGACTGTTAAGCTATTATATCACATTTCTTTGTGAAAAAAAACCTTTTCCTCAAAAAATGGAGAGGCTGTGCGTCGAAAAATGCCACACGGAAAGAATGCAAAGGAAAATTTGCAAAGAAAAGCTGAGAGAAAACGGAGAAAATGCAAAAAAATGCTTGAAAAATTTGCAGGATACAGCTATAATAAAAATAAGATTTTCCATATTCTACTTTAGGAAAGGAATTGCACATCGTTATGAAGTATTTATTTGGCTTGGACATTGGCACTACCGGCTGCAAGGCGATCCTGTTTGACGAAAACGGGAAGATCCATGGGGATCATTACATCGAGTATGCACTGCACGTCATCTCGGACAAGGAGATCGAGCAGAGCCCCAAGGATTGGTGGAACCATTCCGTCAGCTGTATGAAGGGGTGCCTCAAGCAGGCAGGCATCGACCCTGCGGACGTGGCGGGCGTTTCCGTTTCTTCCCAGGGCATCTCCTTTGTGCCCATGACCGAGGACGGCACGGAGCTGGGCGACGCCATTTCCTGGTTGGATTCCCGCGCTGAAGCCGAGACCGAGGAGATCATGGCCCTCAAAGGTGCCGACTGGATGTATCAGCGCACCGGCAAGCGCACCGGCGCGCAGTATATGCTGCCCAAGTTAATGTGGGTGAAGAAGAATCTGCCCGACGTGTATGCCAAAACCTATAAGTTCCTTATGGCGCACGACTACATCATCTACAAGCTGTGTGGCGCCTTCGTGACCGACCGCACCATGGCCGGTGCCACCATGGTCTATGACCTGCACACCGAGGAATGGAGCGAGGAGATCTGTGACGCCTTCGGCATTGATTGCAACAAGATGCCTGCCCTGGCCTGGGCGGGCGAGCTGGCCGGCCAATTGACCGAGGCCGCTGCCGCGGAGATCGGTCTGACCACGGCCTGCAAGGTGGCTGTGGGTGCGCAGGACCAAAAGGCCTCTGCCGTGGGCGCCCGTTTGGAGCCCGGCGTGGCCACCCTGTCCCTGGGTACGGCCGGCGCTATGGAGCTGAGCTGCGACCATCCTGTGTTTGACGATGCCCGCATGCGCATCCCCTGCTTCTCCTATACCGCGCCCGGCACCTATACCCTGGAAACGGTGATTTCCACCTGCGGTGCTGCGCAGAAATGGTTTAAAAACACAGTGTTGCCCTACATGAGCTACCGCGAAATGGACGAGATGATCGAAAAGACCCCCGTGGGTAGTAGCGGCGTCATGTTTTATCCCCATTTGACCGGCGCCAGCACGCCCATCGGGCGCGACGAGGTGCGCGGTGCTTTTTCCGGTCTGTCCCTGAACGCCGGCGTAGGCGACTTGGCCCGCTCCGTGCAGGAGGGTCTGGCCTTCCAGCTTCGCCACAACGTGGATGTGGCCGAGGAAATGGGGACGAAAGTCAACGAGATCCACGTCTTCGGCGGCGGCAGCAAGAGCCGCATCTGGTGTCATATCATTGCCGGCTGCACCGGACGCAAGGTCGTTTCGTATGCCTGCCCCGAGATCGCTTTGGTGGGCGCGGCGATGCTGGCAGCCAAAGCCTGCGGAATGGATACGACAGATTTTGCCATGTGCGAAATGATGCCCGTGCGCGAGTTTGAAGCCACGGAAGAGGAAAAAGCCTTGTACAATGATATTTACGCCAAATACCGTGCTTTTGAAGACAGACTGTAACTTCGCCTTCTTTATATGAAAGGAGCGTGTTGATGTGGGCCATAATAACACCACACTAAAGGAGATCGCCGCTTTGGCAAACGTGCATATCTCCACGGTGTCCAGGGCTCTCAGCGGAAGCCCGCTGGTCAAGCCGGACACGGCCGAGCGGGTGCGCGAGGTGGCCAAACGCCTGGAATACCGCCGCGAAATGCTGCTTAAAGGGGTGGTATCCGGGAAGACCTTTACCGTGGGTGTTCTGATTCCGGATATGTCCAACAGCTTCTACGCCGAGATCTGTGGCGGTGTGATGGAGTATCTGCAACGAAACGGTTATTCCGTGCTGCTGGGATGCACCAATTTTTCCGCGAACGAGGAACGGGAATTCGTGGACCTATTTATTGCCAAAAAGGTGGAGGGGATCGTTTCCGTTTCGGCGCGCTATTCCGACATTCCCCATATTATGCCCGCCGTGTTTATTGAGGCGGTCCCCGAATGCAAGGAGATCACGGTCGTGTCCATCGACAATTTCGGCGCGGCGGCTCGCATGGCCGAGCATTTGGCCGAAATGGGGCATCGCAGAATCGGCTTTATCGGCGATACCAAGACCACCATCCAGCGCTTCAGGGGCTTTTCCGCCGGTTTGGAGCGCTTTGGCCTGATCTTGGATCCCAAACTGACGGTCATTGATGAAGAGCGCATGGAAAAGGGCGGCTACAACAAGATGATGCAGCTGTTGCAACGCCCCGTGCGCCCTACGGCGGTATTTTGTGTCAACGACTATTTGGCCATTGGCGCTTTGCAGGCTATCAGCGAGGCGGGATTGCGGGTGCCCGAGGATATCTCCGTTGTCGGCTTTGACGGCATTCAGTCTTCCGCTTACGTGCAGCCTCCCCTGACCACCATCGTACAGCCCAAGGAAAAAATGGGGCAAATGGGGGCCGAGTTGCTGCTAAAGGAGATCTGCGGCGAGCGCGCCCCCGGAGGACGCGTGGTCCTGCCCTTCTCCCTGGCTGAGCGAAAGTCGGCGGCGCCTCCCCGCTCAGAGTAAGTTTTTCATTTGTATTTTTGCATTTTCTTGCGTTTTGGCACCCCTTCCGTCATAATAAAAACAATGGAAATTTTCCCGTAAAAAATAAAAAAATAAGGAGATCTACTTATGCCTAAGATCGGATTGCTGACCCTCTGCCACACTGACTATATTTGTCAGGCCATTAACAACCAGCGCGACAATATCGCCAACGCCCTGCGCGACAAAGGCGTGGACGTGGTATACAGCGACACGCTTTGCGACGACTTTGCGAAGGCATCTGCTGAAGCCCGCCGCCTGATCAAAGAGGACGTGGAAGGCGTGATCTTTTTCCTGGGCTCCTGGATCGAGTGCCCCACGGCCATGGCCGCTGTGCGCGAGATGGAGCATTTGCCCATGTGTCTGTTCGGTTTCCCCATGTACGAGGAAAACGGCCGTTTGGAGAGCACCGGTGCCTACGTATCCTACGCTATGTTTAAGGGTGTAATGGACCGTGTGGGCTATGCCTACAAGGGCGTGCTGGGCAACACCGACGATCCCGCCGTGCACGAGCAGTTGCTGTCCTTCTGCGTGGCGGCTTCCGCTTCCGAGCGCATGAAGCGTACCCGTATCGGCCTGGTGGGCTACACCTCCATGAGCATTTACACCGGCACCTTTGACCACGTGCTGCTGCGCGCCATCGTGGGTCCCGAGGTAGAGCAGATGGACTCCTATACCCTCATCAACATGGCCGAGGCTGTGTCCGATGCCGAGGTGGACGAAGCCATCGACTGGTTGAAGGCTCGCTCCCGCATCCGCACCGAGGTGACCTCCGAGAGCCTGCGCAAGGCCATCCGCCTGTACGTGGCCATGAAGAAGACTTGCAACGACAAGGCTTTGGATGCGTTCAATATCAAGTGCCAGTACGAATTCTCCAAGGAGTACAAGGCCGTTCCCTGCGTGCCTGCCTCCATGCTGGCTGACAGCGGTGTGGTCTCTTCCTGTGAGGGCGACATGATGCTCACCGTTTCCATGACGCTGATGCATTATCTTTCCGGCGCTCCCGTTTCCTACGGTGACTCCATGAACAATAACGGCAACGTGGTGAAATTCTCCTCCTGCGGCTTCAATCCCTTCTCCTTCGGCACGAAAGAGACCTGCGAAGTGCGCAACTTCATGCCCCATCCCGGCTTTACCGGCATCCAGACCAGCTTCGTGCTGCGTCCCGGCCGTGTGACGGTGATGCGCCTGGTGGAGGATGTGGGAAGCTACCACATCGTGTATATGACCGGCGAAGGCCTGGAGACCGAGCTGCGTCAGGGCTATATGCCTGCGCTGGACGTTCGTTTGGACGGCGACGTGCAGAAATTCCTGGAGAACCTGTCCGGTCAGCATTACGCCATTGTGTACGGCGACATTTCCGACCGCATTGAAGACTACGCCCGCATTATGGGCTTTGATGCCATCCGCATCTGACACAACAAAGGAGAAACGGTATGAAACAGAGCAAGCACGCCATTCGCGCAGTTGCGCTTTTGCTGGCTATCTGTTTGGCGGCGGCAGGATTTTACGGGTGCACGGCTGCATCCGCAAAGGAGGAAGAAACTGTGTACGACTACAAAAATGTGAAGACGGCCGGCGGTGCCAACGATGGGTCTACCGACATTTCCTCTCTACTGGTTGAGCTGGACGCTCAAATCAAGCCGGGTGAAGCCCTCTATTTCCCCGCAGGCACCTATTTGGTTGCTTCAGATATGGAGATCGGCTCGCCCGTGGTGTTGGCGGCCAACGTGAAGCTGCAGGTGGAAGCCGGCGCTCACGCGGTGTTCAACGGCCCTGTGGAGTCCGGCCAACAGCATATCTTCACCGGCGAAGGCACGGTGCGCCTGAATTCTCAGGAAAGCTGGGGATATCCCAAGTGGTTCGGGGTGAAAAACAACGGCCGCGAAGCAGATGATGAAGCCTTTCAGAAAGCGGTGGACAGCTGCCGTATGCTTCGCCTGCCCAACAAGGCCTATCGGCTTTCCGGAATTGTGTTTTCCCATCCCATTACGGTAGAAGGGATCGGCTCCAGCCGCATCACGATCCAGGCGGAGGCGACGACGAAGAACTTGTTCACCTTTCGCAGTAGCGACGTCAGCCTGAAGGGACTTTGCATTAAAATGGGCAAGGCGGGCAAGGACGCCCATTGCTTCTATTTTGACACCGATGCGGTGAGCATGGAAAACATTTCCCTCAAGCAAGTGTACGTGGATGACGGTTACGTGTCCTTTACGGATGCGGGAAGCGGCAAACACACAGTCAGCAAGGTGAATTTGACGGCGGTGGACTTCCGCTCTGCCCGTGATACCTGCGTCATTATCCGAGACTTCGCTTCCGATCTGGTGTTCACTGAGGTGGTCAATGCCCGTCGCGAAAACAAAAGCGCCGGAGTCTACTGTAACATGCCCGGCTTCATTATTGAAAACGTGGACGGATTTTTGGGCGAGCATATGGATACCAACGGCGAAGCCAATGCCGTGGGAGCCAACAGCTACGAGCATGATCCCGAGTGGCCCTCCCGCAATTTGGACGGTCACGGCATTATTTTCCGCAACTGCAAAAACGTGAAGATCATCCGCACCCTGATGGAATACGTAGGTGCTTCCGGCTTCATTTTCGAAAACTGTTCCAAGCTGACGTTGGAAAATTGCGAAGCCTACACCGTGCACCGCGACGGTTTCCGTTTCGTCAACTGCACCGATTCCAATTTCTACGTCACCAAGGCCTGGGGCAACTGCAACAATAACGTAGACGGCAACAACATCACCATGATCGGTTGCTCCGACATGAACTTTTACAGTGTGCAAACCGGAAACACCAAAAAAGGTGCTCATTCCGTGTACGTGCAGGATTGCAAGAACATTTTGATCGACACGCTGATGATGGACGGCATGCCAACCGCTGACGTAGGCTTTGTGGATGCTGGTGGAAACGAGAATGTGCTGATCAACAATATGACCTGTACCAGCATGAACCTGACCTATACCCTTACGGGGAAGGGCGTGAAGCTGCGCAACGTGTTTTTGCCCAGCAATACCTACATTGCAGAGGTAACGGAGGCGGGCACACGATGAAGGGATTGTTGAAAAAGATCCTCAGTGTGGGATTGGCTCTGATGCTGAGTGCAGGGCTGACCGCAGGCTTTACCGCTTGTACGGAAACCGAGGAGAAAGGGCTGAACGCATTTATGGAAGGCGATCTGAACATCATGGATTTTGGCGCCAAGGGAGACGGTGTTACCAACGACCTAAAGGCCCTGGAAAACGGTCTTAAAGCGGCCAAGGAGCAGGGGGCACGTCTGTATTTCCCTGCCGGTACGTATCGCCTTTCGGATAACTGTGTAGTTCCCGATACCGTGACCTTGGTATTGGGAAAAGGGGCCAAACTCAGCGTGGATGCAGAATGCATTTTGAATATCAACAGCACGGTGCACGCCGACGAGCGTCAGCAGATCGTCACGGGCGAGGGAGTCCTTCGCTTAGGCGGGTACCTGACGGCCAATCCCTTCTGGTTTGGAGCCAAGGGTGATGGCGTGACCGACGATACCGAGGCCTTTAAAAAGGCTTGGAAGGCCTGTGCGCAGATCGACCTGCCCTATACGGAGAACGGCTATTTGCTCAGTGAAATAGAGACTTTCTCCAATATGGCATTGGTGGGCATTCCCGAAGGGGACAAAAAGCCCGTGCTGAAGGCTGCCTCTGACTGCGAGATCCTGTTTCATACGAGAACGGGGCAGGGCAATTACAAGATCAGTAACGTGCAGGTGGATATGTCTGCCGCGCCCGACGGTTCTACGGTGTTCCATTACAATACTGCCAGCGGATGGATCCAGGATATTTACGTGGATAACTGCGTGTTTACGGATGCGTATCACGTGTTTACCGACTCCCGCGTGGGCAAGGATAACAACTCCTTGATGTACGTGCATCTGGAAGATATCCTGTGCAAGGATTCTCGAAACTCCACTTTTAAGATTTTGGACTTTGAGGGCTTCATTTTCATGAAGCGCTTCACCATTGACAATTCCAATTCCTTTACCAAGCATAAGTTGACGGACGGCTTTACGGCCGTGTGGATCGACGAGGTGCGCGGCGATATTCTGGAAGAGATGACGATTATCGGCGGCAATTCCGGTTATGCAAACGAGATTGGCTTCTCCTATAAGAACATCGCTTCCGTTTGGTGGGATCGGGTCACGGTCAAAAATTGCGGCGGCCCTGCCATTCGCTTGCAAAACTACAATATCCTGGTTTCCCTGATTGACGTAACGGTGGAAAATTGCGGCGGCGGCGTACACACCGCAGGCTCCGGCTGGATGCAGTTGGAGCGGGTACACGTGACCGGCCGTGCCGGTCAGGAGGGAGCCAAAGAGAATACGCACGGGATCGTCATCGATAGCGGCAACATGGTGCAGCTTCACGACGTGTCCAGCTGTAACAATACGGGCAGCGGTATTTACGTGCGTTCCAGCAAACGCATCAGCATCAATAAGGCCGAACTGTGCAATAACGGCGGCTACGGCTATCAGGATTCCGCAAGTGCTCAAACCATCCTGGCTAACGCTACGGTGACGGGAAACAAAGCGGGGCAGATCAAAAATGCCACCGCCCTTTCCGTGATCGAAAACGTGATCCTGGAGCAGGGAGGGCAGCCCCAATCTTTTACGGGCGCGGGAAATCGCTGACCCTGTTTTTAAGGAGAACTTTTCTTGTATAAAAACATCAGAACTCTCACATATGCCGCAGCCATCGCTGCGGCTTATGTGGTCTTGACGGCTGTTTTTGCCCCCATTGGCTTCGGCGCGGTACAGTTTCGCGTTTCCGAAGCTTTGACCGTACTGCCCTTCTTTTTGCCGGCTGCGGTCCCGGGCCTTTTTGCGGGATGCCTGGTCTCCAACCTGCTTTTTTCCACTCCGCTGGATGCGGTGGTGGGATCTTTGACTACGTTGGCGGCGGCCTTTTGGGTCAGCCGCATGAAGCACCGTTGGCTGGCACCGCTCCCCACGGCTCTGCTGAACGGCATTTTCGTAGGGGCTGTGATCACCTACACCTCCGCAGGGCTGACGGCGGCCTCCCTTCCCGTTTTTGCATGGACGGCCTGCACCGTGGCACTGGGAGAAGTGGGCGTGGGCTATTTGTTGGGTATGCCGCTTTTGCTGGGAGCCGCCAAATGGTTTGGCCGCATTCCGGAGAAAGGAGAAACTCATGGACGAAATGCACACCACAAGTGAATGGGCGAGGGAAGAGGGGGTTTCTGTTCAGAACATGCGAGTGCTACGCCGCGGGGAAGATCCCGAGGTGGCCCGTGTGTTGGCTGAATTGGAAGCCAAGCGGCAAAGCCTTTGCGAAAAAGCCCTGCAAACGCTGGAATTTGGGAAGATCCTGCAGCAGCTGGCTTCCTGCTGTGTGATGGAGAAAGCGGCTGAAGCCGCTGTGGCCCTGCGCCCCTCCACCGACGAGGAGGCGGTGCGCCGTTTGACCGAGGAGACTACCTGCGCCAAGAGGATGCTGAACCAAAAAAGCCAGCCTCCCTTCTTGGGCGTGGGGGACGTGCCCCTGCTTTGTGACCGCGCCGCCAAAGGGGCCATGCTGACCATTCCCCAGTTGCTGAGCGTGGAGCGCTTGTTGCGCATGACCCGTGAGCTGGAGGCCTATTTTGACGGGGCCTCGGTGCCCGCCTTAGAGCCTTACGTGCAACAGCTTCAGCCCCAACGCACTCTGGAGCATACCCTGTCTCAGGCCTTTGTATCCGAAGAGGCCTTGGCAGATAGCGCCAGCGCCGAGTTGGCTGATCTGCGCCGCCGTTTGCAACGCGCAAACAGCAAGGTGCGGGATATTTTATCGGAATTTATTCGTCGCCCCGAAAGACAGAAGCTATTGCAAGAGCCCATTGTGACCATGCGGGCGGAGCGTTACGTGATCCCCGTGAAGGTGGAGTGCAAAAACGCCGTGCCGGGTATCGTGCATGATACTTCCGCATCGGGGCAGACTTTGTTTATTGAACCCATGGCGGTGGTAAGTGCCAACAACGAGATCCGCGAGCTCCAGGCAGCCGAGCAGGCGGAGATCGAACGCATTTTGTATCATCTTTCCTCTTTGGTGGCCGATGCCCGCCAGCCCATCGCGCAAAGCTATTTCGCTTGTGGGGCCCTTTGTCTTATTTTTGCCAAGGCAGAGCTTTCCTTCCGTATGAAGGCGGAGGAGGCTGAGCTGGCCACCGACGGGAAAATGGTGCTCAAACGGGCCCGTCACCCCTTGATCGATCCTCAAAAGGTGGTGCCCATTGACGTAAGTTTAGGAGGGCAGACAAAGCTTTTGGTCATTACCGGCCCCAACACGGGCGGCAAGACCGTCACCCTGAAGACCCTGGGGCTTCTCAGCGCTATGGCGCAGTGCGGGTTGCATATTCCTGCCGATTACGGGAGTCGCATAGCTGTGTTTGGCAGTATTTTGACCGACATCGGCGACGAGCAGAGCATTCAGCAATCCCTTTCCACCTTTTCCGCGCACATGACCAACATTGCCTCCATCGTGGACGTGCTGGACGCCCGCTCTCTGGTGTTGCTGGACGAGGTGGGAAGCGGCACAGACCCCGTGGAAGGGGCGGCGCTGGCCAATGCCTTGCTGGAGCATATCAAATCCTGCGGGGCTATCTGTGCGGCCACCACCCACTATGCGGAGCTGAAGGTCTACGCCCTGCGCACACCGGGGGTGCAAAACGCCAGCTGTGAATTTGACGTGGAGACCCTTCGCCCTACGTACCGCCTCATGGTGGGAATCCCCGGGCGTTCCAACGCCTTTGCCATTTCCGAACGCATCGGCATTCCCGCCGGGATCGTTCGTCGGGCCAAGGAGCTTTTGGACGGGGAGAGCCGCCATTTTGAAGAGGTCATCCAGCATCTGCAAAGCGAGCAGGCCTCTTTGGAAGAGCAGCGCGAGGAGACGCAACAGCGCCTGACGGAAGCTCGCCGTGCTTCGGAAAGCGCGGAAAAAGCCCGTAAAAAGCTGGAGGAAAATTATCAAAAAGAAATCGAGCAGGCCCAAAAAGAGGCCCGAAAAATTATAGAGCGCGCCCGTGCGGCGGCCCAACAGGTCACCGATGAGCTGGAAGCTTTGAAAAAACAGCGGGATAAGGCGGAGCTGGGGCAGGCCCTCAACCGCACCCGCAGTGCTGTCAACCAACAGTTGAAAAAAGCGGAAAGTCATCTGGCTCCCGCGCGCAAAAAGGAGGCCCCCGTTACGGCCCTGCCTGACCGTCCCCTGCAAAAGGGAGACCGTGTTACGCTGGCTATGACCGGCGGCCGTGCGGAGGTGCTGGAGGCGCCCGACAAAAACGGAAGGCTTTCCGTGCTGGCGGGTAACGTGACCCTGAAGGTGCGCCTTTCCGATATTCGCGGACCTGTGGAGCGGGGTGAGGAAGGCAAGCCTCGGGAAAAGGTTACCTCGGCCAAGGTGGTGCGCACGACGGTAAACGTGCCTTTGGAGCTGGACGTGCGCGGCCTGACGGGAGACGAGGCCGTGGCAGAGGTGGATAAATATATCGACAGCGCGGTATTGGCGCATTTGCACACGGTGACCATCATTCACGGAAAAGGGACGGGCGTTTTGCGCCAGGTTTTGCAGACCTTCTTGAAAAGTGACTCGCGAGTAGCCGGCCTGCGCAACGGCAAATACGGCGAAGGAGACTTCGGCGTAACGGTGTGCGAGTTAAAATAGGAGGGCGAACATGCTGTTTCGAAAAAGAAATGCCGCCCAAAAAGCCCTGGACGAAGGCACGAGATTAACCTTAGAGCGCATGCATAACCAAGCCATCCGTTACGTGTGCCAACGTCAAGAAAACGGCGAGGAAAAAATACTGGCCAAGGGGGGCTGTATTACCGTACAGCCCGATTGTGTGGAATTTTGTTGCGGCACGGTGATCTTTGAGGGCGAGCGGGAAGGCATGCGCGCGGCCGAGCTGATGAGCGGCCAAGGAGTGGTCGTCACCGCCCGTGACCGTTTGGACGGTCTAGAAAAGACCGTGATCGCCTATTACGTGTATCACCGCAAATAAAGAAAGGAAGAATCATTTTGAAGCGTTGTGCATTGCAATTGGTCCCCTCCCTGAAGCAGGCGGTTTGGGCCGGCAACCGCCTTTGCGCTGTTTACGGCACTGCAGAGCCCGTGGCAGAGGCCTGGGTGGTCAGCGGACATCCCAATGGGGAAAGTACGGTGACAGGGGGGGCCTACCATGGGCTGACCCTGTGGCAGGCAGTGCTGGCCATGGGGAAGGATGCGGTGGCCGAGGGGTTTGACGGGGAGGCCTTTCCCCAGTTGATCAAGCTGATCGACGCGGGCAGTCCCCTTTCCGTGCAGGTGCATCCGGACGACGGCTTTGCCATGAAATATGAAAACAGCCCCGGCAAGACCGAGGCGTGGTGGGTGGTGGAGGCCGAAGAGGGTGCCACCTTGGTATACGGATTGAAAAGACCCGTGCAGGGGGAGGAGCTTCGCCGTGCGGCTGAGGAAGGAAGTATGGAGGAGCTGCTCAATCAAGTGCCGGCCAGGGAAGGAGAGGTCTTTTTCATCCCTGCGGGAACGGTGCACGCCATTGGGCGCGGTCAACTGATCGCCGAGGTGCAACAGCCCAGCGACGTGACCTATCGTCTGTATGATTACAATCGCCCGGGGGCGGACGGAAAGCCCCGCCCTTTGCATTTGGACAAAGCTATGCAGGTGGCCTGCTGTGACACGCAACCCCTGCTTCCCGAAGAGCGCTTCCCCGAAAAGCTCAGCGTACCGGGCTTGTTTGGGGCGGCTCGTTTAGAGGTCAACGGTGCGAAGACTCTTTTGGTAGACGCCCGTTCTTATGCGGCTTTGCTGGGCATTGAAGGCACTGTGAAGCTGACTGCTTTGGGAGAAAGCTTTTCTTTGGGCAGGGGAGAATGTGTGTTTGTCCCTGCCGCATCCGGCGAGATCTGCCTGCAAGGACAGGGAAAGTGCCTGTGCTTCGGCATGGAATAGATTATTCACGAAAGGATTTGAAGACCATGAGCAACAAAACGGAAAACGAGATCCTGCGGGATTATTTGCTGTCCAGCAAAAAAAGCGGCTTTGATGTTATGGAGGAAGAAGAGCTGAAGCGGGCTTTTGAATATTGCGAGGGCTACAAGCAGTTTTTAAATGTGGCTAAGACCGAGCGTTTGGCGGCGGCCGAGGCCATTCGCATGGCCAAGGAGAATGGGTTTAAGGAATTTGACCCTTCTGCCAAGCTGTCTGCCGGAGATAAGATCTTTGTCAACAACAAAAACAAATCCGTCATTTTGGCAGTTATGGGCACGGAAACCGTGGACAAGGGCGTGAATCTGGCCGTGTCCCACATCGACTCTCCCCGTTTGGATCT
Organism: Clostridia bacterium; assembly: GCA_017507855.1. Lineage (GTDB taxonomy): Bacteria > Bacillota > Clostridia > Oscillospirales > RGIG5554 > RGIG5554. The sequence goes on from JAFWAE010000026.1 coordinate 88,445, forward strand.
GAAGCAGCATCCTCTGTTTGAAAACAACGGGGTAGGATACCTGAAGACCCATTATTACGGCGGCATTAAAAAGTTTCAGTGGGTGACCATTCCCCTGGCCATTTACGGCACGGTGCTTCGCCGCGATGGGGAAAGTGTGGAGATTGCCATCGGCGACGGGGAAAACGATCCTGTATTTTGCATTTCCGACCTGCTTCCCCATCTGGGGCAGGAGCAGATGACCAAGCCTCTGCACCAGGCCTTCACGGGGGAAGGGTTGAACGTGATCTTTGGCAGCGTGCCGCTGAAGGACGACAAGCTTTCCGACAAGATCAAGGTGGCTTTGATGAAGCTGCTCAACGAACGCTACGGCATCGTAGAGGACGATTTCATGTGTGCCGAGATCGAGATCGTGCCCCAGGGAACGGCCAAGGACGTGGGCCTGGACCGCGCTTTGATCGGTGCCTACGGCCACGATGACCGCGTGTGTGCTTACCCCTCTTTGACGGCATTGCTGGAGCTGGAGGCTCCTGTGAAAACGGCTGTTTGCGTGCTGGCTGACAAGGAAGAAACGGGCAGTGACGGAAACACGGGTATGCAGGGCTCTTATCTGGAATATTTTCTGGGTGATCTGGCTCATATGCAGCAGGTCTGTCCCCACCGTATGATGGAAAACACCGTTTGCTTCTCCGCAGACGTAAATGCGGCCTTTGACCCCAATTATCCCGAGGTCAGCGAGCTGAACAACAGCGTGCAGCTGCATTACGGCATGGCGGTAACGAAATATACGGGTTCCCGCGGAAAAAGCGGAACATCTGACGCTTCGGCGGAATTTATGAATAAAGTGCGCCTCCTGTTGGACGGGGAGGGTGTGCTTTGGCAGACCGGCGAGCTGGGCAAGGTGGATCAGGGCGGCGGCGGAACCGTGGCCAAATACGTGGCTAATTTGGGGCCCGACGTGGTGGACGTGGGCATTCCCGTACTGTCTATGCACGCTCCCTTTGAGATCGTATCCAAAATCGACGTATATATGGGCCACAAGGCGTTTTCCGCTTTGTACCATAATCTGTAAGCCGTGCCCCGTTTTTTTGTAGAACCCGGCCTTTTGGAACAGGAGCAGGTGGTCTTGACCGGTGACGATGCTCGCCATATCGGGCGTTCTCTGCGCATGCGCGTGGGGGAAATGCTGGAGCTTTGCGACGGGCAGGGCCACGCCGTCAGAGGCGAGCTGGTGCATATGGAGGCCGAGCGTGTAACGGTGGGCAAGCTTTGCCCGCTGGAGGAGAGCACGGAGCCCTTTGTGGCCGTAACGGTGTTCCAGGGCCTGCCCAAGGGAGAAAAAATGGAGGCTGTGGTGCAAAAATGTACCGAGCTTGGGGCGGTGCGCATCGTGCCCGTATGCATGAAGCGCTGCATCGTCACCCCCGAAGGGGGCGCCAAAAAAACAGAGCGCTTGAAGCGCATTGCGCTGGAGGCCGCGAAGCAAAGCGGCCGCTGTTTGGTGCCCGAGGTGGAAGCCCCCATTTCCTTTGAAGAGGCTTTGCGGCGTTTGAAGGAAGCCACAAGTGCCTTCGTTTGCAGTGAATACGAGCGTGAGCTGTCCCTGAAAAACTGGGTCGCACAGCAAAAGACCGCCCATGAAACGGCCTTTTTGGTAGGGCCGGAGGGCGGTCTGGACGAAACGGAGCTGGCCCGCCTTCGGGAGGAGGGCTTGACGGAGATCACTTTGGGACGGCGCATTTTGCGCACGGAAACAGCGGCGCCGGCCGTGACGGCCGTTTTGGTCTACGAATGGGGCGACCGCTGATCCTTTACAGCAAAATATAAGCCAAAGCCAGCAACAAAAGAGGATCGCCATCCTCCTCCAGCAGGACCCACAGCAGGGCCAGCAACAGCCAGGTATCCGCCCCCTTGGAGGGAAAATTCCGTTCCCTTTCCGGGGGAGGAGGGGTGGAGCGGGCCGCCGTATCCGTCGCGGAGGCGGGAGAGGCCGCAGGATTCGGCGCAACTTCACGAGGATGCACGGCCTGCTGCTGACGGCGGTAAAACTCACGCACGCGGCGCTCGGCCGCCTGTTGCAGGCGCACGGTTTCCCCGTCTGCAGGGGAAAGTTGCTTGGAATACATGAGGCTCATCTCCTGTTAAAGGGCTTGAAGGATGTCGTCGGAAAAAAGGGAAAACATTTCGGCCAGCTTCAGCAATTTGCAGGCCGAGTCGATCTTAGCGGCTCTGGCAGGGCTGACCAACGGCTTTAGGGCGTGCAACAGGGCGATGCGCTGGCTTTGCACGGGCGCGCTTAACGCACTGATAAGCTTGGCCGCCACGGCCGCTTCCTTAGGGCTTGGTTCCCCGTCTGCGGCAGACTCTGCCACCCCGTTTTCTTCGGGCGGCGGACCCAGCAGGGCTTGGGCCGCGCCCCGCGCCTTTTCCAGGGCGTTGGGGTCGGACAGAAAGCTTTCCAGCAGGGAGGAGATGTCGTTGGGGTTCACGGCAGGTCCGCCAGCAAAAAGCCGATGGCCTTGCCTGCGCGACTGCTTTTAAGCAGGCTTACGGCGGCTTTCAGCTCCGTATGGCTGAGAGTGCGCAAAAGCCTTTTCAGGCCCGCCGCATCTCCCAGTGCTTTTTTCATGTCTTTGGGATCCATCCCTGCCTTTTTACAGGCGTCCAGCATTCGTTGGTTCAACTCCCCATCGGGCATTTTCAGCACCTGGCTGACCGTTTTTTCGGAGATGTCCACGGGTATGTCACCTTCCTTTCAGTCCATTCTATGCACGGAGTGTGAAAAACATGAAGCTTGCCGTTTTTTCGGATACTCACGGCCGATGCGAGGCCATGTTGGCCATGGCCCGACGTATGAAAGGGGTGGATTTGTTCGTTCACCTGGGGGATCACGTGGAGGACGCCGCCCGTTTAGCCGACGCCGTTTGGCCCGTGCGAACGGTTTGCGTGGCGGGAAACGGGGATTTGGGAAGCGGGGAAAAGACGGAGCTGGTGCTGGAAACAGGTGGATTTTTGACCGTAGCCGTACACGGGCATCGGCAAAGCGTGAAATTTTCCTCTTTCGGCCTGCTGGCATTGGCCAAGCAGCGCGGGGCACGCCTGGTGCTTTTCGGTCACACTCACTCGGCAGAGATCTTTACGCAGGATGGGGTGACCTTTGTTTGTCCCGGAACAGCCGGTGGCATCGGCCATTCCCCCACGGCGGCAATGGTAGAAACAGTCAACGGCGAGCCGTTTTGTCATTTGATCGATCTGTAAAAAAACGGGAAGGTGAGGTTTGTGAAATTTTGCATCGTGACCTTGGGTTGCAAGGTCAATCAATACGAAAGCCAAAGCCTTCGTGAAAGCCTGCTTCGCCTGGGCTACGGGGAAAGCCAAAGCCCCGAAACGGCAGACGTGGCAGTGGTGAACACCTGTTGCGTAACGGGAGAAAGCGAACGCAAATGCCGCAACGCCGTGCACCGCTTGCGTCGCAAGGCTCCGCAGGCACTGATCGCAGTGTGCGGATGCTTGGCCACCGTCAACGGCCGTTCTTTGGAGCAGGCAGGGGCCGACATCGTGTGGAAGGGGCACGACAAGCAAAAGCTGGTGCCTGCCATCCACCACCGCCTCGCGGCCAAGGAAACGGAGGCGGAAGCGGCTTTTATCACCGGCTTTGACGAGCGCACTCGGGCTTACGTCAAGATTGAGGACGGGTGCCGTAATTTTTGCACCTACTGCATTATTCCTTATGCCCGCGGAAGGATCGTTTCTCGCGAGGAGGAGCAGATCTGCCGCGAGGTGGAAGAGCTGGTGAGACGCGGCTATCGGGAGTTGGTGATCACCGGCATTGAGATCGCCTCGTACGGAGCGGATAACGGCAAGGAGCTGGGAGGCCTTTTGCAAAAGCTGGACGCTTTGGAGGGGGATTTCCGTCTTCGTTTGGGGTCGCTGGAACCAAGCTTTGTGACCCCTGCCTTTGCCAAGACTCTGGGCGCGCTGAAAAAGCTTTGCCCTCATATTCACCTTTCCCTGCAAAGCGGAAGCGATGCCGTTTTGCGGGCCATGAACCGCAAATACGATACGCAAAGATATGGGCAGGCTGCGGCTCTCCTGCGGCAGGCCATGCCGGGTTGTGAGCTGACCACGGATCTGATCGTGGGTTTCCCCGGAGAAAGCGAGGCTCATTTTCAGGAAAGTTTGGCTTTTGCGGAGAAAATGGAATTTTTACAGATCCATATTTTTCCTTATTCACCCCGAAAGGGGACGCCTGCGGCCGAAATGGACGGGCAGGTGGCTCCGCAGGTGAAAAAGCAACGGGCAGCCCGGGCCGCCGAAATGGCCCAGCGGTGCCGCGAGCAACGTTTGGCCGCGCGGGTAGGTACGCGAGCTGAAATGATCTGTGAGGCAGACGGTTGCGGGTTTACCCGCGAATATCTCCCCGTGCGAACGGAGGAGAGCCTAAGTCCGGGCGAGGTGGTGCAGGTGCTTTTCACCGGCACGGACGGAAAATTTCTTTTGGCGAAAAGAGTGGAAAAGCAAGCGTCGGATGCTTGAAATTTTCCTTGTTATATGATACAATAAAACAAGAATTTTGAATTTTTAAAACGGGGGTTTTTTTGTGGTATACCGTGTCTATTCCGAGAAAAAACGTGAGCACGCCGTGGAAGCGCAAAGCGTGGCGGCAGATCTGCGTGAAAATTTGGGGCTTACCGCCCTGCGGGAAGTGCGCTTACTGAACCGCTACGACGTGGAAAACATTCCGCAGGATATTTTTGAGCGCGCCAAAAAGACGGTCTTTTCCGAGCCGCAGGTGGACGAGGTGTACGACACCCTGCCTGCCTTCGGGGCGGATGCGCATTTGCTGGCGGTGGAATATCTGCCCGGTCAGTACGACCAGCGAGCAGACTCCTGCGCCCAATGCATTCAGATCATGACTCAGCAGGAGCGTCCTTTGGTCAGCACGGCCAAGGTATACGTTCTTGTGGGCGAATTGACCGAGCAGGAGGTACAGGCCGCGGCGGATTACCTGATCAACCCCGTGGAAAGCCGCCGTGCGGATATGGCCGAGCGCGCCTCCCTGCAGACCGATTACGAGGTGCCTCAGCAAGTGGCTACCTTGGACGGATTTTTGGAGCTGGATCAGGCGGGGTTGGCGGATTTCGTGCGTCGTTACGGTCTGGCCATGGACGAGGACGACATTGCCTTCTGCCAGGAATATTTCCGCACGGAGCAGCGTGACCCCACCATGACCGAGATCCGCGTGATCGACACCTATTGGTCCGACCATTGCCGCCATACCACGTTTTTGACCCGTATCGACAAGGTCACGGTGGCAGATGGGGAGATTCAGGAGGCCTTTGAGCAATATTTGGCCGATCGCCGCCAGGTGTACGGCGAGCGCTTGGAACGCAAGCCCGTTTGCCTGATGGATATTGCCACCTTGGGTGCCAAGAAGCTGAAGGCAGACGGACTGCTGGAGGATCTGGATGCCTCCGATGAGATCAACGCCTGCTCCATTCACATCAAAGCAGACGTGGACGGCAAGCCTGAGGATTGGCTGCTGATGTTTAAAAACGAGACCCATAACCATCCCACGGAGATCGAACCCTTCGGCGGCGCGGCCACCTGCCTGGGCGGCGCGATCCGCGATCCCCTCAGCGGACGTACATACGTGTATCAGGCCATGCGTGTGACCGGTGCGGCAGATCCCCGCCGCCCTGTCAGCGAGACCATTCCCGGCAAGCTTTCCCAAAAGAAGCTGGTCTGCGGTGCCGCTAACGGCTACAGCAGTTACGGTAACCAGATCGGTCTTTGCACGGGCTTTGTCAACGAGATCTACCACGAAGGCTATGCGGCCAAGCGTTTGGAGATCGGCGCGGTATTGGGTGCGGCTCCCAAGGAGAACGTACGCCGTTGCCAGCCCCAACCCGGTGATGCCGTGATCCTGCTGGGCGGCCGTACGGGCCGTGACGGCTGCGGCGGTGCAACGGGCTCTTCCAAATCCCACACGGCCGATTCTTTGACCACTTGCGGCGCTGAGGTGCAAAAGGGCAATCCTCCCGAGGAGCGCAAGCTGCAGCGCCTGTTCCGCAATCCTGCCGTGACGAAGATGATCAAGCGCTGCAACGACTTCGGTGCAGGCGGTGTGTCTGTGGCCATCGGCGAGCTGGCTGACGGTCTGGATATCGATCTGGATGCAGTGCCCAAGAAATACGAGGGTTTGGACGGCACGGAGCTGGCCATTTCCGAATCTCAGGAGCGTATGGCTGTGGTGATCGCGGCCGAGGACACCCAGCGCTTTATTGAGGCGGCTGCCCGCGAAAACCTGTTGGCTGTGCGCGTGGCTACCGTGACGGATAAAAACCGCCTGTGCATGACCTGGAACGGTCATACCGTGGTAGACGTTTCCCGCGATTTCCTGAATTCCAACGGTGCGGAAAAGCACACGGAAGCCACCGTGTTGCCCGTGGCCGACGACGATATTTATCAGGTGTACGGTGCTTTGAACGGGCAAGCTCCCGCGGAAGGCCTGAAGACCTTGGTGTCCGATTTGAATGTTTGCTCTCAGAAGGGCTTGGTGGAGCGTTTTGACAGCTCTATCGGAGCCTGTGCCGTCACCAACCCCTACGGCGGCGCTTATCAGCAGACTCCCGTGCAGTTCATGGCCTCCAAGATCCCCATGCTGAAGGGCAAGACCGACACGGCCAGCGTAATGGCCTACGGCTTCTCTCCCGCCGTGTCCGAAAAGAGCCCCTATCACGGCGCTATGACGGCTGTGGTGGAATCTGCCGCCCGCGTGGTGGCTTCGGGTGCCCCTGCAGACCGTATCCGTTTGACCTTGCAGGAGTATTTCCCCCGCACGCAGAACGATCCTCTGCGCTGGGGGTTGCCCATGGCTGCGTTGCTGGGTGCCTACCGCGCTCAGATCGCCCTGGGGATGCCCGCCATCGGCGGTAAGGACAGTATGTCCGGCACCTTTGAAAAAATGGACGTGCCCCCCACGTTGGTCAGCTTTGCCGTCAGTGTGACCAAGGCCTCCAAGGTCATCACGCCTGAATTTAAGCGCGCACGCTCCAAGGTGTACGCGATCTTACCCCGCTATAACGGCTTGACCCCCGATTTTGAAAGCGTAAAGAAATGCTTTGCCCAGGTTCACGGGCTCTGTGAGCAGGGCAAGGTGCTATCTGCCTGGGCCATCGGCGTGGGCGGCATTGCCGAAGCGCTGTTTAAAATGGCCATTGGAAACATGGTGGGCTTCTGCGGCCAGGTGCCCGAGGACCTGCTCTATCGCGCCTGCTTTGGCGGCTTCGTGCTGGAAGGAACTGAAGTGCCCGAGGGGGCTGTCCTTTTGGGCGAGACCGTGTTTGACCGCGTGCTGGAGATCAACGGCAGCAAGGCAGATCTGGACGAACTGGTCGCCCTGTGGCACAAGCCTTTGGAAAAAGTATTCCCCACCCGTTCCGGCAGGGACGGCGGCGAGGTGGGCACCCATACCTGTCGGGTGCGTCCTGCCAATATTCACGCCAAGCTGGGGAGCATTGCCAAGCCCCGCGTGCTGATCCCCGTGTTCCCCGGTACCAACTGCGAATACGATTCTGCTCGCCGCTTTGAAATGGCAGGGGCGGAGGCTGTGACCCCCGTTCTGCGCAATCTGACGGCCGAAGCTTTGGATGAGTCTTTGGCAGAAATGGCTTCCTTGATCGATAACAGCCAGATCATCATGATCCCCGGCGGATTTTCCGGCGGCGACGAGCCCGAAGGCTCTGCCAAATTCATTGCGGCCGTCTTCCGCAACCCCCGCGTTAAAGAGGCCGTGCTGCGCCTGATGGAACGGCGTGACGGATTGATGCTGGGCATCTGCAACGGCTTCCAGGCTTTGGTCAAGCTGGGCCTGTTGCCCTACGGCACCATTTTGGACGAAATGCCCGCCGATGCTCCCACCTTGACCTTTAACCATATCGGCCGCCATCAGGCTATGATGGTGCGCACCCGCATTTCCAGTGTGAAATCGCCCTGGTTGAGCAAGGTAGAAGCGGGCGATCTGCATACCATTCCCGTGTCTCACGGCGAGGGCCGCTTCTTCGCGGATGAGGCTCATTTGAAGATGCTCATTGAAAACGGCCGCATTGCCACCCAGTACGTGGACGTAGACGGAAAGCCCACCATGCTGGAGCCCTTTAACCCCAACGGTTCCGTGGAGGCTATCGAGGGCATTCTCAGCGCCGACGGCCGTATTTTGGGTAAAATGGGGCACAGCGAGCGCATTGGCGACGACCTGGCCAAAAACATGGGCGGCGCCCGCGACCAGTTCCTATTTGAATCCGGCGTGGAATACTTCAAATAAATCGTGGACGGACAGTTTGAACGCACACAACGCCTTGTGGGAGCGGAGGCCATGGAAAAGCTGGCCTCCTCCCACGTGGCGATCTTCGGCTTGGGAGGCGTGGGCAGTTGGGCTTGCGAGGCCCTGGCCCGTTGCGGCATCGGCCGCTTTTACCTGGTGGATGGGGACACGGTGGAAAAAACCAATCTCAATCGCCAGCTGATCGCCCTTCATTCCACCTTAGGCAAGCCCAAGGTGGAGGTTATGGCCCAACGCATTACCGACATCAACCCTTCCGCCGCTGTGGAAGCCAGGCAGCTTTTCTTTGACGAAAGCAACGCCGGTGAAATTCCCTTCGGGGAATTTGATTACGTGGTGGACGCCATTGATACAGTCAGCTCCAAGCTGTTGCTAATCCGCTTGGCTGTGCAGGCGGGGGTCCCCGTGCTCAGCTGTATGGGAACAGGCAACCGTTTGGAGGCCGATTCCTTTCGCATTGGAAGGATCGAGCAAACGGAGGGATGTCCCTTGGCCCGCGTGATGCGGCGTGAGCTTCGTTTGCAGGGGATTAAAGGGGTGCGGGTGCTTTATTCCCCCCAAGCTCCTCACGTGACGTCTCAGGCAGGAGTTTCTCCGGCCAGTATCTCCTTCGTCCCTTCTGCGGCAGGCTTGAAAATTGCCGGGGAAGTGGTGCGGCAGTTAATGGAAAAAGGATGAAAAACATGACGACCTATGAGCTTCAGCAAGAGATCCTGCGCTTAAAAAAAGAAAAGAACGCCTGCATTTTGGCACATAGCTACCAAGGACACGACGTTTTGGAAATTGCCGATATTTGCGGCGATTCCTTCCGCCTCAGCCAAGCGGCTGCCCAGGTGGATGCACCGCTGTTTATCGTCTGCGGCGTGCATTTTATGGCCGAAACCGTCAAGTTGCTTTCTCCGGAAAAGAAGGTCATTTTGGCCCATCCTCAGGCAGGTTGCCCCATGGCGGAGCAATTCGGCCCCGAAGAGGTCTTGGCCTTTCGCAAGGAAAATCCCGATGCGGCTGTGGTCTGCTACGTCAACACCACCGCGGCGCTGAAGGCGGTCTGCGACGTTTGTGTGACCTCCTCTTCCGCCGTCAACATCGTTAAAAAAATGACCCAAAAGAAGATCCTTTTCATTCCGGACTGTCATTTGGGAGCCTACGTGGCCTCCCACGTGCCGGATAAAGAGATCGTTTTGTGGAATGGGGGATGTCCCATTCACGCTGGTGCCACCAAGGAAGACGTGGCGCGGGTGAAGGCCGCCCATCCCAATGCCAAGCTGTTGGTGCATCCCGAATGCTTGCCCGAGGTGGTAGAGCAGGCGGATATGGTGGGCTCTACGGCAGATATTTTAAAATATGCCCGCCAAAGCACGGCAAAGGAATTTATTATTGGCACGGAGATCAGCATTGCAGAGCATTTGAGCTTTGAATGCCCGGAGAAAGTCTTTTATCCCATGTGGCCTAAGCTGCAGTGTGCCGATATGCGCTTGACCACCCTGCCCGACGTGCATCGCGCCTTGTTGGGCACGGGAGGCCTTGTGATGGAAATGGAGGCCGGGCAGATGGCGCAGGCTCGCCGCTGCATCGACGCTATGATCCGCCTGGGATGACCTTGTGGTGAAAGGAGGAAGCCCCTTGAAGGAAAGAACGTCCAAACGTAAAGTGGCAGTGATCGTCACGCTGACGGCGCTGGCGCTGGCCTGTGTAGGCGTGTTCACTTGGTTTGTGTGGACTACGTCGCCCGCATACGTGGCCAAAGCCACCATTGTGGAAGTGCTGGAAAAGGCCGTGGCCAAGTTGCCGGAGGATACGAAAAGCTTTTACGTGGATCCCCAACGCCTTGAGGAGGATCCCTCTCTGCACATAGAGGAACTGGGCTATCAGATTATCAATCGCAAGGACGGAGAGCAGGTGCTGGAGTATATCCGCAACAGCCGCTTCGTCTCTTTGGGTTCCCGCCCTTCCGTGGAGGCAGACAACACCCAATGGCCTGTTATTTACGTAGCGGGCTTTCGCCTGCTGTTCCAAATGGTGCAGGAATATTACGTGGTGGAAATGCAATTGACTCCCGAGGACGAGGCGGGGTTGCGGGCTTTGCTGGAAAAGATCCGCACCGAGAACACCCGGTTGACCCCCGATTTTGAGGGCCAAGTTTGGCCGTAAACCCCTATACAAGAAAAAGCCTGTGCGTTGCACAGGCTTTTTGTTTGCGCGATCTGTTTATTTGCTCAGGTCGATGAGGGTGAAGGGATCCTCCAGCAGGCGAGGAATGATGGCCTTGGCATCTGCCGCGATTTCGGGGGACGCCCCTTCGGGAAGATAGGTCAGACCGTCTAAAGGAAGACCTGTCAGAACCGCGTACCACAGCATTCCTACCGCAAACACCCCGTTAATGTTCATATGTACCTTGTCTTCCACGTGGAAGGCCTCGCCGTATTTGGTGCGCAGGCTTTGGAGCAGCGTGGTGACGGGGATGATGCCACTGAAACGCTTATTGGGCCAGATGAATTTGCGGACAGAATCCAAGGAGGCCTCGTGCATGGCCTGCTGATCAAAATCGTATTTTCCGAAGCTGGGTGTGGTGGAAGTGACGGGATAGGCACAATGGGGACCATAGAAGAATTTGGCATTGGGGCAATGCTTTTGGATCACGTCCAACAGGTTGTTCAGCGTTTCGCCGAATTGCGCTTCCTCCTTATAGGAGCCCCCTCCTTGGTAAAGGACGACGGTATCCCAGGGCTGGTCATCCAGGATGGAGGCGTAATCTACCAAATGATTCAGCTCCTCGGGATCGCAAAATTTTTCCACCGTGGGGCGGTGGTACACCACGCCTGCCTCGTTGGTGGTGGCAAAATGCTCGTGAATGGCAAAGTCGGAATCCCCGCGGTAGATCACACCCAGGGTAAGATCCTCATAATTTAAGTTGTGAAAAATGGGGCAAAGCTCCATAGCAGACAGGCGACAATTACTGTGTCCCACGGCCAAAAGCTTCATCTTGCGGGGGCTGGCGCAGTCGGCAGAGCGCAATACGTTATTCATCCAAGACACACCCTTTTTTAGTATATGCCCCATTATATCAAGAAAGCTCTGCAATGTAAAGATTTAACAGAAAAATTTACAATTTGTCAAGAGCCGCCTCGGCCAAAAGCGAAGGCGGCTTTTTCAGGGAAGACTTATTTTCCGCAGGCTCGGTGCAAAAAGCTTAAGGCATCGGAAAGGCCGCCGATGGAATCGATCAGGCCGCTGTTGACCGCTTCGGGTCCGTCAATCACACTGCCTACATCTGTGACAAGCTCACCTACGCGGAACATCAGGGAATGAAGGGTGTCTTCGCTAATGCGGGAATGGCGGGTGATGAAGCGGTTGATGCGCTGTTGCATTTGTTCCAGGCAGGTAAAGCTTTGCTCCACACCCACCACCAGGCCGCTGGTACGCACGGGGTGCAGGGTCATGGTGGCGGAGGGGACGATAAAGGAACGGTTGGTGCATACGGCCAGGGGGACGCCGATAGAATGGCCGCCACCCAGCACCAGCGAGACGGTGGGTTTGGACATGCCGGCAATCAGCTCGGCCATGGCCAGGCCTGCCTCTACGTCCCCGCCCGCCGTGTTCAGCAAAAGCAAAAGAGCATCCAAATGGGGGGATTCCTCTACCTCCACCAATTGAGGAAGCATGTGCTCGTATTTGGTGGTCTTGTTTTGGGGCGGAAGCAGATAATGGCCTTCGATCTGGCCGATAATGGTCAGACAGCGGATGTGGAGCTGTCCGCTTTGTACGGTGATGCCCCCCGGATCGGTGGGCGGGGGAGGAGACGCCTGAGGGGCTTCCAGGGGCTGTTCTTGCATACAACGACCTCCTTTTTGCCCTTTATTCTGCCTCCAAATCAAGAAAATATACAAAAAAAGAAAGCCTGCTTTTATCAAGCAGGCTTTCTTGAGGCTTGGAGAATTGCGGTTTACAGACCGACCTTGGCCTTGCGCAGTTCTTCGGCGTTGGTGTAGCTCTTGGTGGAAACGTAGCCGGGCAGGGGGATGAGCTTTTCGTTGACAGCGTCGATGAACCATTCGGGCTGGGGGAAGAACTCCTTGTCGTACTCGAAAGCGGGAGTGATCCAGTTTTCGGCAGCCACGATCACGGGAGGTGCATCCAGGTAGTCGAAGGCCATGGAGGTGATGTGGTGGGCAAAGTCGTTGAGGATATTGCCGCGGGCCACAGCGTCGGAGGCCAACAGGATCTTACCGGTCTTCTTCACGGACTCGATGACCTTCTCATAGTTGAAGGGTACGATGGAGCGGGCGTCGATCACTTCGCAGGAGATGTTGTACTTTTCTTCCAGGATCTTGGCGGCATCCAGAGCGCGGTACAGGGTAGCACCGATGGTCAGGATGGTCAGGTCCTTGCCGGGCTTCTTGATGTCGGGTTCGCCCAGAGGAATGGAGTACTGTTCTTCAGGCACGCCGCCCTCGTGGAACAGCTCGCCCATATCGTAGATGCGCTGGCTCTCGAAGAACACAACGGGATCGGTGCCGTTAAGCACAGTGTTCATCAAGCCCTTGGCATCGTAAGGAGTTACGGGGAAGACGACCTTCAGGCCCGGAATGTGGGCGATCAGGGAAGTCCAGTCCTGAGAGTGCTGAGCACCGTACTTGGAGCCTACGGACACACGCAGGGTGACCGGTACCTTCAGGTAGCCGGCGCTCATGGCCTGCCACTTAGCCATCTGGTTGAAGATCTCGTCGCCGGCGCAACCGATAAAGTCGCAGTACATCAGCTCTACCAGAGCGCGGCCACCGGCCATACCGTAACCAACGGCGGTGCCTACGATGGCAGACTCGGCAATGGGAGAGTTGAACAGGCGATGATAGGGCAGAGCTTCGGTCAGACCGCGGTACACGGCAAAAGCGCCGTTCCAGTCACGCACGTCTTCACCGTAAGCGATGAGGGTGGAGTCCTCGTAGAACTTGTCCAAGATGGCCTCGAACAGACCGTCGCGGATGTTGTAGACCTTGGTCTTGGGCAGGAGCTTGCCGTTGGCGTCCTTACCAAAGCGGATGCGGGTCTTGATCTGCTGTACGCGGGGGTTGTCTTCCTTCTTCATGCGCACGTCGGGCTCTTCGGTGCCCAGCGTCTTGACCGTCTCATTGTTGAACATAATGCCAGCAATGTGGTTGGGGTTCTTGTTGAAGTCGGTGTAGGGGGACAGCTCCAGGTCGGAAGCCAGCATGAACATAGCCTTGTTACGGGCGATGACTTCGGCAGCGGCGGCATCCACTTCTTCCTGCGTGCAGATGCCGGAGGAGACCAGCTCCTTGGGATAGACGACCATGGGATCGTACTGGGCCCAATCGTTGACCTCATCCTGAGTACGGTAGGTCATAACGTCGGAGGTGGAGTGGCCAGACAGACGGTAGGTGATCACGTCCAGCAGAACGGGACCTTCGCCGGCTTCCAGAATGGCCTTCTTGCGCTTGTAGCACTCGATCAGGGCCAGGGGGTTCCAGCCGTTGACGCGTTCGGCATGCATGCCGTTGGCAGCCATGGCACCCAGACGGGCCAGCTCGCCGTAGGCCATGGTCTCGCCCTTGGTCTGACCGCCCATGCCGTAGCTGTTGTTGTTGAAGTTGAAGATGATGGGCAGGCCACCCTTGTAGCCTTCCTCCCACAGCTCGCGGAACTGGTCCATGTTAGCAAAGTTCATGGATTCGTACACGGGGCCGCGGGCGGCAGCGCCGTCACCGGCGTTGGCCACGATGATACCCTTCTTGTTGTTGCACTTCTTGTACAGAGCCACACCGGTACCCACGGGAGCGGAACCGCCGACGATGGCGTTGTTGGGGAAGATGCCGAAGGGCAGGAAGAACGCATGCATGGAGCCGCCCAAGCCACGGGAGAAGCCGTTATCCTTGGCAAACAGCTCGGCCATCAAGCCGTACAGGAAGAAATCCTTAGCCAACTGCTTGGTGGTCTTGGCGGTGGAGTGGGCCTTCACCAGCTCGTACAGACGGCCGCCCTGGACGGTCTGCATGATGTCCAGCAGCTTCTCGTCAGACAGCTTCTTAATGGCGGACATACCCTTGGCGATAACTTCGTGGTGGCTGCGGTGAGTACCGAAGATGAAGTCGTTTTCGTCCAGCAGGTAGGCCTGGCCAACGGCCGTGGCTTCCTCACCGATAGCCAGGTGAGAGGGGCCGGGATAGGTGAATTCTTTGTCGTTGTAGTTGCCCTTCAGTTTGATGGTCTGCAGCATGGTCTCGAATTCGCGGATGGCAACCATGTCGCTGTAGATGCCCAGCAGATCTTCCTTGGTGTAATTCTTGGCATCGAATTCCTCGCGCATGGTTTTCTTGTACTGGTTGGCGGGGATGTCGGCCACCTTGATCTTGCCGGCCTTAAACATTTCCTTGGGGGCTACGTATTGGGACTTAGGCATGGATAAGACTCCTTTCTTTTATAAACAGATTAGATTTCAAAGATCGCTTCACGCAGGATCTCGGACACGGAGGGATGGGGGAACACGATCTCCTTGATGTCGTCGATGCGCATCTCGGTCTCGATCATCATGGCAGCGCCATAAATGATTTCGGAAGAATAGTTGCCGATCATGTGGCAACCGACGATGCGGTTGTACTTTTGATCCACGATCAGCTTGCAGATGCCGTCGCCGCCTTCGTTTTCGGCCAAGTAACGGCCGCTGAAGGACATGGGCATGGAAACGACCTTCACATCCATACCGGCAGCCTTGGCAGTCTCTTCGGTCTCACCCACGGTGGCCACTTCGGGGTTGGTGTAGATGACACCGGGAATGGCGTTATAGCGCATGCGGTCGCGCTTGCCCAAAATATTGTTGACGGCAACCTCTGCTTCGCGGTAGGCGGTGTGGGCCAGCATGGACTTGCCGTTGATATCGCCGCAGGCGTACACGCCGGGCACGTTGGTCTTCATGAACTCGTCGGTGACCACGGCACCGCGTTCGCAGTACACGTTCAGGTTTTCCAGACCGTAGCCCGCCGTGACAGCACGGCGACCGATGGAAAGGAGCACCTTGTCGGCCTTGACGGTGAAGGATTTTCCGTCGCACTCGTAGGTCACGTCAGCTGTGCCCACGCCGGTAACCTTGCAGCCCAGCTTGAAGTCGACGCCCTTCTTTTCATAGTTCTTCATCAGGATCTTGGAGATCTCGGCATCCGTGGGGCCGGCGATCTTGTTCATCATTTCGATGACGGTGACGTGGCTGCCAACACTGTTAAAGTAGGAAGCCATTTCCAGACCGATGACGCCGCCGCCGATAATGACCAGCTCGGAAGGAATCTCTTCCAGGTCCAGAATCTCGCGGTTGGTCATCACAAAGCCTGCCGCAACCCCTTCCTTCACGCCGGGGATGGGGGGCACCACGGGCATGGAGCCGGTAGCCAGCAGCAGCTGTTTGGCCACAAACACCTGGTCGCCCACTTTGATCTCGAAACCGTCTGCGGTGCGGCCGTTGATGTAGGCCTCGCCGTAGGTGACGGTGACATGGTTTTTCTTCATCTGCATACCAACGCCGCCTACCAGAGTCTTCACGACCTTGTTTTTACGGGCGATGACAGCCTTTTGGTCAATGGTGGCGCCGGTGGTGGTTACACCGTATTTTTCGCCGTGCGCGGCATGGTCGAAGATCTTGGCGCTGTTGAGCAGGGCCTTGGAGGGGATGCAGCCTTCATTAAGACATACGCCACCCAAAGCACGCTTTTCGATCACCATGGTCTTCAGGCCGGCATGGCCTGCGCGTTCGGCACCCAGGTAACCGCCGGGGCCGCCGCCGATAACGATCAGATCATACGTTTCCATGATTGTTCCTCCGTTTACTTAGCCAGGAAAACCGTGAAGTTTTCCAAAGCGGTGCACAGATCCTTCAGGAAGCGGGAGGCGGGAGCGCCATCCAGAGCACGGTGGTCGTAGGTCAGGGACAGGGCCATGGCCTGGTAGGCCTTCAGCTCGCCGTTGACCTCACGCACGCGGGTCTGCATGCCGTTGACGCCCAAAATGCCGGTCTGAGGAGGATTGATCACGGGGGTGAAACTTTCGATGCCGAACACACCCAGGTTGGAGATGGTGAAGGAGCCGCCCTTCAGCTTCTCGGGGTTGATGTTGCCGGACTGGGCTTCCTTGGCCAAAGCCTTGGCTTCCACAGAGATCTCGGACAGAGACTTCTGGTCGGCATTCATCAGGGTGGGCACCAGCAGGCCGCGGGGAGTATCCACGGCGATACCCATATGCACGTGGGAGAAATAACGCATGGTGTCGCCGTCGATGAGGTTGGCGTTGAGATCCTTATGGTCCTTCAGCACGCGGGACACAGCGTAGATGATGATATCGTTGAGGGTGATGTTGCCCATGCCCAGCGCTTCGCCGTTAGCCTTCAGCTGCTTGCGGAAGTTGAGGATGTTGGTAGCGTCGAAGGAGATGGTATGGGTCAACTGAGCCATGCTCTGCAGAGAGGTGGTCATGGCCTTGGAGATGGCCTTGCGCACGCCGGACATCTTCACGTCCTCATACTCGGCAACTGCGGCGGCAGGAGCGGAGGCAGCAGCGGCGGGAGCGGCACCCAGATCGTTGACGGATACCTTACCGCCGATACCGGTACCGGCCAGGGACAGATCGGCGCCGGCAGCAGCCTTGGTGGCGGCGGGGCCCTGCTCGATCAGGCGGCGGATATCCGCTTCGCAGATACGGCCTTCCGCACCGGTGGCAGTTGCGTAACGGGCGTCCACACCGGCCTTTTCAGCCAGGGCGCGGGCGCGGGGAGAGATTTTCAAAAAGCCTTCGGCAGGAGCGGCGGCGGCAGCGGGAGCGGCCGCGACGGGAGCCTCAACGGCAGCGGGAGCTGCAGGAGCCGCAGGAGCGGGAGCCGCTTCCTCTTCTTCCGTAGCGGGCTTGAATTCAGCCGTGCTTTCGCCGGGGTTGCCGATGACGGCCACGTTCAGCATGCAGGGAACGTCGTCTCCGTCGTTGAAAAAGATATCCAGCAAAGTGCCGTCTACCGTAGCCGCTTCGTCCAGCGTGGACTTGTCGGTCTCGTAAGTGAACAGCAGATCGCCTGCCTTGACGGTGTCTCCCACAGCCTTGTGCCATTTGGTGATGACACAGCTTTCCACGGAAATACCGACCTTGGGCATCATTACCGGGGTTGCCATTTTGCAATCATCCTTTCTTGAATAAAAAAGCGTGTTTGCTATAAAATGGAACGAAATGAAAAACACAATGTTAGAAAATAACAAAATGTTCACGCCATTTCAACCCATTATAACATTTTCATGTTAAATTATATCACAATAACTGATAAAGTCAAGTGGCATTTTCCACAAAAACAAAGATATTTTTGCTTCTGTATGCAAAAAAGTGTTGACAGAACGAAAAAAAGTCTTTATTTTATTGAATGGAAGAAAAAATCACGGAAGGAGGGGCTGTTACATTGCTGTACGTGGAAAGCCGTCAAAACCCAAAAGTGAAGCAGGCCCTTTCTTTGTTTGAACGCAAGCATCGCCTGCAAAGCGGGCTTTTCGTTTTTGAAGGGTACAAGCTGGCACAGGAGGCCCTGCGCTCCGGCATTCGGGTGGAGCGGGTGTTTGCCTGCCGCGAGGAATTGCTGGAAACCCTGCCCGAGGACACGGAGGGGATCCTGGTCCCCCGGGAGCTGCTGACGGCCATGAGCGGCGGTGTGGGCGGCTACGATGCGTTAAGCGTGGCGCGCATACCTGCACAGCGGGCACTGCCTTCTTCCCCCGGTCTGCTTGTTTTGGCTGAAGGCCTGCAGGACCCCGGAAACCTGGGCGCGCTCCTGCGCACGGCGGAGGCTATGGGGCTGGACGGGGTGGTGCTGGCAGGCTGTGCCGATCTGTGGAACAGCAAAACGGTGCGCGCTTCCATGGGCTCGGTGTTTCGGATCCCTTGCGAACAAACCTCAGACCTGCCCGCCCGCATCCGCAGTCTGCGGGAGCAGGGCGTTACGGTATACGCCGCGGCCATGCACGAGCCGCGGGACCTGATCCTGGGAAAAGACCCGCTGGCCTTTCCCTGCGCCGTGGTCATTGGCAGTGAAGGACGGGGGCTGACGGCACAAACGCTGGAGGCCTGCGACGTATGCCTGCGCATTCCCATGGCCCCCCCCACGGAATCGCTGAACGCGGCCGCCGCCGCGGCCATGCTGATGTGGGAAATGAGCCGACGGAAGGGGGAACTTGAAACATGACTTTTGAAGAACGCCTTGGGCAGACCTTATGGATCTGGTATTCCCTTTGTGTGGGTGCCGCCACAAAATCGGGCCCTAAGGGGTTGCGCAGAATGAGTTTGACGGATATCTATCGGGCCGATGCGGCCACTTTGCGCCGTGTGGGAGGATTTCCCGAAAAGATGGCTTCCCGTTTGGCTGACAAGGATATCGACCGGGCGCAGGAGATCTCGGATTGGTGCACGGATCGGCAGATCCGCGTGATAGGCCTGACAGACAGCGCTTATCCCGCCTCCTTGGCCGAGATCGAAAACCCGCCTTGCGTGCTGTATATCCGCGGGAAGCTTCCCGAATTCGGGGAAAAACCGGCCTTTGCCGTGGTGGGCTCGCGAAAAAGGTCCGACTACGGCGGTCACACCGCCCAGACCATTGCCTATGAGTTGGCCCGCCAAGGGTTTGCCGTGATCTCGGGCCTGGCCCGCGGGATCGATACGGAAGCCCACAAGGGAGCCGTCAAGGCCGGGGGCTATACCGTGGCGGTGTTGGGGAACGGCTTTGACCGTTGTTATCCCCCTGAAAACGAGTCTATGTTGGAATATATTGCCTCCGCGGGTACGGTGATCAGTGAATATCCGCCTTTTTCGGAGATCACGCCCTCCAATTTTCCCGTGCGGAACCGCATCATCTCTGCCCTTTCCTCCGCGGTGATCGTAGTGGAGGCACGGCAGGGAAGCGGGGCATTGATCACTGCGGAACTGGCCCGCAAGCAGGGAAGGAGCGTGTACTCCGTTCCGGGTCTGGCCAACAGTCCTTGGTCTAAGGGCAGCAACGAGCTGATCCGCAACGGGGCCAAGCTGATCTCCGGTGCGCGGGACGTGCTGGAGGATTTCGGCTTTGAGCCCCTTTGCGCTCCCGTTTCGCAAGCCCCGTCCCCTTTCGCCGAAGAAGACCCCCCTGCATCTCTTGTTGAGGGGGAGGGGCCGGAAGCCCGGATCCTTCGGGCACTGAAGCAGGGCCCCAAGACCACCGACGAGCTGGCAAGGCTGTTGCAGCAGGATGCGGGAACTCTTATGGGCACGCTGACGTTGATGGAAATGAAGGAGGACATCCGCCAAACGGCGGGAGGTCTGTTCCGTTTAGTATAACAAAAGAGCCGATCAAGCAGGAAAGGATATGAACATGGCAAATTTAGTCATTTTGGAATCTCCCACAAAGGCACATACCGTTAAAGGCTTTTTGGGAAGCGGATATAAGGTGGTGGCTTGCCGCGGCCACGTGCGCGACCTGCCCAAAAGCAAGCTGGGCGTAGATCTGGAAACTTTTGAGCCTTCCTATATCAACATCCGCGGAAAGGGGGAGCTCATCGACCAGCTGCGCAAGGATGCCAAAGCAGCGGGTAAGGTGTATTTGGCCACTGACCCTGACCGCGAAGGGGAAGCCATTGCCTGGCATTTGGCCGAGGTACTGCACATTCCGCCTCAGAAGGTGTGTCGCGTTACGTTTAACGAGATCACCAAAACCGCGGTGAAAGCGGGCATCAAGGCTCCCCGCGCCATCGATATGAATTTGGTGGATTCTCAGCAAAGCCGACGTATTCTGGACCGTGTGGTGGGCTATCGCATCAGTCCGTTTTTGTGGAAAAAGGTGCGTAGCGGCCTGTCTGCCGGACGCGTGCAGTCGGTGGTCACCCGCATGATCGTGGATCGGGAGCTGGAGATCCGCGCCTTCCAACCCGAGGAATATTGGACGCTGACGGCTACCTTGAAGGCGGCCTCTTCCGCCAAGGCCTTTGAGGCCAAGTTCCACGGCACGGAGAAAAAGGCGGTGAGCGTAAAGAACGAGGCTCAAATGAAGGCACTTCTGTCTGAATTGGAGGGCAAGGACTACACGGTCAAAACCATTAAAAAGGGCACCAAGCGCCAGAGCCCCGCCGCCCCCTTTACCACTTCCACCTTGCAGCAGGAGGCCTCTCGCAAGCTGTCCTTCCAGTCCTCCCGCACCATGCGTGTGGCGCAGGAGCTGTATGAAGGTGTGAATATCCCCGGGGAAGGGGAAGTGGGTCTGATCACCTATATGCGTACCGACTCGCTGCGCATCTCTGCGGAGATCCAGCAGCAGGCGCTGGCCTATATCGGCGGGCAATACGGCAGTGAATACGTGCCTGCCTCTGCCCGCGTGTACAAGACTCGCGCGGGGGCACAGGATGCCCACGAAGCCATCCGTCCCACCTCCTTGGCCTTTGAGCCCTCTTCCATTCGCAAGCATTTGACTTCCGACCAGTTCCGTTTGTATAAGCTGATCTGGGACCGCTTCGTGGCCTCCCAAATGAAGGACGCGCTCATCGATACCGTCAGTGCCGATATTGCGGCGGGCAAATATATTTTCCGTGCCTCCGGCAACACGGTGAAATTCCCCGGCTTTTTAGCCGTCTACGAGGAAGGACGGGATGAAGAAAAAGAAAGGGAGGGCAAGCTGCCCGCCTTGGCCGAAGGGGAGACCTTGGTGTTGAAGGGCCTTCTTGACGAGCAAAAATTCACCCAACCTCCCTCCCGTTATACCGAGGCTTCCATGATCAAGACCATGGAGGAAAACGGCATCGGACGTCCCTCCACCTATACGCCCACCATCTCCACCATCCTGGAGCGGGGCTACGTGGAGCGTGACGGCAAGCAGCTTCGCCCCACCCCTTTGGGCGAGGTGACCACTCAGTTGATGAAGGAAAGCTTTTCCGAGATCGTGGACTACGATTTTACCGCCCGCATGGAGCAAAGTTTGGACGATATTGCTTCCGGCGAGGAGGGTGGGAACGAATTTCTCAGGGAATTTTGGAAGGGCTTCAGCGTGACCCTGGACAAGGCGGAAACGACCTTGGCCGAGGGGCGTGTGAAAGTGCCCGACGTGGAAAGCGATCAGGTCTGCGAGCTTTGCGGGCGCAAGATGGTAGTCAAAAACGGCCGCTACGGTAAATTCTTGGCCTGCCCCGGCTATCCCGAATGCAAAAACACCCGCCCCTTGGAAAGCAATAAAAGCGTGGAGACCGATCTGATCTGCGAGCTTTGCGGCAAGCCTATGGTGCTTAAAAGCGGTCGTTACGGCAAGTTTTACGCCTGCTCCGGCTATCCGGAGTGCAAAAATATCCGCCAGATGACCCGTGAAACGGCGGCCCTTTGCCCCAAATGTGGGGGCAAGATCCTGGCCAAACGCTCCCGTAACGGTAAGACCTATTACGGGTGTGAAAAGCATCCCACTTGCGATTTCATGACGTGGAGCGTACCTACCCAACAGGTCTGCACGGCTTGCGGAAAAAGCATTTTTGTGAAGAGTCGTGTAAAAAAGTTGGGCATTTGCCTGGCTTGCGGGCATGAGGAGCCCTTGAAGGAGAGCGAAAGTGAACAGGAATAAAGCTTTTGTGATCGGGGCGGGGCTGGCAGGCTGCGAGGCGGCCTGGCAGCTGGCTGAACGGGGTATCAGCGTGGAATTGTACGAGCAAAAGCCCCACAAAAAAAGCCCCGCGCACAAGGCCGACACTTTTGCCGAGCTGGTCTGCTCCAACTCCCTGCGGGCGGCCAACGTGGAAAATGCGGTGGGCCTGTTGAAGGAGGAAATGCGCCGCCTCGGCTCGCTGATCATGGAGGCGGCCGATGCTTGTTCTGTGCCTGCGGGTGGAGCGCTGGCGGTGGACCGAGAGGGCTTTTCCCGGCATATTACTCAACGTATCCGCAACCATCCTTTGATCCGGGTGATCGAGGGGGAGGTGACCTGCCTGCCTGCGCAGGAAGGGGGGATCGTGGCCACCGGGCCGCTGACGGAAGGGGCGTTTTTTGAGGAGATCCAACGCCGCTTTGCCCCCAAGCAAATGCATTTTTTTGATGCGGCGGCTCCTTTGATCGAGGCAGACAGCATCAATATGAGCAAGGCCTTCCGCGCCTCGCGCTACGGAAAGGGCACGGCGGATTATCTCAACTGCCCCATGACGGAGGAGGAATACCTGCGTTTTTACGAGGCGTTGGTTACCGCAGAAGTAGCCCCTCTGCATTTGCAGGAAGAGCGGGAGCTGACGGTGTTTGAAGGCTGTATGCCCGTGGAAGTGATGGCCAAGCGCGGGCCGCAGACCCTTTGCTACGGGCCGCTCAAACCCGTGGGGCTGACCGATCCTCATACGGGAAAACGGCCCTTTGCCGTGGTGCAGCTCCGCCAGGACGATTTTGCGGCTTCTCTGTACAATATGGTGGGCTTTCAGACCCATTTGAAATTTCCCGAGCAGAAGCGTGTGTTTTCCCTGATCCCCGGGCTGGAAAACGCCCGCTTTGCCCGCTACGGTCAAATGCACCGCAATACCTATCTGGTCTCGCCCTTGCTTTTGGACGAAAGATACCGCCTCAAGGAAGAGACATGCCTTTATTTTGCCGGGCAGATGACGGGCGTGGAAGGGTATGTGGAATCGGCGGCCTCGGGGCTTTGCGCCGGTTTGCATCTGGCCCGCGAGCTGCGGGGCATGGAGGCGATGACTTTCCCCGTGACAACGGCGCTGGGGGCTTTGGGGTCCTATATCGCCCACGCTTCGGCGGAGGATTTTCAGCCCATGAACATTAATTTCGGCATGATGCCCCCCGTTCAGGGGCGTTACAAAAGCAAAATGGAGAAAAACCGCGTTTTGGCGGAACGCTCCCTTTCTGCTTTGGCAGAACTCTTGCCCCAAGCCGTTTTGTAAATGCCTGGCGGGCAAGATGATAAATTAATCTGAGAAACGGATGATGAAGATGAAAATTGCTTTGGACGTATACGGTGCGGATCACGCCCCGGAAGAGATCCTGAAGGGGGCTTTTCTTGCCGCGGCCGACATGCCTGATGACGAGCTGATCCTGGTTGGCCTGCGCGAGGAGATGGAGCGCATTTGCACCCAACGGGGGTGGAGCGCCGGCAATGTGACCATGGAGGATGCCACACAGGTCATCACCATGACCGACGAGCCCGCCTCCTCCGTGCGCACGAAAAAGGATTCGTCCTTGGTAAAGGCGGCACAGCTGGTGGCCCAGGGCCGTGCGGATGCCATGGTCAGCGCGGGCAACACCGGGGCCGTTTTGGCCGCCGCCACCCTGATCGTGAAGCGTATCAAAGGGGTGCGCCGCCCTGCATTGGCGCCTATTTTACCCACCTATACGGGGCAGGCTATGCTGATCGACTGCGGTGCCAACGTGGAATGCCAGCCTGAATTTTTGCGGCAGTTCGCCCTTATGGGTTCCGTGTATATGGAGAAGGTGGCGGGAATTGAAAATCCCCGCGTGGCCTTGGCCAACAACGGGGCCGAGGAAACGAAGGGCACGGATCTAGCCGTGCAGACCCATCAGATCCTCAAAACTCAGCCCATCAATTTTGTGGGCAACGCCGAAGGGCGGGATATTCCCATGGGCAAATGCGACGTGGTGGTGACCGACGGTTTTACGGGCAACCTGATCCTGAAGACCTACGAGGGTATGGGCAAATTCATCATGCTTTCCATGAAGGATATTTTCTATTCCAACCTGCGCACCAAGCTGGGGGCCCTGCTGCTGAAAAAGGAAGTGTCGGATTTCCGCAAAAAGATGGACTACACCCAGTACGGCGGGGCGCCCATTATGGGCATTTGCAAGCCCGTCATCAAATCTCACGGCTCCTCCAAGGCCGGGGAGATCGGCAATTCCCTGCTGCAGGCCAAGCAATTTTCTCAAAGCGGGGCCATTGAAAGCATCACCCAGCTGATGGCCCAAACCGAGGCTGCCGAAGGCTGAACATTGAAAAAAATTACGTAAATTTTGCCCGAAAGGGTTGACAAAACCACCGAATTTATCATATCATTTGGGCAGACAAAATTTTAAGGAGGCACTTTTTCATGGAATTGAATAGGGTTTGCGAGATCATTGCCGACCAGTTTGGCTTGGAAAAGGACGATCTGAATGCGTCCACGACTTTTGAATCTTTAAATGCCGACTCCATCGATATCGTGGAGCTGATCATGGCCTTGGAAGAAGAATTTGACATGCCCTTTAACGACGACGAGATCGAAAAGATCAAGACGATCGGGGACGTGGTGGCCTGCTTGAAGCAATGAATGACCTTTGGTCCTCCCGCCTTGAGGAGCTGGAAAAAGCTTGCGGCTACGTGTTTGCGGATAAAAGCTTGCCGACACGGGCCTTTACCCACTCCTCTTACGCCAACGAGCAACGAAACGGGATGTCCAGCTACGAGCGCTTGGAATTTTTGGGCGACGCGGTGCTGGAGCTGATCACGGCGGAATTTCTGTACGAAAAGCTGCACGATCACCCGGAAGGGCAGTTGACGAAGATCCGCGCTTCGTTGGTGTGCGAGCGCACCCTCAGCCGTTTTGCCCGCCAGTTGAAGCTGGGCGAATTGATCGTGCTGGGAAAAGGAGAGGCGCAGGGAGGCGGGGCCAAGCGCGATTCCATTTTGGCAGACGTGTTCGAGGCTTTTTTAGCGGCCCTGTATACGGAAGGCGGCTACGAGGTGGCCCGCCGATTTGTGATTCCTTTTTTGGAGGCATCCTTGCCTGCCGCCTGTGCAGGTAAGCTTTTTTCCGACTACAAGACCGAGCTGCAGGAGCTGGTGCAAAGCAGCGGTCGGGACGAGATCTTTTACCGCGTGGTGGGGGAGCGCGGCCCCCAGCACGATTGTGTTTTTACCGTGCAAGTGTATTTAAACAGCAATCTGCTCGGGCAGGGCGAGGGGCGCAGCAAAAAGCTGGCCGAACAGGCCGCGGCGCGCCAAGCCCTTTGCCTTATGGGCGTGGAAAGCGAAAGCGAGGGCCATTAGCTCAGTTGGTCAGAGCTGTCGGCTCATAACCGATTGGTCCGGGGTTCAAGTCCCTGATGGCCCACCAAAGATCCCCGTTCTGAAGAACGGGGATCTTTCCTTTGGACAAAATGTTGCATTTTTGCAAAACGCGTGATTCCCTTGACATTTTTTCTCAAATCGTATAACATTATCGTATAGTTGCAATGAAATTGCTTGCAGAAAAATCAAATTAAGGGGAATTTGCATGGAGATCGTTTCTTTGCTCGGCATCGTGTTGGGCTTGGTGGTACTGGTCCTGCTGGCATATAAGGGTCATTCCATCATTTGGGTGGCGCCCGTTTGCGCCGTGATCGTGGCCGTGATGGGCGGGCTGAATATTTTGGACGCCTACCTGGGTGACTATATCAAGGGCGCGGCAGATTACATCGTGTCGTGGTTCCCGGCCTTTTTCTTGGGGGCCGTGTACGGCAAGCTGATGGACATGACCGGCTCTGCACGCTCGCTGGCCAATAAGATCGTATCGATCATCGGACCCAAATTTGCCTTGGCCGCGGTGACCATTCCTTGCTTGCTGATGACCTACGGTGGCGTTTCCATGTTCGTGGTGGTGTTCGTCATCTATCCCATGGGCTATGCTATTTACCGCGAGGCAGACCTGCCCCGCACGCTGATCCCCGGAGCGATCGCCTTCGGTGCATTTGGCATTACCATGACGTCCTTGCCCGGCTCTCCTCAGATCCAAAACATTATTCCCACCCAATATTACGGCACCACGGCTACCGCGGCGCCCCTGATGGGCATCATTGCCGCCATTCTGATCGCCGTGCCCAGTTACCTGTACCTGGATTGGCGTATTCGCGACGCCCGTAAAAAGGGCCGCCATTTTGAGGAGGACCCCAAATATGCGGAAAGCGGCGCGGTGGATGCATCCAAGCTTCCCTCCTGGCATTGGTTGAGCGGTCTGCTGCCCCTGATCGTGGTGGTGCTGATGCTCAACGTACTGCCCGGTGTGCTGAAAAATGCCGGTCTGGCTGACTGGAACACCAACCAGGCCATCGTAGTGGCTTTGGTAGGCGGTATTTTGGTCACCTGCCTGATGAATATTCGCCAATTCAAGATCCTGCTGCCCGCCATCAGCAACGGGGCTAACAGTTCCTTGACGGCCATTATGAACACGGCCTGTGCTGTGGGCTTCGGCTCTGTGGTGAAGATGGTGCCCGGCTTTGTCGTGCTGAAGAACGCGATGCTGAACATGCCCGGATCCATTCTGTTCTCCGAAGCGGTGGCGGTCAATGTTTTGGCCGGCGCCACGGGCTCCGCATCCGGTGGTATGTCCATTGCTTTGGAAGCCCTGGCTCCCCAGTATTTGGAGAAGGCTGCCTCTATCGGCCTGAGCCCCGAGATTTTGCACCGTGTGGCTTCCGTGGCCTCCGGCGGTTTGGACACCCTGCCTCACAACGGTGCGGTACTGACTTTGTTGGCAGTGTCCAATTGCACGCATAAGGAATCCTATCTGGATATCTGCGTGACCTCCTGCATCATTCCCGTGATCGTGTCTTTGGGGATGTCTTTTGTGTGGGGAATGTTTATTTAGTCGAGCATGTAAAAGGGGGGCTCTTTTCGTCCCCCTTTTTATTTTTTAGAGGAGAAAAGGCTATGAAGATCAAATTTTTGGGAACGGCTGCTGCAGAAGGAATTCCGGCTCTATTTTGCAACTGCCGTGTGTGCCGAAATGCGCTGGAAAAACGTGGAAAAGAGGTTAAAACCCGTAGCCAGTCCATCATTGACGACAAGATCCTCATTGACTTTCCTGCCGACACGTATATGCATATGCTCTATAACGGGTTGGATCTGAAGACCATTCACACCTGCGTGTTTACCCATTGCCACAGCGACCATTTGTATGAAAGGGATTTTTGGTGCCGTAACAAGGGGATCGGCAACGAGATAGAGGACGTGCCCCTGAATGTGTATGTTACTCACGCCGGATATGAGCAGTGTCGCAAATTTGTAGAGCGCAACGTGTTTGACGGCCGCGTTCTGCTCAATGAGATCCATCCCTTCGTGCCCTTTGAGGCTGAGGGCTACCGCTTTATTCCCTTGAAGGCCGACCACGACCCCGCCGCCGATCCGGTGTTTTACATCATCGAGCACGGGGATAAGACCCTACTGTACGCCAATGACACGGGGATCTTCCCCGCGGAAACGTGGGAGTATTTGGCGGGCTACGGCCGCAGGTTCGATATGGTGTCCTATGATTGCACGGGCATGATTTTGGAGAATTGCCGGCAAAGCCATATGAGTCTTTCCTCCAATGCGGAGGTGCACGAAAGACTGTGCCAAATGGGACTTTGCGATGAAAATACCGTGGCCTATGTGAACCATTTCAGCCATAACAGCCGTGCCACTCACGAGGAATTGGTGGAGGCCGCAGACAAATACGGCTTCCGAGTGTCCTACGACGGGTTGGAAGTGGAATTTTAAGCAGTTCCTTTGTCGGCGCCCTTGCGAGTGCGCTGTCGGCCCGTCCGTTTTTGTATAAAACAACGCAAAAGAGGCGATGATATGCGTCGTAAAACATTGAAAAAAGCAGTGCTTTGTGCTTTCTTTTTAGCTTTGGGGCTGACCCTTCCTTTTTTGACGGGGCAGATCCGTTCGGTGGGAAATATGCTGTTGCCCATGCATATTCCCGTCTTTCTTTGCGGGCTGATCTGCGGCGGTCCGTGGGGGGCGGCGGTGGGCTTTATCCTGCCGTTGTTCCGCTCGGCCCTGTTTGGCATGCCGCCCCTATATCCGGAGGCGGTGTCTATGGCCTTCGAATTGGCCGTGTACGCCGGAGCGTCCGGCCTGTTGTACGGGCGTGTGTTTCGCCGCCGTATGGGGGGACTGTATGCCTCCCTGATCGCGGCCATGGTGGCGGGACGTTTGGTATGGGGGGCTGTTAAGGCACTGCTACTGGGATTTGGGGGGAAGGCCTTCACCCTGCAGATGTTTGTTGCGGGAGCTTTTATCAATGCCTTGCCGGGGATCGCCGTACAGCTGATTTTGATTCCCGGGGTGATGACGGCTTTGCATTTAGTGGAGAAAAAAACGCCTATAAAGTCGGCAAATGGGCGTTGACTTTTGGCGCGCAATCCAGTATACTGAAGTCAGCAAGTCTTTTTAAAATTTGTATCTGTAAAGGGGATCGTGTACATGAAACTGAATTTGGGAGCTAAATTTTGGCTCAAGGTTTTGGCATTGGTGATCGTGGTCTGCTTCTTCTGCCCGTTCGCTTCCTGCTCGGCAGGGGATGAAAAGGAGTCCTTCAGCGGCGTGGAGCTGGCAACCACCGTTTCCTTGGATAAGGATCATGCGGAGTTTTTCAAGGAAAGCGAAGTGGCTCCCAATATCTTTTTGATCCTGGCTTTCGTGTGTGCCGTTGGTGCGGCGGCCTTGCTGTTTTTGCCCAAGATGAAGAACACGGCCTTGCTGATCATGGCCGTTCACGGCGCGCTGTTTGTGATGCTGGTCATTTTCCGACTCTCCTTTTTTAGCTATTACGATTGGGGCCAGTATGCGGAATACGCCAAACAAGGCATTGAATTCCGTTGGGGCTACCATTTTTCCATGATCCTTTCCTTAGTGTCGGTCTTCGTGGCGTTTATGCACGGCTATGGAATGAAGCTGCTCAACGCCTTCGTGGCGGGCACGCCCGACGCACAGCCCAAGCAGGCTCCCAAGATCTGCTGCGGGCAGTGCGGGGCAGAAGTGGCGGCCGGTGTTCAGTTCTGCGGCAACTGCGGCGCGGCCCTGAAGCAGGAGCCTGCCAAATGCCCGTATTGCAAAACGGAACTGAAGGGAGACAGCCAGTTTTGCGGCAACTGCGGTGCCAAGCTGCAGTAACGGGCAGGGGAGGTATTGTATATGCTTGAGCACAAAGGCCCGATATACAGTGAGCTGAGGAGGATGAGGCTGAAGGCCGAGCTGTTGGTCAAGCGCCCCTGTTCGCCGGAGGAAAACGAGGCCTACCGCACTTTGACAGAAGGAAACGAGCCTCTTCCCGAGGGGGTCTACCGCAACGAGGAGGTCTGGGACCTACGGCAGCCCGACAGCTTTTATACGCTGGAAGACGGGGGATTGACCGAGGGAGAAAAGCAGGAATATATCCTTCTTGCCCAATTGGATCAGCTGCGTGTGATCAAGGGCTGTGTGATCTTCTTCACCGTGCTGACAGTCCTTTCCTTGGTGCTGGCATTGGTGCTCCCGGCGTTATAAGCAAAAAACGAAAAAAATTTTAAAAAAATAAAAAAAGCACTTGACAGGAAAGAAAAAGTGTTGTATACTCTTAATGAAAATAATTCTTATTAAGGAGTGATTTTCATTAGAGAACGAAATACCGTACAACGGGAGCTGATCCTGGAGACGGTCCGTTCCCTGCATACACACCCTACGGCGGAGGAAATATACGGGCAGGTCACTGCGCGCTGTCCTTCCGTCAGCCGGGCCACGGTATATCGCAACCTGCATCAGTTGGCCGAGGAGGGGAAGATCCTGCATATCGGGGTTGCTAACGGACCGGACAGATTTGACGGGACGGTGTCCCAGCATTGCCATTTTCACTGTAAAAAATGCGGCAAGCTGTTGGATCTGGAATTGGCAGATCCCGTGTTGCCCAAACCATGTCCCGATTGCGGTCATACGGTGACGGGATACGAACTGACCTTCAGCGGCTATTGTCGAGAATGCATCCCTGCCGCCGAATATACAAAATCAAATTGACATCATAAATTAAAAGGAGAAATGAACCATGGAACTCAAAGGATCCAAGACCGAAAAAAATCTGGCCGCCGCTTTTGCCGGTGAATCTCAGGCCCGCAACAAGTACACCTATTTTGCTTCCGTAGCCCGCAAGGAAGGCTACGAGCAGATCGCCGCCATTTTTGAGACCACGGCCAACAACGAAAAGGAGCATGCCAAGCTTTGGTTCAAGGCTTTGGGTGGTCTGGGCGACACGGCTGCCAACCTGCTGGCTGCTGCCGAGGGTGAAAACTACGAGTGGACCGATATGTACGACACCTTTGCCAAAGAGGCCGAGGAAGAAGGCTTTACCGCTTTGGCTGCCCAGTTCCGTATGGTTGCCAAGATCGAAAAGGCTCACGAGGAGCGCTACCGCGCCCTGCTCAACAACGTGGAAATGAAGGCTGTGTTCGAAAAGGGCGAGCAGACCATGTGGGAATGCCGCAACTGCGGACACCTGGTTATGGGCAAGAAGGCCCCCCAGCTGTGCCCCGTTTGCCAGCATCCTCAAAGCTATTTCGAGGTCAGAAAAGAAAACTATTAAGCGGTGTTTCTTGGCCCCCGTCTTTTTGGACGGGGGCTTATTTTTTTGCCTGCCGCTTGCTTTTTACAGGGGGATATGATATAATAAGGTGGAATGAGTATTTTTGCATTTTTTTGCCGAAAGGAAGGTCATTGCAGTTGAAATATATACAAAGGGCCCGGTGCTGTGGCGCTGTGGCGCTACTGCTTTGCGGGTTACTGCTTCTTGCCGGCTGCTCGGACGCCATGCTGACCGAGGAAGGCAACAATTTAGTCAATAATGCCATTTTGGGCATTGGAGAAGTGCCCTTTGGCAACCAAACGGAGCAGTCCGGTAGTGGGGACGGTCCCGTTGCCCCTCCGGAGGAGCTGTTTATCAAGATCGTTTCCCAAAGCAGAACGGTGGAGGGGGGCTTTGCCTATTTGGAATACCCCATCGTTTTTGGGATGCAGAACGGGGAGACCCAGTTTCAACTCAACGAAATGATGAAGGCCGGCACGGCTCAAAAGCTGGAGGAGACCTTTGAGCCCTTGGCCGCCCAGGCGGTGGAGCAGGGGCAAATGGTGGCCATGCGCCAGTACGCCACGGTCACCTATCAGCAGGGAAACCTGTTTAACGTGGTCACCAATCTGACGGTGGAGCGGGACGGAGTCAAGCTTTCCCAAGACATTACGTCTCAGATCTTCAACCGCATCAGCGGCGAACCTTTGACGAAAAAACAGCTTATCGACCTGAGCGAAGAGGGAAAGGCTGCCTTTAACGAATACATTACCTTCGCCCTGGATCAGATCACCGAGCTGTTTGGGGTACATACCTTTTCCGGCATTGAGCGTCAGGGCGTGCTGATCCTGCAGCCCGGGGACATTCAAATTGCCTTTGCGGCCGGCGAGATTGCCGACAAAACGCTGGGTGAGTTTCGCTTTTCCGTGTATAACGAGCAGACCAAGCCCTACGTGCTGGTGGAGGGCTTCGTTTCTCCTCAAGTACCTGCGGCCACCGAGGACGTGCCCGTTGCGCCCACCCACCCCGTTACCGAAGAATAGGCCTGAGCCTTTGGCATTACCAACATGATTTAAAGAGGGAACAAACATGACGAGAAAAATTCTTTTTACTTCCGAATCTGTCACGGAGGGGCATCCCGACAAGGTGTGCGACCGCATTTCCGACGCGGTGCTTGACGATATTTTGGCCCATGACCCGCAGGCTCACGTAGCTTGCGAGACCACGGCAACTACGGATCTGGTCACGGTCATGGGTGAGATCACCTCCACGTATAAGCCCGATATCGACGCCATTGTGCGCCGCACGGTGAGGGATATTGGCTACACGGATCCCGAACTGGGCTTTTGCGCAGACAGCCTGGAACTGATCTGCCGTCTGGACACCCAATCTCCCGATATTGCCATGGGCGTTCGGGAAGGGGAGGAACAGTTGGGGGCCGGAGACCAGGGAATGATGTTCGGTTACGCCTGCAACGAGACCGATGAGCTCATGCCCCTGCCTATCGCCCTGGCTCACCGCCTGGCCGAGCGGCTGACCGCCGTGCGCAAGGAGGGGCTGTTGACCTACCTGCGCCCTGACGGCAAGACCCAAGTAACGGTAGAATATGAAAACGACCGCCCCGTGCGTATCGACACGGTTCTGGTCTCCACCCAACACACCGCAGAGGTCTCCCAGCAGCAGATCCGCGAGGACCTGCTGGCCCACGTGATCCGCCCGGTGATCCCTGCCGATCTGATCGATGACAACACGAAATTGCTGGTCAACCCCACGGGACGCTTCGTGGTGGGAGGACCTCACGGAGATACGGGGCTGACGGGGCGCAAGATCATCGTGGATACTTACGGCGGCTATGCTCGCCACGGCGGCGGCGCTTTTTCCGGCAAGGATCCCACCAAGGTGGACCGAGCCGCGGCCTATGCTTTGCGTTACATTGCCAAAAACATCGTGGCGGCCGGCTTGGCAGACCGTTGTGAGCTACAGGCGGCCTACGCCATTGGCGTGGCACAACCCGTTTCCGTTTTGGTAGATACTTTCGGTACGGCCAAAGTGCCCGAGGAGGAGATCCAACGGGCTGTTTTGGAGGTGGCCGACCTTCGTCCTGCGGCCATTTTGAAGGATTTGGAGCTTCGCCGTCCCATTTACGAGGACCTTTGCGTTTACGGTCATATGGGTCGCAACGCTGCTCCCTGGGAAAAGTTGGACCTTGCGGAGCGTTTGCGCACCTGTGTAGGACTGGCCGGAAAAGCTGACGTGAAGATCCATTGCTCCTTAGGGGAACGATAAAAATTCACCCGTTTTCAACGGAAAAGAGGTATGCATCCATGAAAAGAAAGGGCCTGTTTAGGGTATTGAGTCTGGTTTTGGCTTTCTGCCTGGCGGCGCTTCCCGT
The DNA here is from genome assembly GCA_017507855.1 of Clostridia bacterium. Lineage (GTDB taxonomy): Bacteria > Bacillota > Clostridia > Oscillospirales > RGIG5554 > RGIG5554. Next base: position 121,446 of record JAFWAE010000026.1, read on the forward strand.
TGCGGCAGAGAATCTGGATGACTGGGAGGATCTGCTAGCGCGGGAGCCTGTATTTGCCGACAAGGCGGCAGAGCTGGAAATGCTGGGCCTGTTGGAGGGCACCGGAGCCGGTCTGGAGCTGGATCGCCAGCCTACCCGTGCAGAGGTGGCCGTTATGCTGGTGCGTATGCTGGGCCTGCAAGCCTCGGTGCAGGGCGGCACCTACGCCCATCCCTTTACCGACGTACCCGGTTGGGCCTCGCCTTTCGTGGGATATTTGTACGAAAATGGGATCACTGCAGGTGTCAGCGATACCCACTACGGTTCTCAGGATCCCTGCACGGCACAGATGTACTGCGCCTTCACCCTGCGCATGCTGGGTTATTATGAAAAAGAAGGGCATTTCGCTTATGCCGAGGCCATTGATTTTGCTTATGAAAAGGGTTTGATCAGCTCGGATGCGTTTTTGGCCCGCCTCAAGCGCCTTCCTTTCTGGCGCGACGACATGGCGGCTATTACCTATAACGCGTTGTTCGTCACCGAAAGGGGCTACCGCACTACGCTGTTTGACCGTCTTTGTGCCATGGCCGCTGTAAACGAAGAGGCGGCGGAGCGTTTGTTTACCATTGAAAAGGTGCTGGAGGCCAAGGTCCGCAACGAGGAAATGGACGAAGTCTCTTACACTTACACCAAGACCGTCTCCTTCAGCGGGGTAGGGACTCATTCCGAAACCACGAAGATCCGCAAGTTTCAGTACGGGTTTGGCACCGGTGGGGAGATCAAAGCCGGCGACTGCTACACCACCATCGTGGATGGGGTCAAGCGGGAAGAACGGGCCATGTATTATTATGACGGTGTGATCTACGAAAATCAGAACGGCACGCTGAGCACGGTGAAGGGGAGCGAGGCGGACTTTAATTATTACTACACCTGGTTTTCGTATACGGGGGACGAGTATCCCATGTTTACCACCCCTGTGGACGATCTGTATTACAGCTTTTTGACCTCTCAATGCCTGAAGGCAGAGGAATATGAGTACGTGTTTTATCGGGACGTGGAGGAGGCCAATTACGCTGCGGCCCACGCCGATGCAGTGGAGTTGCTGGCCCTCAGCGAATGCCCCGTGGAAAAGGCGGGGCTGACCAGCCGCTATCTGCTCAACTCCCGCGGTTACGTGGTGGAGATGGAGTTGCAGACCGTATTTGAGGCTGTGGCTCCCGACGGAAGCCCCGTTACCGTCACGGTATCCGAGAAAACGGAATACCTGAATCCGGGCAATTCCCCCAACCTGGTCATTCCCAATCAGGTCATTTATCCTTCTCCGAAATAAGCTTAAAAAAATTAAGAAAAATATCAAACAAGCAGACACCGTTCCAAGTGTCTGCTTGTTTTCGTTTGGTTATGTGTTCAAAAAATGAAAAAAACTTTCAAAAAAAGCCCAAAAAACTGGAAAAAATGCCTTGACAAAGCCCAAAAAACTTGCTAAAATACTAGAATGTCCCATACTGGGTTGTTTTGCCCCTTTGGCACGAAAATTTCAATAAAACGGGTATGTCGTTGTTGAAAATACCCAAGTTATTTTTTAAAAAACGTGCCTTGTTTGTGGAAAAAGCAGAAATTTCATTTTATAGAACGGAGATGGTCTCTTCCATGCCCAAAGATGTCAAAATGGGAAATGTGACCCGGCGGACTTTTGCCCGCCACGATGACATCCTGCCCATGCCCAATTTGATCGAGGTACAGAAAAAATCGTACCAATGGTTTATCGAAGAGGGCTTGCAGGAAGTTTTGCGCGAGGTATCCCCCATTACGGACAATACCGGCACGCTGAACCTGGAGTTTATCGACTTTACCGTGGATGAAAAGCTGAAATACACGGTGGAGGAGTGCAAGGAGCGCGACGTGAACTATTCCGCCCCCTTGCGCGTGCGTGCCCGTTTGGTCAACAAGGAAACCGGCGAAGTCAAAGAGCAGGAAGTTTACATGGGTGAATTCCCCCTGATGACGGAAAGCGGCACCTTCATTATTAACGGTGCAGAGCGCGTGATCGTGTCTCAGCTGGTTCGTTCCCCGGGCATCTACTACGATCGCGCCTTCGATAAGGTGGGTAAGGCTCAGTTTTCCGCCACGGTGATCCCCTATCGCGGTGCCTGGCTGGAATACGAAACCGATTCTCAGGACGTGTTTTACGTTCGCATCGATAAAAGCCGCAAGCTGCCCGTGACTACGTTGCTGCGTGCTTTGGGTTGCGACACGGACGACAAGATCTACGCCCTTTTCGGCGACGATGAAAAGATTCGTGCCACGCTGGAAAAGGACACCAGCAATGCGGAAGCCGAAAAGTACGGCACTTCCCCCCGTGAAGAAGCTTTGAAGGAAGTATACCGCAAGTTGCGTCCCGGCGAGCCTCCCCTGATGGAGCCTGCCGAAAAGCTGATCAACAACTACTTCTTTGATCCCCGCCGCTACGACTTGCGCAATTTCGGCCGCTTTAAGTTTAACAACAAGCTGGCCCTGGCCGAGCGTATCGAAGGACAGGTCCTGGCCGCTCCCGTGGTCAGCCCCGTTACCGGTGAGATCCTGGCCGACCAAGGCCAGACCGTTACCGGCGAGATGGTGCGCGTTTTCGAGCAAAACGCTGTCAACGAGGTGTTTATTGCCCTGGCCGACCGCACTGTGAAGGTGTTCGGCAACAACATGGTGCATCCTCAGGACTTTGTGGACGCTCAGCTTTGCGAGGAGCTGGGCTTCAACGAGCGCGTCTATTACCCCCTGCTGGCCGAACTGATCGAGCAGGCCGGCGGTGACCGTGAGACGCTGAAAAAGCTGTTGGACGGCCGCCGTGCGGACCTGATCCCCAAGTATGTGCTTACCGAAGACGTATTTGCCTCCGTCAACTACGTGTTGTGCCTGAGCCACGACCTGGGCAGCATTGACGATATCGACCATCTGGGCAACCGCCGTTTGCGTTGCGTGGGTGAGCTGATGCAAAACCAGTTCCGTATCGGCTTTGCCCGTATGGATCGTGTGATCCGCGAGCGCATGACCATCCAGGATCTGGACGTGGTCACGCCCCAGGCGCTGATCAACATCCGCCCCGTGGTGGCTTCTTTGAAGGAGTTCTTCGGCTCCTCCCCTCTGTCTCAATTTATGGATCAGACCAACCCCCTGGCCGAGCTGACGCATAAGCGCCGTCTGTCCGCCCTGGGCCCCGGCGGTCTGACCCGTGACCGCGCCGGTTTTGAGGTGCGTGACGTACACTACACTCATTACGGCCGTATGTGCCCTGTAGAAACGCCTGAAGGCCCCAACATCGGTCTGATCTCCTACCTGGCCACTTATGCCCGCATCAACGATTTCGGCTTCCTGGAGGCCCCCTACCGCAAGGTGGATCCCGTGACCCACAAGGTGACCGACCAGATCGAATACATGTCTGCGGATAAGGAAGACCGCTACTGCATCGCTCAGGCCAAAGAGCCTTTTAACGAGGACGGTTCCTTTGTGAACAAGGAAGTTGTATGCCGCTACCGCGACGAGATCCTGGAGCTGCCTTACGAAAAGATCGACTACGTGGACGTATCTCCCCGCATGGTCGTGTCGGTGGCTACGGCCTTTATTCCCTTCTTGGAAAACGACGATACCTCCCGTGCTCTGATGGGCTCTAACATGCAGAAGCAGGCTGTGCCTCTGCTGGTGCCCGAATCCCCCATCGTAGCCACGGGTATGGAATACCGTGCCGGTATCGACTCCTGCGTGTGCGTGCTGGCCCGTCAGGGCGGCACGGTCACCTACGTCAGTGCCGACAGCATCTCCGTGCTGCAGGACGACGGCAAGGAAGTGGCCTACCGTCTCATTAAATTCAAGCGTTCCAACCAGGGCACCTGCGTCAACCAGCGCCCCATCGTGAAGGTGGGACAGCGTGTGGAGCAGGGCGACGTGCTGGCCGACGGTCCTTCCACCGTCAATGGCGAGATCTCCCTGGGCCGCAATATGCTCATCGGCTTTATGACCTGGGAGGGCTATAACTACGAGGACGCCGTGCTGATCAACGAGCGTTTGGTGCGCGAGGATGTATATACCTCCCTGCATATTGAAGAATACTCTTTGGATGCCCGCGACACCAAACTGGGTCCCGAGGAGATCACCCGCGACATTCCCAACGTGGGCGAGGATGCTTTGAAGGATCTGGGCCCCGACGGTGTGATCCGCAAGGGTGCCGAGGTACGTGCCGGAGACATTCTGGTGGGTAAGGTCACGCCTAAGGGCGAGACCGAGCTGACCGCTGAAGAACGCCTGCTGCGCGCCATCTTTGGTGATAAAGCCCGCGAAGTGCGCGACACCTCCCTGCGTTTGCCTCACGGTGAAAGCGGTATCGTGGTGGACGTGCGCACCTTCTGCCGCGCCGATTCCGACGAGCTGCCCGCAGGCACCAACAAGGTGGTACGCGTCTATATTGCCCAAAAGAGAAAGATCTCCGTGGGCGACAAAATGGCAGGCCGTCACGGTAACAAGGGTGTTATTTCCCGCATCCTGCCCCCCGAGGATATGCCTTTCCTGCCCGACGGTACGCCGCTGGACATCGTGCTGAACCCCCTGGGCGTGCCTTCCCGAATGAACATCGGCCAGGTGCTGGAGGTGCATTTGTCCCGCGCGGCCAAGAAATTGGGCTACCGCGTTATGACCCCCGTGTTTGACGGTGCTACGGAAGAGGATATCTTCTCCGAGCTGTGCACGGCAGGCCTTTACCGCGAGATCTTCCCCAACGAAAGCATTGCTGGCAAGGATCTGTACTTCTGCGAGGAAGACGGCTCCATGCGCAAGCTGACGGCGGAAGAGCGTGCCGACGAAGACTTCGTCCGCGAAAACCGCCTGGCCAACAAGCTTCGTTTGGCCGATGGCAAGACCGTGCTGTACGACGGTCGTACGGGTGAAGCCTTTGACAACCCTGTTACCGTGGGTTATATGTACTTCCTCAAACTGTTGCACTTGGTAGACGATAAGATCCACGCCCGTTCCACCGGTCCCTACTCCCTGGTGACCCAGCAGCCCTTGGGTGGTAAAGCTCAGTTCGGCGGCCAGCGTTTTGGTGAGATGGAAGTATGGGCTTTGGAGGCCTACGGTGCGGCTTACACTTTGCAGGAGATCCTGACGGTGAAGTCTGACGACGTGACCGGCCGTGTGAAGGCTTACGAGGCCATTGTTAAGGGCCAGAGCATTCCCACCCCCGGCGTGCCCGAGTCCTTCCGCGTGCTGATCAAAGAGTTGCAGTCCATCGGTCTGGATATTAAGGTATTGGACCGCGACAACAACGAGGTGGATCTGAAGGATAAGGACGATGACGAGTTCAACGAGCCCGTGCGTCCCATGCGTCATGTGGACTGGAGCCAGCACGACGATGATGAATCTACCGAGGAAATGACGGACGAAGAGCCTTTGGACGACGGTCTGGAGGACGAGCTGGACGACGTCAGCGACGACGACGCCTTTATTGAAGAAGAATTTTCCAAATTCCAAGTGGACGACGAGATCCTGGACGGGCAGTTCACCTTGGATAAAGAGGACGAATAAGGAAGGAGATTAACGAGCATGGATGAACTGAACGAGATCCAGACGCAAACGGAAGCCTCTGCCGGTCATGTGGAGTTTGATGCGATCCGCATCGGCCTGGCATCTCCGGAAAAGATCCTTTCCTGGTCCTACGGCGAGGTCAAAAAGCCGGAGACCATCAACTACCGCACCCTGAAGCCTGAAAGGGACGGCCTGTTCTGTGAAAAGATCTTTGGACCTACCAAAGACTGGGAGTGCCATTGCGGCAAATATAAGCGCGTGCGCTATAAGGGGAAGATCTGCGAAAAATGCGGTGTGGAAGTTACCCGCAAAAAGGTGCGCCGCGAGCGTATGGGCCACATCGAGCTGGCCGCGCCCGTGTCCCACATCTGGTATTTCCGCGGCACTCCTTCCCGCATGGGTCTGATCCTGAATATTTCTCCCCGCTTGCTGGAAAAGGTCATTTACTTTGCCGCTTACATCGTGATTGACGGCGGCGATACGCCCCTGAAGACCGGTGAGCTGCTCAGCGAGCGCGAATACACCGAAATGCGCGAGAAGTACGAAAACGACTTCGAAGCCGGCATGGGTGCCGACGCCGTGCGCAAAATGCTGGAGCGTTTGGACCTGGAGCAGCTGGAAAAAGAGCTGCGCGAGGAATTGGAAAACAGCAACGGCCAAAAGCGCATCCGCTTGCTGAAGCGCTTGGAAGTGGTGGAAGCCTTCCTGCAGTCCGGAAACCGTCCCGAGTGGATGATCATGACCGTACTGCCCGTGATCCCGCCGGAGATCCGTCCCATGGTACAGCTGGACGGCGGCCGTTTCGCCACCAGTGACCTGAACGATCTGTACCGCCGCGTGATCAACCGTAACAACCGCCTAAAAAAGCTGTTGGAGCTGCACGCTCCCGAGATCATCGTGCGCAATGAAAAGCGCATGCTGCAGGAAGCGGTGGACGCCCTGATCGACAACGGCCGTCGCGGCCGCCCCGTGACCGGCCCCAATAACCGTGCACTGAAGTCCCTGTCCGACATGCTGAAGGGTAAGCAGGGTCGCTTCCGTCAGAACCTGCTGGGTAAACGTGTCGACTATTCCGGCCGTTCCGTTATCGTGGTAGGCCCCAACCTGAAGATCTATCAGTGCGGTCTGCCTAAAGAAATGGCCCTGGAGCTGTTCAAGCCCTTCGTCATGAAGCGCTTGGTGGAAACCGGCCAAGCCCTTCATATTCGCGATGCCAAAAAGAAGGTAGAGCGGGTCAAGGATGAGGTTTGGGACGCTTTGGAAGTGGTCATTAAGGAGCATCCCGTTCTGCTGAACCGCGCACCCACCCTGCACCGCCTGAGTATCCAGGCCTTTGAACCCGTGCTGGTGGAAGGCCGTTCCATTAAGCTGCACCCCCTGGTATGTACCGCCTTTAACGCCGACTTTGACGGCGACCAGATGCCCGTACACGTGCCTTTGTCTGCAGAAGCGCAGGCTGAAGCCCGTTTCCTGATGCTGTCTGCCAACAACCTGCTCAAGCCTCAGGACGGCCGTCCCGTAACCGTGCCCACTCAGGACATGGTATTGGGCTCCTACTACCTGACCAGCCTGAAGGAGGGCGACTTGGGCAGCGGCAAATATTTCCGCGATCCCGAAGAGGCTCTGCTTTGCTACCAGTCCGGCGGCTGCACGTTGCACGCCCCCATCCGTGTACGCGTGACCAAGGAGCGCAACGGTGTCATGGAAAGCCACATCATCGATGCTACCGTAGGTCGCTTGCTGTTTAACGAAAACATTCCCCAGGATCTGGGCTTTGTGGATCGCAGCAAGGAAGAAAATTACTTCAATCTGGAGATCACCTTTACCACCACCAAGAAGAAGCTGGGCGAGATCATTGCCCGCTGCATCGAGGTGCACGGAACTGCCAAGACCGCCGAGATCCTGGATAAGATCAAGGAGATGGGCTTCAAGTACTCCACCAAGGGTGCTTTGACCATTTCTGTGGCAGACATGACCGTGCCTGCTCAGAAAAAGGTGCTTATTGCCAAGGCCGAGGCCGACGTTGCAGAGGTCAAGGAAATGTTTGAAGAAGGTCTGCTGACTGACGAAGAACGCTATAAGCGCGTGGTGAAGATCTGGGAGCAGACCACCAACGACGTGACCCAGGCCCTGAAGGAAAACCTGGACCGCTTTAACCCCATTTTCATGATGTTCGATTCCGGTGCCCGTGGTTCTATGAACCAGATTCGTCAGTTGGCGGGTATGCGTGGTTTGATGAGCTCTACCACCGGTCGTATCATTGAGCGTCCCATTCGCGCCAATTTCCGAGAGGGCTTGGACGTTATCGAATACTTCGTTGCCGCCCGTGGTGCCCGTAAAGGTCTGTCCGATACGGCTCTGCGTACCGCCGACTCCGGTTACCTGACCCGCCGTTTGGTAGACGTGGCTCAGGACGTGATCGTGCGCGAAGAGGATTGCGGCACGGATCAGGGCATTTGGGTCAAGGATATCCGCGACGGGCGCGAGCTGCTTGAAAAGCTGCGTGAGCGCATCGTGGGCCGTTACGCGGCCGCCGACGTGGCGCATCCCGAAACCGGCGAGCTGCTGGTAGCCCGTAACGAAATGATCACTCCCGAGCTGGCTGACCGTATCGTGGATGCCGGCATTGAAGAAGTGTACGTGCGTTCTGTGATGACCTGTGGTTGCCGTCACGGCGTGTGCGCCAAATGCTACGGCTTGAACCTGGCCATGAACCGCCCCGTAAACGTGGGCGAGGCTGTGGGTATCATTGCCGCTCAGTCCATCGGCGAACCCGGTACCCAGCTGACCATGAGAACCTTCCACACCGGTGGTGTTGCCAGCTCCGACATTACGCAGGGTCTGCCCCGTGTTGAGGAACTGTTTGAAGCCCGCCGTCCCAAGAACAGCGCCATCGTTTCCGAGATCGATGGTACGTTGGAGCTGGTGGAGGAAAAGAAGGCTCACAAGGCGCGCATCGTAGGCGAAAGCGAAGTGTACGAGACGCTGATCCCCTTCGGTCGCCGCATTATCGTGACCAACGGCGAGCAGGTCAAGAAGGGTCAACCCTTGACCGAGGGTGCCATTGCACCTCAGGATCTGCTGTATATCTTCGGTGAGGCCGAAAACGGCGGTAACGAAGAAGTGGGTAAGAAGAAGGTCTTTGACTACATTACCCGCGAGGTACAGCGCATCTACCGTATGGAAGCCATTGACATTAACGACAAGCACGTGGAGGTTATCGTGCGCCAGATGTTCCGCAAGAAGCGCGTGGACGATCCGGGCGACACGGGCCTGCTGCCCCTGTCCGAGGTGGATGTGGCCGAGTTTGAGGCTGCCAACGCCGAGATCCGCCGCCGTATTGAAAACGGAGAGACCGAGCTGCGTGAAGCCGTGGGTATGCCCGTGCTGAAGGGCATCACCAAGGCCTCTCTGGCTACAGATTCCTTCCTGTCCGCGGCCTCCTTCCAGCAGACCACCAGTGTGCTGACCGATGCGGCCATCAAGGGCAAGACCGACTACCTGATCGGCTTGAAGGAAAACGTGATCATCGGTAAGCTGATTCCTGCGGGTACGGGCATTCAGTCCTACAACGAGGTGGAAGTGATTCCCACCTACGCTCCCGTAGAGGGCAACCCCGAATAAACCCATAGAAAAACCCCCGATTTCAAATCGGGGGTTTTTTGTGTGAAAAAATTTAATGATTCTTTTCTTGCAGAGTATCAAGGAGTTGATCCAGTTCTGCTTGAGGTAAATATAAAAGCTGATCCACCATGTTCCGATCCTTGGAGTAGTCTTCGCCATTGTGGGCAATATGATAAATGTGCAACAGCAGATGAGGCTCGCTTTTTCCCGTGGCGCGGCGCAGGGATTTTCCTTGATTGAACAGGGCTCTCGCCACTGCTATGCTATACGAATTGGGCTGATATTCATCCCTGCCGGTTTTGGAATAAAGGATCTCGTAGCTTAAAGTAAAGCCTTTTCCGTTGATCTCCACGTATCCGTCCCAGCAAAGCTTTCCGTTCAGCAGACCCTCAGACAGAGAAAGCAAGTATTGGGAGGTCAACTCCTCGGAGGTGGTATTATAGTAGCTCAAGGCCTCGCCTGTGAGGGGATATTGCTGGTAAAAGACGTCTCCTTCCGTCGTGGTGCCTCGCAGTGTTAACTTGGGGTTTGAGGACGTGTACTTGTTGGTGAAATAATAATTATACAGCTCTGTGGCCGTAAAGCCTTGGATCTGTTTTTGTTGCATGGCCCAAATGGCCAGTTTGGCTTCCTCATCCAAAATAAAATCGGAGGTGTTCAAGCTTACGGATTCAATTTCTCCGACGGAGGGAGTGCGGCGCAGAGCCTCAAGAGCAGACTCACTTTTTACCAACAACTCGTACAGATCGGAAAAAGAATCAAAATACACAACACGGGACATGGAACTGTGACCGTAACGGAAAGAAAGGGTCAGGGGAACACCTTGATTCAGAGATTGGTTTGCCAGCACACGGCTGACGCTGACATTCAGTGCCAGATGGCAGTGGTTTAACAACTCCCTGTTCTGCAAGGGGATTCGAGAAAGGGAGAGCGTCCAGTATTCGGCGCGGTTATCCCTCTGATCCCGTTCGGGGATCAGATATACGGTATGCAAATCCTCGCGGGGCGGGGTATGATTGAGGACCATATCGGAGATGGCGGCTGTGCCTGTGCCGATGAGTACTGCGGCCAGCGGAAGTACCATAAAAACTGCGGCAGAGGGAAGTAAGCGCTTAAAGGAACGGGTGCTGATGATCTCGTAGGCAAAATAGAAAATGGCGGTGACAGCCAGCAGAGTTACCAAGGCTGCCATGCTTTCAGAATCTAAAATCTCGATCAAGGGAGTTCGTTCTGCGGCCAAGAGAAAGGCAGGCAGGAGCAGTACAGGGGAGGTCAACGCACAGCGAATGAGATGCTGAATCAAATGAGTGGGGGAGGCTTGTCCGGCACTTTCAGAGAGCCGCCGATGGTACAGCCAAGTGCCCACGGCTACCCAAACGGCGGCATACAGCAGGGAGACTCCCACAGAAGTCCAGCCGAAAGCGGCAGAGCCGGAGTCGTACACGTTGGAAAAACCGAGAAGAAGATCCGCCAATCCGCCGGGCAGATTAATGGAAAGATTATGCACGACGGGCAGTAAAAGCGTGGCCTCCGTAGTGGGGATCAATTCGGCGCGGGCGTAAAAGGCCAGGGAAAACCCGCCGTATAAAAAGGCCGGCCAAAACAGAAAAATAACGGTTACGGTGAGGTTGGCCAGGCGCGTGCCCGTTACCGCGCATGCGGCTGCGGCACAGGAGGCAAACAAAACGGCGGAGGCGATCAATTTAGCCGTTTGAAGGAGGAAGCTCCCCCAAAAGCCTTGGGTGGAAGCGCCGAAGAGCAGGCATCCCAGGCCGAAGGCCAAAAAGGAGGAAAGAAAGATGACGATGATCCATGCAAACACAGCCCCCATATGCAACCAAAACATTTTATGGGCCGGCACGGGAAGGGGATGCATAAAATCGGAGGAACGGCGCTTATTCAGCCAGGAAAAGGCTGTATAAGGTAAGGCCAGACCCGCCGTTACAGCGGTCAGGCCGGCCACGGGGGCTAAGATTGCGTGAAGTTGGGCAGCCGTGGGGGAGTTGAAGCTGTCTGCCGGAGAATGACCGGAGGTCGCCAGGGCGCTGATGAGGGGGATCAGAAAGGAAACGGCGGTAAGAATGCAGGTGCACACCAGACCGCAAAGCATCAAACGGCGCAATAATTCGGAAAAGGGGGTAGGTCTGTATTGTTTTTTCATAAAGCATCTCCCTTCTTCATTGTAACAGGTCGCCGAAGCGATAGCCTAAGGCCTCGGTCTCGTAAACGAAGACCTCCTCCAGGGAAAGGGGCAGGATCTCCAACAGCACCGGGGACAGGGCGGCCAAGGCGGCGCGCACCTGCTCCCGTTCGCCCCGCACGATGGCGTTGGCTACGCTTCCGCTACGGGTGATCTCCAGCACCTGAATGCCGTGGAAGACGGCTTTTTCGTCAAATTCGTGGGAAAAGGCGATCTGGATCTTAAACAGGGCGGTCTGCAGGCTTTGCACTTCGCTTTCAAATACGATGCCTCCCTGATGTAAAAGGGCCAGTTGATCGCAGGTGACCTCCAGTTCTCGCAGAGAGTGGCTGGAGATGACCGCAGTCACCCCGCGCTCCTCCACGTCGCTGTAAATGACCCGCTTGACTAAGCTTCGCATGACGGGATCCAGTCCGTCGAAAGTCTCGTCAAACAGAATATAGCGAGGCATGGCACTCAAGGCCAGAATAATGGCGGCCTGGCGGCGCATTCCTTTGGAAAAGGAATTCAGATTGGCTTTGGGATTCAGCCCAAAGGCTTCCGTCAGGGATGCAAAGCGTTCGGTGGAAAAGGCGGGGTAGAAGGCGCGGTAGAAATCTGCCATGCGCTGCATGTTGGCCTGAGGAAGAAAATACAGGTCGTCGGGGACGAAGAGCAGTTGATTTTTGGCTTGCGGGTTGTTATAAATGGGGGCACCGTCCAAGGTCACGGTGCCGCCGTCCGGGCGGTATACGCCTGCAATCAGGCGCATAAAGGTGCTTTTGCCTGCACCGTTGGCGCCGATCAGGCCGTATACACAACCGTCCGGAATCCGGCAATTCAGCTTTTCCAGGGCAGTTTTTTTGTTGAATTTCTTTTCCAGGTTTATGGCCTCAATCATGAAGATCAGCCTCCTTTTCGGATTTTAAAGCGCGGATGCGGGCCAGCAGAGCCTCCTCGTCAAAGCCCAGCATCAGCAAGCGCGAGCAAAGAGCATCCAGCTGTGCCAACAGAGGGTCTGCCTCATTGCGCAAACGTTCCTTGGCGTCCTCTGCCACAAAGCGCCCTGTACCTGTCACACTGAAGCAAATGCCCCGCATTTCCAATTCTGCAAAGGCCTTTTGCAGGGTGTTTGGGTTGATCTCCAGGTTTTGGGACAGGGTGCGTACGGAGGGCAGGGGTGCTCCGGGGGGATAGACCCCGGCCAGAATCAGGCGCTCCATTTGGCGAATGATCTGCTCATAAACGGGTATGGAGGTATTGCGATCAATGATGAGCAAAATGTCCTCCTCCTTCTACTGTATAGTGTACTATGATACATAGTACACTTGGAATATACCATATTCTTCCTTAGCTGTCAAGGGGAAAGTAAAAGTTTTTTAAAAAAATAAAAAAGGCTACTGTGAGTTCGATTGTATTTTTATGGATTAAAAAATCAAACAACGGTTGAGGGAACAACAAATATTTGATCATTGTTTTTCTCATACATATGCGCTATAATGTAAGCACACCGGTGAAAACTGTTTGATGGAGGAACTTTTATGAAACTGAACTTGGGAAATAGAATCCGAGAATTTCGCCGCCGTGACGGGCGCACACAAGATCATCTTGCAGAGGCACTCGGTGTAACCGCGCAGGCTGTGTCGCGATGGGAGTCGGGAGGGAGTTATCCCGATATGGAGATGATCCCCGCTATCGCCAATTATTTTCACATTTCCATTGATGAGCTGTTCGGGTATCACGACGAACGGGAAGAAACGATCAAGCACATTCTTGATGCGGCTACGGAGGTTCTTGCAAGGCAGGGAATGACGATGTATCCGGGAAGCTTATCGAAGGACGTTGGAGATTGCATCAAAATGCTTCGGGATGCTTCGGAAGAATTTCCTAATGAACCAAAGATCCTTTTGAAGCTGGCCCAAGCACTTCATATGTGGGGATATAACACATACGGAGTCAAAGGGCAGCCTTCCCGTTCATCGGGTATTATAGAAGATGATGTTGAATACAATTCACAAAATATTTATTGGCAAGAGGCCATGCGGGTTTATGAAAGGCTTTTGAGATCGAATCCGTCTCCACAAGATTATGAGATCGCCATTCGTCAACTGACACCTCTTTATTGCCGAATGGGCGAATATGACAAAGCGAAAGCCCTCGCCAACGGTCAAAATGCGGTGGTTATTTCCAAGGAACTACTGTTACCTATGGCAACTGTCGGTGAAGAAAAAGCAAGATATCAAGAGGAAAGAATCATGGTTCTTCTTTCAAATCTTCGGTTGGCCATTTCCGAAGCCGTAGCTACAAGACCTGAGGTATTTTCCTCTGAATACGGCAGACAGATCCTATTGGCGGTTATTCAGCTTTATGAAACGGTCTTTATTGACGGCAGGTGCGGAAGCTGGCATTGGGATATGGGAAATTTGTATTTGATTTTGGTCGGCTACGAAGAGGACAATAACGGCAGTATGGAAAACATTCTGAATTACTTCGATAAAGGCTTTGATCATTGCAAACAATACGAGGGTATTCGAGATGAAGGGGAATATAGATATTCTGCTCCGTTGGTTGCGGCGTTACCGAAGATCAACAAAGAAGAGCTTCCCCCGCTCGGGGACGATTTTTGGAAAAATAAACTGCGAACCTTTCGGAAGGATGTTGTGGAGAAGATTCGCCAAAATCCCAAATATGCCCAATGCTTTCAATGAGCTCTGTTTCATTCCGTACGGATATAAAAAAGCACTTGTGTCAAGCGTGACACAAGTGCTTTTTTTGTTGTATTTTTTACAGACAGTTTTTTGCTGCTCTGTAGGGGGGATGCTTTTTTACCACGAGGGGATTCAGGAAAGATACGTAATGGTGGCTACGTTGTATTTGTTCAGGATCTTTTCGTTGAAGGTGACGCCTAATTCCTCGCGTTTTTCCTTGACAAGCAGGGAAAATTGCTGTTGAGCATAGGCGGCTTTGATCTGGGTAAGGCGGGTGTCGGTCAGGTAAGTATCGGGCTCCAGGGCTTCCTTGCGCAGGATGTGAAGCCCCGCAGAGGTTTCCACCAAACGTACCTCGCCCACCTCCATCTCAAAGGAGGCGGTCATAAATTCCTTGGGGAAGGACATGGTATTGTTGAAGATATAGCCCTCGGGATAGGTGGATTTGCCGCTATCCTCGCTGTATTCGCTGATCATGGCGTCAAAATCCTCGGCCGAGGCAGAAAGGGCCTCTGCCAGCAGGGTTTGAGCCTGAGTGCGCTTGGCGGCCACTGTGGCGCTGTCCAAAGCCTTGCCGGCGCTATCTACCAGCTTCAGCTGGATGTGCTTGACGCGCACGTATTCGTCCTCGTAGAATTGGCGCACCGCCTCGTCGGTCACGGGGGTCAGACCTTCGGTGCCAAAATGGTTGGCAAACACTTTATAATAGCGCTTTTGCTGGTAATACATACGGGTGTAGTCGGAGGAGGAAATGCCGAATTTTTTCAGCGTAGAGGCAAAAGAGGAGGAGGCCTGGGCCGAGGAGATCTCCTTGTTGATCTCGGTCAGCTCTTCAGAGGTGAAGGACAGGCCCTCTTGCTCAAACAGGTAATCCGTGACGGCAAAGGTAACGGCCTGATCAATGGCCGCCGTTTTGATGCTGTCGGCCACGGTGATGCCTTCGGACACCGGGGTGTCCCAAAAGCCTTCCTCTACCGTGCCGCCGACATTTTGCAGCTGGCTCATCTTATAAGAAAGAAGCCAGTAAAAATAGTCGTTTTCGCTGATGGCGATTTTGCCTACCCGGATGGCCGCAGAAGAGGCACAACCGCAAAAGGTGGTCAGGGCAAAGCAGGCAACCAGAATCAAAGCCAGGCATTTGAGGGTGGGTCTCATGAGTTTGTTTCTCCTTTTTATCAGGTGTGTTGGGGAAAGTCAGCGCAGAGTTTGCATATAGATCTCGTTTTTAGGGACACCGCGGTCCTTGGCTGTTTGCTTGACAGCCTCCATCCGCGTATGCCCTTGTTGTTCGTAGTGGGCTATGTGCTCCTGCACGCTCATGGCTTCCCAAAAGGGGGCTTCCTTGGGGGGAACACCGCCTTCCAGCACCAACACAAATTCGCCCCGCGGCTCCCGTTGGGTAAAATGAGCCACGGCCTCACCTAAGGTAAGGCGCAAAACCTCTTCGTGCAGCTTGGTCAGCTCGCGGCATACGGCGATGCGCCGTTGGCTTCCCAAACAGGAGGCCAGGGCCTCCAGGGTGCGCAACAGGCGGTGAGGGGCTTCATACAAAATAAAGGTGCAGGTATGGCGGGTCAGGCAAGTCAAGCGCTCCTCCAGCCTTTTTTTATCCGTAGGCAAAAAGCCTTCGAAAAGAAAACGGGAGGTATCCAGGCCCGACAGGGTCAGCGCACAAATGGCGGCGCAGGGCCCGGGAATAGCCGTGACCTGAATGCCGTGAGCAACGCAAAGGCGCACCAGGGGCTCGCCGGGGTCTGAAACGGCAGGGGTGCCCGCATCGCTGACCAAGGCACAGCTTTCGCCTGCCAGCAAACGGGCCAAGATTGCCTCACCACTGCGTTCCTTATTGAATTCGTAGTAGCTCACCACGGGCTTGTCGATGCCGAAATGCATCAGCAGACGGCGGGTCACACGGGTGTCTTCGGCGGCAATAAAGTCGGCGGCGGCCAACGTTTCCAGGGCGCGGGGGGAAATATCCCCCAAATTCCCGATGGGAGTGGCCACCAAATACAGGCAGGCCATATCAGTTTTGCTCGTCGCTCAGACGGCGAAGCTCGTTGGCAAAGGATTCCAAATCGGTAAATTGGTGATACACGGAGGCAAAGCGCACGTAGGCCACCTTGTCCAGGGTGCGCAAATGGCGCAGTACCTCTTCGCCGATCTCGGTGCTGGTGACCTCTGCACGGAAATTGTTTTGGAAAGAGCTTTCGATGCTGTCCACGATATGCTCGATCTGCTCCAGCTTTACGGTACGCTTTTCGCAGGCGCGAAGAATACTGCGCATGAGCTTGGCGCGGTCAAAGGGCTGTTGAGAACCATCGCGTTTGCGCACCACGATCTGCAAGGCCTCAATGACCTCGTAGGTGGTGTAGCGCTTGCCGCATTCCAAGCATTCGCGACGGCGGCGGATACCCCCGCGCTCGGGTGCGGGGCGGGAATCTACCACTTTGGATTCCGCATAGCCGCAGAAAGGACATTTCATCATAAAAAGGGGGCCTCCTTATACTTTGTCGTAGGAAATGTTAAATTTGCGCACGTGCCGTTCCAGCCAGGAGGAGATCTCATCGTCCGCCTGCAGGGAATCGGAGGGAGTCATGGCTTTTTTAATGATCATCACGCGGCCGTCCGCCGTGTACAGGGCGAAATATTTGCGGTGCTCGCGGGCAAACAGCACGGCCCGGGTGGCGTAAAAGCCTTCGCAACGGTAGGAATCGTGGTTGTAGGAATAGGTCAACCCCTCGTCAGAGAAGGAAACGCTCATGGTGCCGCCCTCGGGAATGCGCCGACCCCAGCTCAGCCGCACCCGAGAGAAAAAGACCCACAGGGCGGTCAGCACCAGCCAGGCCACCAAAAAGGGCCAAACGGGAAGAGTGGGCAGGATCACCTCTTCCTCATGGGTGCCCTGCAAAGCCACGGTGTTGCGCCAGCCCTGCATGGCAAAGCGGGTGAACATAGAAAGGACAAATAAAATGACGGGCATGGCGTAGCGAAGGGGGGCAAAGCCCGCGCGGGCTGCAAAAAGGGCATCGTAGCGGTTGATGCGATAATCAGAAGTCATGAAAAACCGTCCTTTTCAGAAAATAACCCCTAACGGGACAAAAACAGCTCCACCAGCAGATCGCAAAGCTCGTGGGCCATTTGGGGGGTGGTTTGATAGCCAAAGCTGAAGCGCAGGGCATGGTCCAGCTGTGAGGCGGGGGCGCCGAAGGCACGAAGCACGGAGCCGGCGCTTTTTTTGCGGGAGGAGCAGGCGGAGCCTGCGGAAACGAAGGCCCCTTTGGCAGAAAGGGCGTTGAGCATGACCTCGGAAGGGAGGACCTGCAGGGAGAGATTAAGAATGTAGACACTGGCGTGGGGAGGAAGGTGAAAATGCACCTGCTCAAAGCCACTCAGGCGGTCCAAAAATACTTGGCGCACCCGTTGGGCATTTTCCAAACGGTAGGCCCATTGCAAACGGGCTTCCTCTGCCGCCGCACCGAAAGCGGCAATGGCGGGCAAATTTTCCGTGCCGCTGCGAAGGCCGTTCTCCTGGCCGCCGCCCAAATAAGGCGGGCTGATGCGGCAGCCCTTTTGTACGTATACGGCCCCAATTCCGGGCAGACCGCCCAGCTTATGGGCAGAAAAAGAGGCTAAATGAACACCCAAACGTGAAAGCTGCAGGGGAATCTTTCCCAAAGCCTGCACCGCATCCGTGTGGAACAGAGCTTGGCTTTGGCGGCGCCGCAGGATCTCAGCCACGGCAGACAGATCGTAGGCGGCCCCCGTTTCGCTGTTGACAGCCTGTATGCTGACCAAAACGGTGTCCTCGTTTAAGGCCTCCTCCAACGCCTTCAGATCCAGCACTCCCCCGCGGGTGGGAAGAAGGACCAGCTCAAAGCCTTTGTTGGCCAAGCGCTTGAGGGGTTCCAGCACGCTGGGATGCTCGCTGTCGGAGGCGATGAGGCGCTTGCCCTTATGACGCATGGCTTCCACTGCGCCCAGCAAGCAAAGGTTATTGCTTTCCGTGCCACCGGAGGTGAAAAACAGCTCGTCCTCGCGGCAACCTGCCAAGGCACATACCTGTTTACGGGCTTCCCTCAAACGGGCCTCGGCCCTTAAGCCTGCGCCGTGGGCAGCGGAGGGATTGCCGTACCCACCCTGCAGGATCTCCAGCGCGGCGTTTATTGCCGTGGGGGAGGAGGGCATGGTGGCGGCGTTGTCAAAATACAGCTCGCTCAGGGGAAGGCCTCCTTTGGCAGGATCCGAAGCGGGCAAGCAGGACTTGCGGCGCAACGGTCACATGTTCTTTGATTCTTTTATTTTATTCGCTTTTGCCTGAAAAGTCAAGAATATTCCCCTTGAAAGCAAGGAAAAATAAGGAATAAGAGGCAAAAACAAAGAAAGGAATGAAGATCATGGCATTGAAATTCGGTACGGCAGGGGTGCGCGCCTTCATGGGCGAGGGGGAGGAGAGGTTAAACGAGCAAACGGTGTCGCGCTTGGCTTGGGCAGCGGCTCGGGTGTTGGCGCAGATCCACGGCGAAGGCAGACGGGTGACGGTGGCCTACGACACAAGGCAAAACTCTTTGGCCTTTGCCCAGGTGACGGCGGCGGCCTTTGCCAAGCAGGGCTTTGAGGTATTCATTTTTTCTCAACCTGCGCCCACTCCGTTGTTGAGCTTTACCATCCGACAGCTGGGCTGTGTGGGCGGGGTGAACATCACGGCCTCCCATAATCCCAAGGAGTACAACGGCTTTAAGCTGTACGGCCCCCAAGGGGCTCAGGTAGGGGAGGACGTAAGCCGCCCGGTGGCGGAAAAATGGGCTGGCGGAAAAAGCAGCACGCAAGAGGATTTTTGGAACGCCCTGAGCGAGGGGAGGATCCACTGGGTGGGGGCTGAGATCTGGCAGGGGTATTTTCGGGCTGTGCTGGCTTTGCGACGGCGCAGGGAGAACGTGAAAACGCGGGTGCTCTATTCCCCCCTTTTCGGCACGGGCCAAAGCGTGGTTCCCACCTTGTTCCGCCAAGCAGGGATCGACCTGCGCGGGGTAAAAAGTCAGCTTTGGGGAGACGGAAGCTTTCCGGGATTGGAGGTCCCCAACCCCGAAGAGCCCGACGCCTTTATCCAGCTGCTTAACGAGGCCGACGACGAGCATTTACTGTTGGCCACAGACCCGGATGCAGACCGTTTGGGAGCGGTTTGGAACGGGGAAGAAAACTACGAATGGCTCAGCGGCAATCAGATCGGGCTTTTACTGTTGGATTATTTGCTTCGCTTTGAAAAAGATCCCTCTTCCTGCCTGGTGGTCAAATCGGTGGTCAGCACCCCTTTGGCTGACCGCATTTGTTTGGAGCACGGGGTCAGCTGTATCAATACCCTGACGGGTTTTCGCCACGTGACCGAGGCGGTTGACCGCCTGGCTGACAAAAGATTACTGCTGGCCTTTGAGGAAAGCGGTGGCTTTTTGGCCGGGGACTACTGCCGCGAAAAGGATGCTGCCGCGGCGGCTCTTTTGTTGGCTGAGGCGGCGGATTACCACCTTCGGCGGAGCTATACGCTGCCCATGGCCCTGGAGGAGCTGTACCGCACCTATGGTTTTGCCTGGGATGATACCACCGTTTTGCGGGTGAATATGGAGGGAGACGCCTACGTGCAACATTTGCGCGACCACGCCCCTGCGGTATTCCGCGGCTATCCCATTGACCGGCGGGAGGATTACGCTCAGCGCTGTGACCCCCTGCGAAGCAATATGCTGGCTTATTATTCCGGCCGCACCCGCCTTTTGATACGTCCCTCGGGCACGGAGCCGGCAGTCAAGATCTACAAATCCATCATGTAAGAAAAAAGCGGCACGTTTGATGCCGCTTTTTCCCTTTACGAGGACTTTTTTCGTTTGTCAAAGAGCAAACTGCCCAGCAAACAGCATGCCCCGCTGACCATCAGCACAGAGGAGGTGCCTCCCGTTTGAGGAAGGGTAGGTGCGGGAGCGGGAACGGTCTCATTGGGTTGAGTGGGCAGGGGATCCTCCGGTTTGGCCACGGGCATGAATCGCCAATCGGCAGAGGACTGGAAGAAAATATACCCGGGCTCGGTGAAGGGGTTGTCCGTATCCGTCACGTCCCAAAGAAGCTCGTCATTGATCTTGAAGGTGATGCGCACGCCGTTATTTTCGTTAAATACGCCCACGCGGTAGTCGTAATATTGCTCGCTGCTTTGGGGGTAGATGATAGCGTGTCCCCCTGCCAGGCCGTATTTGTTCTCCATGGCGTCCTTGACGGTGCTTTGGGCGGTGATGGGCTCGGAGGTGCCGTCCAGCTTCCATTTGGTCAGGTACCAAATAGGCTGTCCTCCCTCGTTGGCATAGGTGACACCGTAGCCCTGTTGGCCGGCGCCGACCCCTCGGTCGGCCTCCTTGGCGCGGAAGGTGATAATGCCCCAATCGCCAAAGCGAATGCGCATATTCATGCGCACCTCTTTGTTGAAAATGCCGTCCTTATCCCCAAAGGCGCCGATGCCGCCCCCTTCCGTGGTCAGCAGGTAGGATCCGTCGGTTTGTTTTTGAGGCGCGCCCCAATTGAGCCAATAGCCTTCGCCCATTTTGTCCTCGGTGAATTCATAGAGCCCTGCCGCACTGCAACTGAAGGCGAAGATCAGCAGGCAGACCAGCAGAACCGAGATTTTTTTCATCATGGAAAAGATCCTTTCTGAAGATGTGCACATAAAAAACAGATGTGCCGTGATTATTTTTTCGCTCCCGAGGGGAAATATAACATGAAAAAACAGGCAAAAAAAAGCCTTCGTGCATCACACACGAAGGCTTGTAAAAAAATGACTTTTAACGGACGTGACCGTCTCCGTCGATGAGGTATTTACAAGAGGTCAGCTCTCGCAGGCCCATGGGGCCGCGGGCGTGCATCTTTTGGGTGGAGATGCCGATCTCTGCCCCCAGGCCGAATTCGCCGCCGTCGGTAAAGCGGGTGGAAGCATTGACGTACACGGCCGCCGCATCCACGGTGAGCTGAAACAGGCGAGCGTTATCCAAGCTATGGGTCACGATACATTCGCTGTGGCCTGTGCCGTGGCGGTTAATGTGGGAGATGGCGTCCTCCACGCTGTCCACCACCTTGACGGCCAGGATATAATCCAAAAATTCCGTGTCGTAATCGGCATCGGTGGCTGCACGGGCACCGCCCAAAATAGCCGCCGAAGAGGGACAGCAACGCAGTTCAACCTGCTTTTCGTCCAAGCGGCGCTTCATGCGGGGCAAAAAGCTTTCGGCAATGCCGCGGTGTACCAGCAGGCATTCGCAGGCGTTGCACACGCTGGGACGGGAGGTTTTGGCGTTAAAAACGATGTCCTCGGCCATGGCTTCGTCGGCGCTTTCGTCTACGTAGATGTGGCAAATGCCCGTGCCCGTTTGAATGACGGGAACGGTGGCGTTTTCCACACAGGCGCGAATCAGTCCTGCGCCTCCGCGGGGGATCAGCAGGTCGATGCCGCCGTTGGCGCGCATGAGGGCATTGGCGGTTTCGCGGCTCGTATCGGACACCATTTGAATGCAGGCCTCGGGCAGACCCGCTTCACACACCGCCGCACTGAGGATGCCGGCAATGGCGTTGTTGGAGCGGAAGGCTTCTTTCCCGCCGCGCAGGATCACGGCGTTGCCGCTTTTCAGGCAAAGGGCCGCGCTGTCGGCCGTGACGTTGGGACGGGCCTCGTAAATGATGGCAATAACCCCGAAGGGGACGCGCACCTTACGGATGTTTAGCCCGTTGGGACGGCGTTCGCCCCCCACTACCTCGCCCACAGGATCGGCCAGGCGGGCCACTTGACGGACCCCGTCGGCCATGTCGCGGATGCGTGCTTCCGAAAGGGCCAGGCGGTCCAGCATGGCCTCGCTCATTTGGTTTTGACGGGCGTTTTCCAGGTCCCGTCCGTTTTCCCGCAGGATCAGCGGAATGTTAGCCTCTAAAGCCTCGGCCATATGCATCAGGGCCGCATTTTTTAAAGAAGTGGGGGCTGCCGCCAAACGAAGTGCGGCATCTTTGGCTTGGCTGGTCAGCAAACTGACGTCCATTACCGAAGACCTCCTTGCTTAAAAACTTAGATCTCGACCTCGCCGTCGAACACTTTTTCCGCAGGGCCGGTCAAGGTGACCCGCTCGTCGGTGTAGTTGACGGTCAATTCGCCGCCGGGAAGCAGTACGCGCACGTCCTCGCCCTTGGGGCAATAGCCGTTGAGCACAGCCGCCACGGTCGCGGCACAGGCACCCGTACCGCAGGAAAGGGTCTCGCCGTTTCCGCGTTCCCACACGCGCAATTTAATGGTGTGGTCGTCCACGGGCTCGGCAAAGCTGGCGTTGACCCGCTCGGGGAAGAGGGGGTCGTTTTCAAATTGCGGACCGATGCGGGACAGATCGATGGCATCCACGCAATCGCAGAAGACCACGCAATGGGGGTTGCCCATGGATACACAGGTAACGGAATAGGGGTAACCGCCGATGGTCACGGGGCGGTTGACCACACGCTCACCCCGCAAGTTGACAGGGATCTTGTCTGCAGCCAGTATGGCGCGACCCATATCCACCGTTACGCGGCAGACCAGGCCGTTTTTGGTGAACAGGCGGCATTCCTTGGTGCCGCTGAGGGTCTCGATCTGCATAACGTCCTTTTTGACGATGCCGTTGTCGTAGAGATATTTAGCCACACAACGGATAGCGTTACCGCCCATGCGCCCTTCACTTCCATCCAGATTAAACACACGGATGTAAGCATCGGCGTTTTGGGAGGGACCCATGACCACTACACCGTCACCGCCCACACCGGTGTGGCGGTCGGACAGGTAGATGGCCAAAAATTCGGGAGAGGTGAGCTCGTAATCAAAGCCGTTGACGTAGATATAGTCGTTGGCCGAGGCGTGCATTTTGGTGAAACGAAGCTTCTGGCGAGCCTTTTTCAGGCGGGAAATATCCACCAATTCAGTATTGAAGGGGGTGTAGCGGCTGAGCAGACTGTCCACCATGGCACCTGCAGTGTCCAAGGAGGTCAGGCAGGGAATGCCCAACAGGCTGGCCTTGCGGCGGATCTTCACACTATCGCGGGCGGGATCGCGGCCCTTGGCGGAGGTGGAGATGACGTAATTGACGCGGCCGCTTTCCAGCAGGCTGATAACGTTATCCTTGTCCTCGTGGATCTTGTGGATGCGGGCAGGGCGTAGACCCACCTTTTCCAGTACGTCGGCCGTACCTGCGGTGGCGCAGATATCGAAGCCCAATATGTCAAATTTTTTGGCCAGATCCGCGATCTCGGACTTGTCGCCGTCGCGCACGGAGATAAAGACGCAACCCTTGCGGTCCATTTGGCAACCGGAGGCCAGCAGACCCTTGTAGATGGCTTCCTCCAAATTGTTGCCGATGCCCAGCACTTCGCCGGTGGATTTCATTTCCGGACCCAGCTGGGTGTCCACGTCCGTCAGCTTTTCAAAGGAGAAGACGGGGACCTTTACCGCCACGTAAGGGGACTGGGGATACAGACCGGTGCCGTAGCCCATGTCCTTCAGCTTTTCGCCCAGGCTGCAGCGGGTGGCCAGGTCGCACATGGGCACGCCGGTGACCTTGCTCAGGTAGGGTACGGTGCGGGAGGCACGGGGGTTGACCTCAATGACGTACAGCTCTCCGCGCAGGATGATGTACTGCAAATTGATCAGACCCACCGCGTTCAGACCGCGGCAAAGCTTTTCGGTGGTCTCCAGGATCAGCTGAGAAAGCTGGTCGTCAATGCGGGGAGCGGGATACATGGCAATACTGTCGCCCGAGTGTACGCCCGTACGCTCGATATGCTCCATAATGCCGGGGCTGAGGATGTCCTCTCCGTCACAGATGGCGTCCACCTCAATCTCCATGCCCTGCAAGTATTTGTCGATAAGCACGGGGTTATCCTGCTTTTGGCGCAGGATGATGGACATGTATTCGATAATGTCTTCGTTGCAGGAGGCGATGATCATGTTCTGACCGCCCAGCACGTAGGAGGGTCTCATCAGCACGGGATAGCCCAGGAGATTGGCCGCCTTCAAGGCTTCTTCCTCGGTCATGACCGTATGGCCGCGGGGGCGCTTGATATCCAGGCTTTCCAGCAGGTCGTCGAAGCGCTCGCGGTCTTCCGCCATGTCGATGGTGTCGGCAGAGGATCCCAAAATGCGGATCCCTGCGGCATTCAGGTGCTTGGTCAGCTTAATGGCGGTTTGGCCGCCGAAGGCCACTACGACGCCCATGGGCTTTTCCAATTCGATAATGGGCAACACGTCCTCGGCCGTAAGGGGCTCGAAATACAGGCGGTCTGCAGTGTCAAAGTCGGTAGACACGGTCTCGGGGTTATTGTTGACAATGATGACCTCATATCCCAAGCGGCGCAGGGAGTTGACGCAATGCACGCTGGCATAGTCAAACTCAATACCTTGACCGATGCGGATGGGGCCGGAGCCGAATACGATCACGCGGGGCTTGCTGCTATCCTTCACAAAAGCGGTGGCTTCGCATTCCGAACCGCTTTCGGGACGGCTGTATACGCCGTAGAAATAAGGCGTTTGAGCAGCAAATTCACCTGCGCAGGTATCCACCATGCGGAAAAGGGGCTTGGCTTGGGCGGGCAGGTCACAGCCGGAGAAACGGCGTAAAGCCGCATCGGGGTAACCCAACAGCTTGCCCTCGTAATAGGTATCCTCATCCAGGGGCTTGCCGGTGATGCGCTGTTCAAAACGCACCAGCTTAAGCAGCTTGTGGAGGAAGAAGGCGTCGATCTTGGTCATATCGTGGAGTTCTTCCACGCTGACGCCCCGCACCAGCAGCTCGTACACGGCAAACAGGCGCTCGTCCGTGGCATCCAGCACGATGCGGCGAAGCTCTGCTTCGGAAAGCTTTTTGAATTTGGGAAGGTTTAGGGTGTCCAGCGAGATCTCGACTCCGCGCACGGCCTTCAGCAGGGCGGATTCGAAGGAGTCGGAAATGGACATGACCTCGCCGGTGGCTTTCATCTGGGTGCCCAGGTTGCGCTTGGCATACACGAATTTATCAAAGGGCCACTTGGGGAATTTCAAAGCCACGTAGTCGATGGTGGGCTCGAAAGCGGCGTAGGTGTTGCCGGTGACGGCGTTTTTGATCTCGTCCAGGGTGTAGCCGATGGCGATCTTGGCCGCCACCTTGGCAATGGGATAGCCCGTAGCCTTGGAGGCCAGAGCAGAAGAGCGGGACACACGGGGGTTGACCTCGATGACCGCGTATTCGAAGGAGTCGGGCTTAAGGGCAAACTGCACGTTGCAGCCGCCTTCCACGCCCAGGGCGCGCACGATGTTCAGCGCCGCACTGCGCAGCATTTGGTATTCCTTGTCGGCCAGGGTCATGGCAGGGGCTACCACGATGCTGTCGCCGGTGTGGATGCCCACGGGGTCGAAGTTTTCCATGGAGCAGACGATGATCGCATTATCTGCACTGTCGCGGATGACCTCAAATTCGATCTCCTTCCAGCCGGAGATGCATTTTTCCACCAGCACCTGGGTGATGGGAGACAGGGCCAGGCCGTTGCGGGCGATCTCGTCCAGCTCGGCGCGGTTGTACACGATGCCGCCGCCGGAGCCGCCCAGAGTAAAGGCGGGGCGAATGATCACGGGGTAACCGATCTCCTCGGCAAAGGCCTCCGCATCCTCCACCGTGGTCACCACCTTGGAGGGAATGCAGGGCTGACCGATGCTTTCCATGGTGTCCTTAAAGATCTGACGGTCCTCTGCCTTGTCAATAGTTTCGGGAGAGGCCCCCAGCAGGCGCACGTTGTGGGATTCCAAAAAGCCTTCCTTGGCCAACTGCATAGACAGGGTCAGGCCCGTCTGGCCGCCAAAGCCGGACAAAATGCTGTCGGGCCGTTCTTTTTCAATGATGCGCTTGATGGTAGTCAGATTCAGCGGTTCGATATATACGCGGTCCGCCACGGCCGTATCGGTCATGATGGTGGCGGGGTTAGAGTTGACCAGCACGATCTCGATGCCGTCCTGCTTCAGGGCGCGGCAGGCCTGGGTACCGGCGTAGTCAAATTCTGCGGCCTGGCCGATGACGATGGGGCCCGAGCCGATGACCAGGACTTTTTTGATTTTAGGATTCAAAGGCATATGTTTTCGTCCTCCCTTCGGTAATTAGGCCATCATGGCCGTAAAGCGGTCAAACAGAAATTCCGTATCCAAAGGACCGCCGCAGGCTTCCGGGTGGAATTGAACACCGAAGGCCGGCATATGATGATACAGCACGCCTTCGCAGGTGCCGTCGTTGACGTTGACGAACATCTGCTCACAGATCCGGGGATCCAGACTGGCGGGGTCGATGGCGTAGCCGTGACTTTGGGCGGAAATATAGATGCGGCCGGTGCAGCAGTCCTTAACGGGCTGATTTTCACCGCGGTGACCGTATTTCATTTTTACGGAGGAGGCACCGTTGGCCAGGGCCAGCAGCTGGTAACCCAGGCAGATGCCGAAGGTGGGGATCTTGTGAGGCAGCAGCTTTTTCAGCTCCTCCACCATGGCGGGGTTCAAGGTGGGGTCGCCGGGGCCGTTGGACAGCATCAGTCCGTCGGGCTTCAGGGCCAGTACTTCCTCTGCCGTGGAGGTGCAGGGAAGCACGGTCACGCGGCAGCCTCGCTTTACCAGGTTTTCCACAATGCTGCGTTTGTAGCCGTAATCCAGCATGACTACGTGCTTGGAGGCGTCCTCTGCTCCGAAAACTTGCTTTTCACGGCAGGAAACGGCTTCTACCGCCCCTTTCAGCTGCAGATTTTGCAGGGAGGAAAGGTCTGCCTTGGCGGGATCGTCGGTAATCAGGCAGTTCATGGTGCCGTGCTCCCGCAAAATACGGGTGAGGGTGCGCGTATCGATGCCGCAAAGGCCTACCACACCCGCCTTGCGCAACAGCTCGTCCAGCTTTCCTTCACAGCGGAAGTTGGAGGGGAAATCGCAAAGCTCACGCACGATGTAGGCGGCAGGAGTCAGCGCGTCGGCCTCAAAATCGGCGGGAATGACCCCATAATTGCCGATCAAGGGGAATGTCTGCACAACGGCTTGACCGTAAAAGCTTTTGTCGGTCAAGGCTTCCAAATAGCCGGTCATGGCTGTGGAAAAAACGATCTCCGCGCGGACCTCGCCCTCGGCGCCGCAGGAGAAGCCCTGGAACACCTTGCCGTTTTCCAGGATCAGATAAGCTTTTTTCATCACGATTCCTCCAATAAAGATTCAACAAACCAAACTCATAAAAAAGGGAATAGCTTTGCGGCGGCAGGGGGCAAAACTCAAAGAAACGGATAACCGACCCAGGCGGTTACCCGTTTACATGAAATGACGAAAGACCCCTGCACAGGTTCGGACGAACGCCGTACCGTGGCGGAGGGAGGTGTGCTGCATGCTGCCGCTGAAGCCGAAAAAGGAAACGGAGGAGCCAAAACGGCCTTGTCCCATTTCCCGGGAAAAGCTTTGCTTTTGCATGGCTCGCCGAACCCCTTTCCTCTTGATTCTTCTGACACAAAAGTATATCACAAAAGCCTTTTTCCGTCAAGGGGAGAGGCGTGAATAAATCACCAAAAATGAGAGGAAAATTTTCTTGAATCTTGGAGGCATCGTGGAAAGAAAAAGCTCATAAGATGGAGCATGGGGCTCAAACAACCGAAGGGGAGGCAAGCGGGATGCTTTTACAATGGCTGACCAGGATGTTTTTCCTGTTTTTACGGGTAACCAACGCAGACAATTTTCCGCGTCCGTTAAGCGCCGCTGAGGAAAGGGTCTGCCTGGAGGCCGCGGCCAAGGGGGACGAGGGGGCGCGAAACCGCCTTATTGAATGCAATTTGAGGCTGGTGGCTCATCTGATCAAAAAATACTACCCCGGGGCGGGGGCAGAGAGCGAGGATCTGCTGAGCATCGGCACCATCGGCCTGATCAAGGCGGTGGACACCTATACCGGGGGAAAGGGAGCTCGCTTGGCCACCTACGCTTCCCGTTGTATTGAAAACGAGATCCTGATGTATTTTCGCGCCAACAAAAAGCTCAGCGGGGAGGTGTCCATGAACGAGCCCATTGACACGGACAGCGAGGGAAATGCCTTGACCCTGATGGAGGTCATTTGCGCGGAGGATACGGTGACGGAGGTCGTCGAGCTGAAGCTGCGCACCGAGCGCCTGGAACGGGCTCTGCAAACGGTCCTTTCCCCCCGTGAAAGGGAGATCGTGGAGGCCAGGTACGGCCTGGGAGAAACCCGCGCTCAGCCCCAAAGGGAGGTGGCTGAGCGCTTGGGCATTTCCCGTTCCTACGTCAGCCGTATTGAGAAGGCGGCCTTGGGAAAGCTGAGAGCGGAACTGGAAAGGCCCGAGAAATAAAAAAAGACAGAGCGGCAGGCTCTGTCTTTTTCGGTTTGAAAAGTTAGAATTCCAGCTTTTCGCGGATCCAGGGAAGAAGCTGATCGATAGGCAAGCGGGTCTGCTCCATGCTGTCGCGCTCGCGCACGGTGACACAGCCGTCGGTCTCGGAATCAAAATCGTAGGTGACGCAGAAGGGCGTGCCGATCTCGTCCTGGCGGCGGTAGCGCTTGCCGATGGAGCCGGCATCGTCGTAGTCACACATGAAATGCTTGGCCAAATTGGCGTACACTTCACCCGCAGGATCTGCCAGCTTTTTGGAAAGGGGTAGCACGGCCACCTTGTAGGGGGCCAGGAAGGGGTGCAGGCGCAGCACGGTGCGCACGTCGTTCTTTTCCGCATCCACCACTTCCTCGTCGTAGGCGTCCACCAGCAGGGCCAGGGCGGCGCGGTCGGCACCCAGGGAGGGCTCTACTACGTAAGGAATATATTTTTCATTCTTTTCCTGATCGAAATACTCCATGCTTTCGCCGGAGCAGGTCTGGTGGCACTTCAGGTCAAAATCGGTGCGGTCGGCAATGCCCCAAAGCTCGCCCCAACCGAAGGGGAAGAGGAATTCAAAGTCGGTAGTGGCCTTGGAATAGTGGGAAAGCTCTTCTTTTTCGTGGTCGCGCAGGCGGAGGTTCTCCTCCTTCATGCCCAAGGCAAGCAGGAAATTGCGGCAATAGTCCTTCCAGTAGGCAAACCACTCCAGATCCGTGCCGGGGGCGCAGAAAAATTCCAGCTCCATTTGCTCGAATTCACGG
Organism: Clostridia bacterium; assembly: GCA_017507855.1. Classification (GTDB taxonomy): domain Bacteria; phylum Bacillota; class Clostridia; order Oscillospirales; family RGIG5554; genus RGIG5554. Next base: position 150,665 of record JAFWAE010000026.1, read on the forward strand.
GTGCGGAAGGTAAAGTTGCCGGGCGTGATCTCGTTGCGGAAGCTTTTGCCCACCTGAGCCACGCCGAAGGGGATCTTGCGGCGGGTGGTGCGCTGTACGTTTTTGAAGTTGACGAAGATGCCCTGGGCCGTTTCGGGACGCAGGTAGATCTCGGTGGAGGAATCCTCCGTTACGCCCTGGAAGGTCTTGAACATCATGTTGAACTTGCGGATGTCGGTGAAGTTGCAAGAGCCGCAACCGGGGCAGGTCACGTTATTGTCGCGGATATATTGGGTCATGGCTTCGTTGGTCATGCCCTCCACCTTCATGGTGATGCCGTTGGCTTCGTTGTAGGCCTCAATAAGTTGGTCGGCGCGGTGGCGCATTTTACAGGTCTTGCAGTCTACCAGCGGGTCGTTGAAGTTGACCACGTGGCCGGAGGCGACCCAGGTTTGAGGGTTCATGAGGATGGCGCAGTCCAGGCCCACGTTATAGGGGGATTCCTGCACGAATTTTTTCCACCAGGCGCGTTTGACGTTGTTTTTGAACTCCACGCCCAAAGGACCGTAGTCCCAGGTGTTGGCCAAGCCGCCGTAGATCTCGCTGCCGGGATAGATATAGCCGCGGCCTTTGCACAAAGCCACGATCTTTTCCATGGTCTTTTCGCTGTTTAACATAAGTCAATCCCTTTCTCGGTTAATGGTCTTGTATGATTCAGGCTTACAGGTCCAAGTAAGGGCCGAAAGCCGTGTTGAACAATGCTTTTGGGGGCGGGTCGCCCGGAGCGCGTACACAAAGGTCCTCGCAGGAGGGGAAGCGGACGGTCAGACCGTTGTCCTGCACCAGACAAGTGCCTGCCGCATTTTCCGCCACGTCCTTGAGAAAACTGCCTTCCGCTGAGGCCAAAGCCCGTTCGGCCTGTACTCCTTCGAAGTGGACGTACGTGTGCCGCAGGTCTTCCGACAGGCGAAGGGTAAAGGGCCCTTGCTCCAGTAGATGACTGACGAAAAAGTAGAAGGCCTGATGTAAAGAAAGCTCGTCTGCTTTGACCATGGCAGAAAGCATGGGCAAACGGAAGGTGACGGGTGCCCGCTGGGCGGGCAGGGCCCCTTGCAACAGCTTTTGCATCTGGTCAAACAGCACGTTGAGGCAAACGGGGTAGCAGGAGGGCGTATTGGCACAAAGCAACAGCTTGACGTGCTCGCGGTAGAGCATATCGGCACGGTACAGACTGCGAAAATGGCGCATTACCGTTTCCAACTGCATTTTGTGCTTGGGAAGGCGGTCGGCCAGCTCCTTAACGGCGGTGTAGGTTTGCTGTAAGGGAAGGCAGAGCAATTGGCCGTCCTGCTCCAGGGCGGTCAAATGCGCCAGCAACGGGTGGCTTCTGACCTCCATGACGCAGGCCCGTCCGTTTTCCAGGGGAATGTAAGCGAACAGTTTGCCCCGCAGGGGGAAAACCCCGGCACCGCCGGACAGCGTATCGGGGAGGGGAAAACGCTCCCCTTCCGATAGGGAAAAGGGCATGTGGGAGGTGTGCTCGGCAGATAGGACCTTCCCTTCCTCGTCCAGGATCCAGCGGGGCAGATACGCCTGCGGGATCAAAGAAGAGAAAGCCATCAGAAGGAGATCTCCTCGTTCATTTCGATCAGGCTTCGGTCCACGGACTTGGTCATGCGAAGGGCTTCTTCGATATCCACGGCGGTGATGTCGTCCTTACGCATAGCCACGACCAGGTTGGAACGGCCTTCCAGCAGCAGGTCCACAGCCTTGTGACCCATGCGGGTGGCGATCACACGGTCGCGCACGGTGGGGGTGCCGCCGCGTTGTACGTGGCCCAGCACGGTGGCGCGGGTCTCGATGCCGGTTTCTTTTTCGATCTTGGCGGTCAGCTCTTGGGTGACTCCCGCACCCTCGGACACCATGACGATGAAATGATGGCGACCGGCTTCCTTGCAAGCTTTTACACGGGCCACGATCTTGTCCATATCCACGGGAAGCTCGCCCACGGCAATGGCGCAGGCGCCGGTAGCGGTGCCTGCATCGGCGGCGATATGACCGGCGGCGCGTCCCATGACCTCGACCACGGAGCAACGCAGGTGAGACTGGCAGGTGTCCGCCAGACGGTCTACCATTTGGATGACGGTGTTGACGGCCGTATCGTAGCCGATGGAATAGTCGGTGGAGGAAATATCGTTATCAATGGTGCAGGGGATCGCCACGCAGGGAACGCCTCTGCGAGTCAGGTCCAGCGCGCCGCGGAACGTACCGTCGCCGCCGCAAGCCACGATGCCGTCGATCTTGTTTTCACGGCAGGCCTCAATGGCGCGGGCCATTCCTTCTTCGGTTTTAAAATCCAGACAGCGGGCCGTATACAGCATGGTGCCGCCCCGTTGAAGAATATCGGATACGTCGCGGGCGTCCAGCAGCTTCATTTCGCCGTTGATCAGGCCGTTATATCCGTTGTAAATGCCCATCACTTCCACCCCGCGGGCCAGGGCCGTGCGGGTCACGGCGCGGACGGCGGCGTTCATACCCGGGGCGTCTCCTCCGGAGGTCAGCACCCCGATGCGGCGGAATTTCTTGGCTTCCTGCATAATCAAACAGTCCTTTCGTGTGTGTGCAAAATATAGCTCTGCCTCGAGCAGAATCTTATCTGAATTATTTTATCTCATTAAGGAAGAAAAAGCAAGGCTTTTGAAGGAAGAAGAAGCAATTTTTTTGCCGCACTTGACAGAAGAAGGGCAAAAACGTATAATAAGCGCAGAAAAAGAAAGACTTTTCACGAAATAGATTGCAAGGGGAGAGGAATCGGATGGAACCTGAGATCCGTGCGGCAACCACCCGTCGCGCTCGACGCACTTTTGCCAGGGTGCACGGCAGCGTGGCAGTGTTTTTCGGGGTGTTTTTGTTGACGGCCTTTTTGTTGGTGCTTTTACTGCCAAAGGTCATGGCCAATACCCCCGTCTCCCAGGTCGTTTCCACGGTGCTGGTATATGCCGTGTCTCTGCCCCTGGCTGCCTGTGTTTTTATAGGGTTGCCTGCCTCTCCGCCCCCAAGGGGCACCGAGGGGGGCGCCGCCCAAACGGCCAAGGATTTTTGCATGGCTATTGCGGCCATGTACGGGGGCAACTGGCTTTCCCTGGCTTTGGCCGCTTTGCTGGGAAGCCTGACGGGTATGCAGATCGTCAACCCCGTGGAGCAGGCCCTGAGCACCGATGCCGGCTGGGTGATCACGGCGGCCATGGCTGTGCTGATCGCCCCTTTGGCCGAGGAACTGTTCTTCCGCAAGTTGATGATCGACCGCCTGCGCCCCTATGGAGAAAAAACGGCGATTTTGATCTCCGCGTTGCTGTTTGGTTGCTTTCACGGCAATATCCACCAATTTTTTTACGCCTTTTTCATCGGGCTTTTGTTCGGCTATCTGTACGTGCGCAGCGGAAGCCTGCGGCGGACTTGGTTGCTCCACGCCCTGGTCAATTTCTTTGGCGGGGTGGTGGGCCCCCTGGTCAGCCGTTTGATGCTGGGAATTGAGCTGCCAGACCCCCAACAAGCTGAGGATTTTATGGCGGCCTTCGGACAGGCTCTGCCTGCCTTCGTGGTGTCTATGCTGTACGTGATCCTTTGCCTGGGCATGGCGGTGGCAGGGGTGGTGCTTTGGGTGCGGGAGCTGAAGAAAGTCAAGGACAGGCCCTTACAGGCAGACACGGAAGGGCTCAGCCGCCGCCAAGTGGTCCTTTGCGCCCTGTTTAACGTGGGCACCCTTGCGGCTGTGGCGGGGACGCTGTATATGATGCTCATCAACCTGAACTGACAAAGCAAAAGAAAACGGACGGTCTTGCGGACCGTCCGTTTTTTGTTTGTTGAAAGGGGAGCGGGGCTTAGTGACAGCCGCACTCACACTCGTCTTCGCAATCGCCGTCGCAGTCACAGCCACAGCAACCGCATTCCAGCTCCTCGGGATCCAGGGGCTTGTTGCAGGCAGGGCAAATGATCTTATCGTCCTCGAACATTTCGGGCAGCATGACGAATTCCTCGCCGCATTCGGGGCAGCTGACGCAGCAGCAATCCTCATCCCAATCGTCGTCCTCGTCTTCGTCTTCATCATCCAGGAAATCTTCCACGTCGGCCAGATCCTCGTCCACCTCTTCCAGGTAGTCCTCCAGCTCGGCGGTCTTGTCTTCCAGATCAGACACGGTCAAGGCCGTATCCTCCAGCACGTCGGCAATGGCGTTAAAGACCTTTTCCGTCTTAGGATCCAGTTCGCCGGCATAGGCGGACAGCAGGCCCTTCAGGTAGGCAACCTTTTCGCTTAAAGTCATGAAAAATCCTCCTCAAATTTAAAATGAAAACAATGTGGGTTATGCGTTCACGCGCTCCAGATACTCGCCGGTGCGGGTGTCGATCTTGATGGTGTCGCCGATATCGATGAACAGGGGGACCTTCACCTCGGCGCCGGTTTCCACCGTGGCGGGCTTGGTCACGTTGGTGGCGGTGTCGCCGCGGAAGCCGGGCTCGGTCTCGGTGATCTTCAGCAACACGAAGGAAGGCAGATCCACGCCGAAGACGTTGCCCTTGTAGGACAGCACCTTCACGTTGGTATTTTCCTTGATGTACTCAAAGCCGTCGCCCAGCATGTCCGCATTCAGGGGCATCTGCTCGTAGGTTTCGGTGTCCATAAAATAGTACAGCTCGCCGTCGTTGTAGAGATATTCCATTTCGCGACGCTCCACGAAGGCGGGGGGGAACTTGTCGGTGGGGTTAAAGGTGCGCTCGATCACCGCGCCGGAAATGACGTTGCGGATCTTGGTACGCACGAAAGCGGCGCCTTTGCCGGGCTTTACGTGTTGAAATTCGATGATCTGGTACACGTCACCGTCCATGTCAAAAGTTACGCCGTTACGAAATTCACCTGCAGAAATCATAGGTTTATCCTCCAGTTAAAAAATTTACTGATTCGCTCGATTTTCATTTTATTATATCCCATTATCCGATTTTTTTCAAGGGATTTTTATAAAATAATCAATTCTTTTGGTGCTTTTGTGAGATTTTCTATGCCATCGGCCCTTAAAACCGCCATGTCTTCGATGCGCACGCCGAATTTTCCGGGCAGATAGATGCCCGGTTCCACCGTGACCACGGCCCCTTCGGGAAGGGGCTCCGAGTTTTTGGGGGAAAGGCCCGGGGCCTCGTGAATGTCCAACCCCACACCGTGGCCGAGACTGTGGCCGAAGGCGTGGCCGTACCCCGCTTGGGAAATAACGTCGCGAGCCAGGGCGTCGGCTTGACAACCCGTGATCCCGGCCCTTAGGCCGCGGCAGGCGGTCAGCTGAGCCTCCAGCACCGTGGCGTATACCCTGCGGGCTTCCTCGCCCGGGTCACCCAGGCTGAGGGTACGAGTCATGTCGGAGCGGTAGCCGCCGCAGGTGGCACCGAAATCCAGGGTCAGCAGATCCCCCTTTTGCAGGCGTCTTTCCCCGGGAACTCCGTGGGGCAGAGACGTGTTGGGGCCGCTGACGGCAATGGTCTGAAAGGCGGGCGCCTCGGAGCCCCGCACGGCCATTTCGTATTCCAGCGCGGAGGCGATCTGCTGTTCGCTCATGCCGGGACAAAGCTTTTCCAGCAGGGCATCAAAGGCCTGCTCGGCAATGGCTTGGGCGCGGCGGATGAGGGCGATCTCCTCCCCGTCCTTGACGGAGCGAAGGAGGAGAAGCTCATTTTTCAGAGGTACGAAGGTTATATGAGGGTAGCGTTGGCGAAGGGTCTCGTATTGGGCTACGGAGAGGGTCAGGTCTTCAAAGCCCACACGTTGGACCCCGCAGCGGGCCAAAAGCTTACCCACTTTCTCGGCGGTATGGCCGTCCAGCAACTGTGCCTCACAGCCCTGCACCTGTTGGCGCGCGGCCTCGATGTAGCGGAAATCGGCAAAGCAGACGCTTTCCGCCGGGGTGATGACCGCAAAGCCGTCCGTCCAGGCAAAGCCTCCCGAGGCGTAACGGCAATTGGCCTCGTTGTAGAGAAGCAGGGCGTCCAAACGGTCGCCCAGCAGAGATTGCAGGCGGGGAAGATGGTTCATGGATCAGTGTCCTTTCTTGGCCCACGCCCACAGAAAAGGGGCTTCGGCTTTGCGTTTGAGGCGGATAAAGAAGGGCTCGGGGAAGGGCAGAGGCTCGGTGAGCACGGAAATGAGCCCTGCGCGGTTGGCACCGGCCATGTCCGTGAAAAGCTGGTCTCCCAAAAAGGCGGTGGTGGCGGGGTCGCTGTTGAGCAGGCGGCAGGCGTTCAAATAAGCACGGGGCTTGGGTTTTCCCGCCTTGGGTAGGCAGGGAAGGCCCAACGAGGCGTTAAAAAGCTCCACCCGTTGGGGGCCGTTGTTGGAGACCACGGCCACGGGAATGCCCGCTTGGTGCAGGCTTTCCAGCCAGGCGCAAACGGTGCTGTCCGCCGTGCCCACGTCGTGGGCGGCCAGGGTATTGTCAATGTCGCAGACCAGGGCCTTGGCGCCCATGCGTTGCAAAGCCTCGGCAGTCAGTCGGGTGTAATGGGACACCCGGTAGCGGGGACGTAAACGGATCATTTTTTTCCTTTCTTGCGGGTCAGCAACCAGGCGGCGGCACCGGCCACAGCCACCGCACCTGCGGCGACCCAAGGCCAGGGGAAGGAGGGCTTTTCCACGGGCAGGGTCACCTGCTCGTCGTCGGCATCCGGCACGACGGCCTTGCCTTGCTCGGGGGCGGTGTCAGCCTTGTTGGGGCCAAAGCGGAAATTGTCGAACAGGAGACTGCCGCCCAAGGTGTCTTCCAGGGTGATCTGCAGGAATTTGACGTTGGAAAGAATGGCGATCAGCTCCGTGGACTTGTTGCAAACGTTGCCGTTTTCATCCGTCAGGTTGCGCAGATCCGTCACGAAGGTGTAGAAATCTCCGTCTGCGGCGGGCAGGACGGCGGTCTTTTCCCCGTTGCGGAAGGCGGCGATGTAGGTCTTGCCGTCGTAGGTCTGCAGCTGCACGAGCACGTTTTTGGCGCGGTCGTCCTCGTTTTTCAGGTCAAAGGCCATATACTGCAGGGTGAAGAAATTGTTTTCCTGGCTGACGTGCTGGAGGAAGGGACCGAAGCCCACGCAACCGTCGGCAGAAGCCTCGTAGGTCAGACGCAGGGAGGCAGAGCCTTCGGTCTTGGAGCCGCTTTCCTCCCCAAAGGTGCCCGCACCGCCCCGAATGGGGGAGGCCTGCCAGGCGTCCAGATAATCGGAACCGCGGAAGGTCATGGGGATGACGGCGCCGTTGGTCATTTTAAAGGTGAACCCGTCGATAGAGCCCCAGGCGTGGAAATAACCCGAGTCTACCCAGATCTTGGTGCTGTTGCAGGCAGCCCAATCCTTATTGAAGGCGTAGGTCACACGGCTGAGGGAGTCGTGATGGCGGAAGGGGACGGCGGGCAGTCCTTCGCTGTTGCAAAGGTTGGCGTTGTTGTTCATGGCGGAGAAGGCGTAGTTGACACCCACGGGGGCAGAGAGGAAATCGCTCCACACGGTGACGGTGTCCTTGCCGGAGATAACGGCTCTGGCGGGGACGAACAGGCCGTTTTCGCCGCAGACCTCAAAGCCGTACACCTCCGTGCCGGAGGTGAGCGCCAGACCATTGCCCACGTAATTGAAGTGCACGGTGAATTTGTTGCCGTTTTGTTCCACCGTGTCCACCGTGGGGGCGCGCCATTCGTGTTGGTAGCCGTAGATCATGCCCAGGGCCACCTTGGCCATGCGCTCGCCTACTTGTTGCTTGGTAATGGGGTGAATGGGATGGTCTGTGGTAGGAGAGCTTACGCGCAGATTTTCATCCACCTTGGAGGAGGCGTAGGCGTTGGAATTGGAGATGGTGGGAATATCGTAAATGGGAACCTGCGCGCTGTATTGGGGATTCAGCTCCCAGGCGGTGGCCATGGCCTCGTTGATGCGGGGCCAGCGGTCGAAGCCCAGGGGGTAATAAAGCGTGTTTTGGTTCAGCAAAGTGCTGTGGGGGGCGATGTGGGCATAGATGAAGGGGATCTGCGTGCCCTCTTCCGCACGGAAGGCGGTGGAAACACTGCGCTGCAGGGCGTTGAGCAGGACGGTATAATCCTCGGGATAGGTGTTGTTGGATTCCCCCTGATACCAGATCATGCCGCGGATGTTGAAGCCGCTGATGGGGGCGATCTTGGTATTGTAGAAGGTGCTCATTTGCAGGTAATTGTCGTTGGTGACGGCCTCGATCTTTTTGTAGAAGCCCAGGCGAGCTACGGCCGTTTTTACGTCTGCCTCCGTTTCGATGATCTGGCGGGGCAGATACAGCTCGATCAGCAGGCTGCCCATGGCCGTGTCGATCATGCCCACGGGCACCTCTGCGCCGTCTCGGTTCAGCGTGTCGTACAGCATACGGGCGTAGGTGTAGGAGACGCCGGAGGCCTGGCTGATACCCGATTTGCTGGTGCCGTCGTACCAACGGCAGTTGCGGTAGTCAAATTGGGGGCGGGCCAGCTTCGCTCCGTTTTCCGCAGGGTTGACGGGCATGATCATCAGGCGCAGGTTGGGACGGGTATTATCGTTGACCAACGCCTTGCTGCCCATGATGTTGTTGACCTGAAAATACATATTGGATTGGCCTGCGGAAACGAACAACTCACCGATGAGGATCTCTTTGAACGTTTTTTTCGCCGAGCCGCTGACGGTGAGGGTATAAGAAGTGAAGGAGGCCTCAATGGGGTCCAGCTCCACGCGCCAATAACCGTTTTCACCGGCCACGGCGGTTCCCGTGCGGGTCAGCTTATCGGATGCCAGCGTGACGCTGACCTCTGTACCGGGCACGTCCACGCCCCATACGCCGATGGGCTTTTGCTGTTGGAACAGCATTTTATTTTGGAAAAAGGAAGGGAGCTTCAAGGTCGTGGGGGCGGGAAATTCCATAGCCCAATCGGCCTCGGAAGCGGTAAAGGGGGAGTATGCGGAGTTTTTTTTCGGCGGCCAGCGCGCCACCGGTCATCAGGGAAAGAGCCATGCCCAACACCAGTCCTTTCAAAACGGTTGAGATCAATTTCTTCATGTGGATGTTCCTCCTTATAAATAGGGTGCGGGAACAGTTTTTTTCAGTATACCGAAAATGCAAAAAAAATGCAACACATAAAAGGTCAAAAAAGCATGAAAACGCATTTTTTCTTTGCAAAAAAGGAAATCAAAAGGCCGTCCGACGTACGTCGGACGGCCAAAGGGCTGTTACTCGGTGGGGGGCTCCTCCTCGGCAGAGGGGAAGGGGACGGCCTCGGTCTGGCGGTAACGGGCGGCGCTGCCTGCCTGCCAAAGGGACAAGGCGGCGTATAGGGCCAGCACGGTGTCCAAAGCAAAGGCAAAAACGGGCTGTTGGGCGGCAAAAAGAGGTCGGCAGTCCACACTGCCCTGCAGGGCCAGCCACAGGCGGGGCAAGGCCGTAACGGGGGTCAATACGGCGGCGGCAAAAGCTGCGGCCGTGTAAGAGCCTGCCGGCAGGCTGAAGGCCAGGGCCTTGGCCTGGGCGTAAAAGAACAGCATCAAAGCAATAAGGGAAAGCAGCTCTGCCACGCGAAGGGGGGTGTTCAGGATGGTCTCAAAATGGATGAACACCAGGATCAGGCGGATGATGCAGAAAGCCACGGCCAAAAGCCCTGCCAAACGGGGACGGGGGCAGCGGCGGCATTCGTAAAGGAACATCAGCCCGAAAAAGACGGCGGCGCACAGGTACGCCACGGCGTAGCAGGCAAAGGGAAGCTTATCCGTCACAGCGGGGGAAAAGAGCTTGGAGGTGTTGGCAAAGCAGCTTGCGGCGGCCAACAAAGCGGCAATGCTGACCAAAAACAGGCGCACGGGGGAGGTTTCGGTAAACAGAGCCTCGGCCGCAGGCGCAGTCTTTTTGCGCCCTGCGATTAGCAGGAGTACGGCGGCGGCCAGGGCGGCCAGCAGGGCCCCCGTCAGCAACGGGGCGGTCCAATGGGCACGGGTGTAAAAGCCCGTGGTGGGGGAAATGAGCTCTCCAAGCTGCCAAATGCGGATCCCTGCGGCGGCCAACGCCGTGGCAAGACCCGCAAGGGTCAGGCTTTTTACGATCTTTAAAAACATGATAGCGAACCTTCCTTACTGCGGCACAGACCGCAGGATTCGAAAACGGGCCTCAGCGGCGGTCCAAAGGCACGTATTGGGTGGCCAGCAAAAGATCCTTGTAAGCGGGGCGAATGATGCGGGCGTTGGTGAACAGCTCCTCGATGCGGTGGGCGCACCAGCCGGGCACGCGGGCCATGGCAAACAGGGCCGTGTACAGTTCTTCGGGGATGCGCAGGGCCTTGTACACCAGGCCGGAATACATATCCACGTTGGCACACATGGTCTGCTGGCGGCCTTTGGCCTCGGAAAGAATGGCGGGAGCCAAGCGCTCCACGGCGTCGTGCAGCAGAAACTCGTCCATCATGCCGTTGGTTTCCATCAGGCTTTGGGCGTAGCGCTTGAGCACCTGGGTGCGCGGGTCGCTGAGGGTGTAGATGGCGTGGCCCATGCCGTAGATCAGGCCGCTTCCGTCGCCGCCTTGCTTGGCCACGATCTTGCGAAGGCAGTCGGCCACCTGGGCGTCGTCGGACCAGTCGGCCACGTTGGCCTTGATGTATTCAAACATTTCGCAGACCTTGATGTTGGCGCCGCCGTGCTTGGGCCCCTTCAGCGAGCCGATGGCGGCCCCGATGGAGGCGTAGGAATCGGTGCCCGAGGAGCTGAGAACGCGGCAGGCGAAGGTGGAGTTGTTGCCGCCGCCGTGCTCGGCGTGAAGGGTCAGGCAAAGGTCCAGCAAGCGAGCCTCTTCCTCGGTGTAGGTGTGGTCGGTGCGCAGCACGTACAAAAAGTTTTCCGCCATGCTCAGCCCGGGCTTGGGATTGTGCATGACCAGGCTTTTATGATCGTAATAATGACGCTTGGCGCGGTAGGCGTAAGCGATGATGGTGGGGAAGCTGGCAATGAGGCGGATGCTTTGGAGCAATACGTTCTCCATGGAGGTATCGTCGGCCTTTTCGTCGTAGGAATACAAAGAAAGCACCGCGCGCGAAAGCTTGTTCATGATGTTGGGGGAGGGGCATTTGAAAATGATGTCCTCCGCAAAGCCGGTGGGCAGGACGCAGAATTCCTCCAGCAGGGTGCGGAATTCAGCCAGCCTTTGGGCGGTGGGCAAATGGCCGAAGAGCAACAGGTAGGCCGTTTCCTCAAAGCCGAAGCGCCCGTCGTTGACGGCGCCTTCCACCAGGTCCATCACGTTGATGCCGCGGTAGCGCAGGCTTCCCTTATCAGGCTGGCGCTCGCCTTCGTTGACCACGAATCCGTGGACGTTGCCGATCTGCGTCAGGCCGGCCACCACACCCGTACCGTCGGGGTTGCGCAGGCCGCGCTTGACGTTGTAAAGATTATAGTTTTCCGGGTCGATAGTGTTGGCCTTGCGGCATTCATCCACCAGCTCCCGGAGTAATTCGTTGGGATAGGTCATGGGTAAAGCTCCTTTTTTTAGGGTGGCAAACGAAAAAGCTTCGTTCTTAACTACTTATTATATACGAAAGTACGTTTTTATGTCAACGGCTTTTTGAAAAAAAGAAACATTTTTATTCGTTTTTTCGCTGTGAAGCGGGCCCGACGGACCGAAACGGGGGAAAAGAGAAAAAAGAAAAAGCACCGCCGCAAAGGTCTGCGGCGGTGCCAAAGGGAAGATCGATCAGTTTTCCTGTACGGAGGGCTCGGTCTTGTCCCCGATGGTCAGGCGGTTGAAAAGGGTCAGCGCGCCGCTTTGGCGGACGTAGGAGCTGCCGTTCCAGCGCATGACGTTCAGGGCTTGTACCTGCCCGCCGTTCATGTTCAGCAGCGGGCCGCCCAGGTTATCTGCCCCCATGCCGATGACGGAAACGCGGCTGTTTTGGGAAGAGATCAGGGTGTGAGCGCCGTAGGCAAAGGAGTTGGAGATGAGCAGATCCTCCGTATCACAGGCGCGGATATACTCCAGCTGTTGGCGGGTGATGGGATCAAACACCAGCTCAAAGACCTTAGCCTCGTCCGGCCAGGGATCGCAAAGGGCGGTCAGCCCGTGGCGCGTGATGACCGTGCCGTTTTGCAGGCAGCCTTCAATGAGGTTTCCGCATCCGCCGTTGATGGCAAAGGCGTTACGATAGCAGCCCGTGGTCACTTTTTTGATCACGGAATCCGTGCAATCGGCAAAGTCGATACCCAGATAGGCGGCGGCGATGGACAGGTTTTCCGCGCGAAGTCCCTTGCCGCTGCCGCGAATGGCGTAGGTGCAGGGACGGCAGGTGGCATTGAGGGGGCTGTTTTTGGTGTAGAAGATATGCAGGCCCGATACGGCGGCACGGTCTCCCGCCAACGTAATGAGTGCTTGGCCGGTGAAGGGATCTGCGGCGTCATAGCCGTAGTCACCCAGCAGGATCGTGCCCAGGCTGGTGCCGCTTTGACCGCGGCCCGCTACACTACCCGCACCCCGCAGCTCTACCCCTGCGGGAATGGTGATGGGAGAGGTGAGCAAATAGCGTCCTGCAGGCAGGTACACCAGTCCGCCTCCCTCGCGGCCCGCGCGGTCCAGCAGGGCCTGCAATTGGGCAGAGGCATCCTCTTGCCCGTTGGCGGGGATCTTATCGGTAAAAAGCACGGCGGAGGTGGAGGGGGTGGGGACGGCTTTCAGCACGAAGGCAGACAGGTCGGTCTTTTCCGCATTTCGGTCCACCGTGCCGCTGACGGAGCCCGCCAGGGTCACCCCTGCCAGCTTGACGGTGCCGCCGGTGTTGTTGATCAGCGCGGCCTCGCTTCCGGCCAGAGAGGAGGCGGCGATCAGGGCGCCCCAACGGGTGTCGATGGCGTCGGCGCGGAAGGCCACGTTGCAATCCAGCACGTTCAGGTTGTAGAAGGAACCGGCAAATTCAATGCGCTTTCCCTTCACCAAATGCACGCCCGTGGCGCATTGGGACACCGAGACATTGGAAAACTGAGTCCATTCCAGGTCTCCCAGGATCAGGGCGGTGGTATTTTTTCGGGTGTATTGGCGCAAGGCGGTGGCGTCGGAGCAGGCGTAGCCGTAAGCGGCGTCGGCCCAGTAATCGGGGCTGACGGTCACGTTGCGCCAGGTGCCCACGTCTGCCTGGTTATAAGCCTCGGCGGCGCAGTACAGGAAGGTTCCTTTGAAATTTTCTACCGTCATCATTTCGTGCACGGGGGCACCGGATACGCAGGCACCCAGGCCGCGGTAGCCGTTGATGACCGCGCAGTCGATAATGGACTGCAGCATATAGCCGTTTTGGGTGTTGCTGCCCGCCACGTAGAAGGTGAAGGGATAGGGCTTAACGTCCCGGATATCCTGCTGAGGATAGTACACCGTAATCCCCCGCACGCCTGCGCTTCCGGCAATGGAGATCAGGGCGGGGAGGGGGGTGTCACGGCTGGGAGGGGTAGCCAACAGCACCGTGCCGTAGCCGCGGCCCTCGTCGGGGTCGATCCAGTCGCCTGCCAGGGTGACGAAGGCGGGGATCTTCAACGTGCCGCTGACCAGATACTGGCCTGCGGGCAACCACACCGTACCTCCCATGGGGCAGGAGGCCAGGGCGCGATTAATGGCGGAGGTGCTGTCCGTTTGGCCGGTGGGGTCGGCGTTGAAGGGGTGGTTGGTGGCCACGACATCCACCACCAACACCTGCGCACCGCACTGCACGGTCATGGGCGTTTGAAAGGGCTCGTACGTGTAGGTGGGAGGGGCTTGCAGGGTGGTAGGAGGCGCGGGGGTCGTATCGGGTTGGGCCGTTTTCGGGGCCTCCACACAGGAGACCAAGCCGGGAAGAAGGAGGAAGGAAAGAAGAAGGGAAAGGCATTTGCGCACGTTTTTCATATTGATCCGTCCTTTTCTATGTAAAATGGGGTAGGCAACGATAGGTCAGGGCATCCACAGTCCCCCGTTGGGGGATAAAGTCTGGCCGCAGAAGTAGGAGGCTTTGTCGGAGGCCAAAAACAGCACCGCTTGGGCGATCTCCTCGGCTTTTCCCAAACGCTCCAGGGGAATGTCTTGGGCAAAATCCCGCATTTCTTCGGCGGTGTAGCAGTCCAGCATATGGGTATCTACGGCTCCGGGGGCCACGGCGTTGACCCGTATTCCGCTGGGGGCCAGCTCAGCGGCCAGGGAACGGGTCAGTCCCAGCACGGCAGCTTTGGAGGCGGCGTAGACCGCTTCGCAGGAGGCGGGAGCCTGGGCCCACACGGAGGCGACGTTGACGATTACGCCCTTCTTGCGACGCACCATAGAGGGGATGACGGCACGGGAGCACAGAAAGGGGCCGCGTACGTTGACGGCCATGAGGCAGTCGAACTCTGCCACGGTCATATCCGACAGCAGGCCGCTGTGCTGAGCGATGCCCGCGTTGTTGACCAGCACGTCCACCTCCCCCAACTGTTGGGTAATCTCGCGATGGATGCGCAAAACGGAGGCCTCGTCCCCCACGTCCCCGCCGAAAACGGCGGCGCGGCCCCCTTGGGCCAGGAGGTGCCGACAAAGCTCTTCGGCTTGCTGTTGGGAATGAAGATAGTGGATGGCTACGGCGTATCCTTCGGCGGCAAAGGCCTCCGCACAGGCGCGGCCGATGCCCCGGGACGAGCCGGTGATCCAAACGGTTTTCATGATAGGGACCTCCCTGTTTTACTGTAAGGCCATCACGGCATTTTTGAACGCGTGACCCCGTTCTTCAAAATTACGGAACAGATCGAAGCTGGTAAAGGCGGGAGAAAGGAGGACCGCATCCCCCGGACGGGCCATTTTTGCGGCGGCGGCCACGGCCTGTTCCATGGTGTCGGTCTGCACGATGGGCGGACGCGTGCCCTCGCAAGGGGCGCTTTCCAGCAGTTGGCGCAAAGCGGGTCCCATGGGGCCCAGCAGTACCACGCCCCGCGCTTGCTTTAAGATGGGTTTAGCCAGCTCGTCAAAGGGGATTCCCTTGGGCTTGCCTCCCAGGATCATAACCAGGGGCGTTTGGGGAAACAGGCTGACGGTGGCCAGCGTGCGGGCAGGGGAGGAGTCGATGGAGCTGTTGACGTAGCGTACCTGCCGTAGGCAACGCACCGTTTCGCAGCGATGCTCTACACCCTGAAATTCCTCGGCCACGCGAAGCATCGTTTCGGGCTGCACCAGCTCGCCCACGGCGCAGAAGGCGGCCATGAAGTTCTGCGCGTTGTATTTACCCGGCAGGGCCAGCCGACGGCGTTCCATAAAGGGGCGGGCCACTCCGTTTTCAGCCTCGAAAAAGGTACCGTTTTCCAAAAAAACACCGTTTTCCGGGCGGTTGACGTCGGAAAACCAGCGCACGCGGCCCGGGGCACGGGCGGCGTAGTCGCGGCTGTAAGGGTCGTCGGCGTTGAGGCAAAGAAGATGCTCCTTGCCGCCGTGTAAAAAGATGTTGGCCTTGCTTTCCGCGTATTCGGCCATATCCTTATGCCAATCCAAGTGGTTGGGGGAAATATTGGTGATCACGGCCACGTCCGGAGAGGTCTCCAGGGCGAAAAGCTGGAAGCTGGAAAGCTCCAGCACGGCCACGGTGTCCTGCGAAAGGGATTCCACTTGGGTCATCAGGGGCGTGCCGATATTGCCTCCGCACACGCAGGGAATCCCTTGGGCCCGCAACAGCTCGCGGATCAAAGAGGTGGTGGTGGTTTTTCCGCTGCTTCCCGTGACGGCTACGGTGCGCCCGTGGAACATTTGCAAAAACAGGTCCATTTCTCCGGTCACCAGGGCTCCTGCGACCGCGGCTTTTTGCAAAGCGGGAAGGTCGCGGCGGATGCCGGGGGAGTGGAGGATCAGGTCAAAGCCCTCCAGGCCGTCCAGATAACCGTCGCCCCCCACGATCTGCGCCCCTTTCAGGCGTTGAGGGATGCCGTCGGCCTCCAGGGAGGCGGGATCGCGGCGGTCGCGGGCGCTGACCAGGGCTCCTGCGGCCAGAAAATATTCTGCCGCGGGCAGATTGCTGATGCCCAGGCCGATCACGGCCACCCGTTTTCCCTTGACGAAGGCCTTCAATTGGGCGGGGGAAGAAAATCTCATAAAAAACCTCCTGCTCTGCCATGACAAAGCTGTTTTTCCACATATAATATGATTGTATCATGTTTGAGGTGAAAAAGCAACAAAAACGGGGAAAGAAGTAGGGAGAAAATGCTTGCGCCGCCGGGAGAAATGACGTATAATAGAAAACGGACGAAAACGGAAAGGAAGATGCAACGTGATCCGTGCGGTACTGATCGACGTGGACGACACGCTGTTGGATTTCAGGCTTTGTGCCAAGGCTTCCATGGAACGGGCGGCGGCCAAAGCGGGCATTGACTTGCCCGACAATGCGACAGAGGTGTTTTTCCCCCTGAACGACAGCCTGTGGAAGCAGATCGAAACGGGGCAGATGACCCTTGACGAGCTGCACCGCACCCGTTGGAAAAAGGTGTTTGACGCCCTGGGAATTTGCGGGGACGGGGAAGCCTTTGAGGTGCTTTTTCGCCGTGAGTTGGCCGAAAGCGCCGAGCCCACCCACGGGGCCCGCCGTCTGCTGGAGCATCTTCACGGCCGTTACGTGTTGGGCATCGCCAGCAACGCCCCTTACGACCAGCAGCTGCATCGCTTGCAACTGGCCGGCTTTCACACTTATTTCCGGCATCTGTTCGTTTCCGAGCGCATCGGCGCCGCCAAGCCCTCCCCGGCCTTTTTCGAGGCCTGCTGTCGGGCGTTGGAGCCCATTCCCCCTCATCAGATCCTGATGATCGGCGATTCCCTGCGTGCGGACGTGCGCGGTGCCAAGGCCGCGGGGATGAAGACCTGCTGGCTCAACCGCCGCGGCGAGAAAAGCGACGAGGCGGACTACACCGTTTCCTCTTTGGAGGAGGTGCTCGGCCTGCTGTGAATTTTACGCCGCGGGGATTGACAAATTTTGCATGTGGGTGTAAACTGGAGGAGCGAGAAAGCAAGATGGGCAGTTGCGTGCGGCGGATCCGAAAGGTGCCGTATGAGGAAAGTCCGGGCTTCGCAGGGCAGGATAGTGGGTAACGCCCACCGAAGGCGACTTCAGGGACAGTGCAACAGAGAGATACCGCCGCGCTTCGGCGCGGTAAGGGTGGAAAGGCGAGGTAAGAGCTCACCGACCCTTCGGGTGACCGCGGGGTCCTGTAAACCCTATCCGAAGCAACACCGCATACGGGGGAGGCTTGCCCGGCCGTTGATCCCAAGGGTGGCGCGAGCACCTCGGCAACGGGGTGCCAAGACAGATGATTGCCGACCACAAAACCCGGCTTACAGTCTTGCTTTCTCTCACTATTTCCTTTTGTTTGTGCATCTTCCCCAAAAGCAAGCTGTTTTGTTTGTGCATTCTGCCGAAAAAGAAAGTCTTGACTATTGCGGGGAAACATTGTATAATAGTATATCACCCTGTGAATTTTATTATTATCCGGGAGGAACAGTTTCATGGACGAATATAAGAAGGGCAAACGCCTGAGCATCATCATCTACGTTATCCTGCTTTTGGTAGGAGCCTATCCCATCCTCAACAGCGCTATCGGCGGTCTGTTGCTGGGCGGCAACACCGGTGACTTGGTTGAGCTGGCCATCGGCGCGGCTGTAGTGGCGGCCATCGTGGTGCTGGCGATCTTTATCAATAAGGGCTACAAGGTGGCCTGGCTGTTGATGGCGGTCATCTCTTCCGCCATGGCACTGTATCTGTTCTTCGGCACTTCCGGGGAGGATTTCTCTTTGGAAATCACCCTGCGCGTGGCCGGTTTTGCCTATGCCGGCGGCATGCTGTTTGCGTCTCCTTCCTTCAAGACTTACCTGCGCAAGCGTATGCAGCTGAGAACGGGCCGTTTCGATTTTTAAGCAAACACTTCAATCCCGTTCAGAGATGGACGGGATTTTTGTGCGCATTGGAACAATATTTGTTAAGGAGTATAGCTGTTTATGTCCGGACATTCCAAGTGGAAAAATATCATGCATAAAAAGGGCAAGACCGATGCCCAGCGCGCCAAGCTGTTCACCAAGGTGGGCAAGGAGATCATGATGGCCGTGCGCGACGGCGGCAGCGCCGATCCCCAGGCCAACTCCCGCCTGCGCGACGTGATCACCAAGGCCAAGGCACAAAATGTGCCCAACGACAATATCGACCGCCTTATCGCCAAGGCCAAAGGGGCGGGGAACACCGAAAGCTACGAAAAGATCGTCTACGAGGGTTACGGCCCCGGCGGCGTGGCTGTGATCGTGGAAACGGCTACCGACAACCGCAACCGTACTGCCGGCGACATGCGCCATTATTTTGACAAAAGCGGCGGCAACCTGGGCCAGACGGGCAGCGTGGGTTACCTGTTTTCCCGCAAGGGCGTACTGACCCTGGACGACGAGGGGCTGGACGAGGAACAGCTGATGATGGATGCGCTGGAGGCCGGTGCCGAAGACGTGTCTCACGACGACGGCATGTTCGAGGTCACCACTGAGGCGGATGATTTCTCCGCCGTTTGCGATGCGCTGACCAAAGCGGGCTACGTCTTTACTTCCGCGCAGGTGGAACAGGTCCCCTCCGTATACGTGACCTTGACCGACGAGGAGCAATCCCTGAAATTCCAGAAGCTGTTGGACATGCTGGATGAAAACGACGACGTGACCGACGTGTGGCATAATTGCGATTAAGCCCCGCGCGATATACGGGATCTTTGAAAAAAGTAGTAAAAAAGGAGTTTTAATTATGGGTCTTCAAACCACAAAGGAAATGTTTGCCAAGGCTTACGAGGGTGGCTACGCCATTGGCGCCTTCAATTTTAACAACATGGAGGTCGTGCAGTCTATTGCTCGCACGGCGGCTGAGGAAAAGGCCCCCTTCATTCTGCAGGCCAGCGCCTCGGCCATCAAGTTTGCCGGCATGGCTTACGTGATCGCTTTGGCCAAGGCTGTGGAAGCGGAAAACCCCGACGCCGTTTTTGCCCTGCATCTGGACCACGGCGAGGATTTTGAGATCTGCAAGGCCTGCGTGGATGCGGGCTTCACCTCTGTCATGTTCGACGGCTCCAAGTATCCCCTGGAGGAAAACATCCGCCGCACCAAGGAAGTGGTGGACTACGCTCATGCCCACGGAGCCGTGGTAGAGGGCGAGCTGGGCCGCCTGGCCGGTGTGGAAGACGACGTGAATGTGTCCGCCGAGGATGCCATGTATACCGATCCCGCTGAGGCGGAGCGCTTTGTGAAGGAAACGGGCGTAGATTCTCTGGCTATCGCCATCGGCACCAGCCACGGCGCATTTAAGTTTAAGGGCGAGGCCCGTCTGCGCTTGGATATTCTGGAAGAAGTGGCCCGACGCTTGCCCGGCTTCCCCATCGTGTTGCACGGTGCTTCCTCCGTTCCCGGTTACCTGATCGACCAGATCAACGCTTACGGCGGTCAGATGGACGGTGCCAAGGGCGTGCCTGCCGAGCTGCTGCGCAAAGCCGCTTCTATGGCTGTGTGCAAGATCAACATCGATTCCGACATCCGTATGGCCATGACTGCCGCCGTTCGCAAGTCCTTTGTGGAATCTCCCGCCAATTTTGACCCCCGTAAATATATGGGGCCTGCCCGCGACGAGATCCGCAACGTGGTGATCGACAAGCTCCGCAATGCGCTGGGCGCTTCCGGCAAGGCTTAATTTTCAGTTTTTTTGCATTCCCCGCTGCTTACCGGCGGGGAATATTTTTTTGGAAAAATTTCAAATACACCTTGACAAAAAAGGCTTTTTTACATATAATTTTGTATTAGTAAGGAATGCGCATTCTAAAAGTGCGTTCCGCAAAGAAAGGAAATCGGATCTTTATGAGAAAAACAGGCAAATTTTCCTGCGTGAGCAGAGCGGCCTGCGGCGTGTTGGCTGCGGCCATGGCGCTTTCGCTGGGAGCTTGCGTAGAACCCGGAGGAAAAGAGGTACTCTACATGAAGGAAACGTATAAAAAACAGCTTCCCGAATTGGTGAGCTTTGAAAAGGCCGAGGATCTGACGCTGGTAAGCATCAGCGGCGGCGAAGGGGTGCTCAGTGCCGACTACGTGGGCCATGCCTCGCAATCCGCACAGGGGCTGCAACTCAGCGGTAAGGCGGGCCAGACGGCCACGGTTTCTTTGGACGGCGCCTTGCAGGTGGACGATACCCGCCGTTACGACATCCGCTGGCATGAGCACATGGGCTTTGCGGTGGATCTGAACAATCCCAACGATTTTGACGTGAAGGTGACTCTTCGTTTGTACGATAGCGAAGCAGGGGAAGGGATGTACGCCACCAAGGAGCTGATCCTGCGCCCCGGTACGGAGCTGGCCTTTGAATGGATGAATGAGGAGATCACCCGTTTCGACGAGGTGGATCTGACCCATATCGACAAGGTAGAGCTTTCCGCCACAGCAGAAAAGGATTTTGTGCTGTACACCGACAACTGGCGTTTGCTGGAGCCCTACGGGGAGAAAAACGTCTATTATTATGATATTCCCGGTGCCAGCACCTCTGCCAAGTATAATGAGACGGCAGCCTTTGTGGCGCTGCAGGGTGTTATCAACCGTATGGGGCCCGCCTTGCAGCTGTGGTGCGGCGACAACGGCGGCATGGATAACAGCTGGTGGAAGATCATGACCGCCGAGGGATATTGGCTCAATGGCTATAACCGCAAAGAGCTGAAGACCTTTGAGGCGGTGGTGGATAAATTTGCCGACCGTATCAGCGGCGTGATCATCTGGGACGAAGCTGTTCCCGCCACCATTAACGTGGCTTCCACGCTGGCCGGTGTATTTAATGCTGTGCCTGTGGTGTACGGCTCTGCGGAATACGAGCTTCTCGTAACGCAAAAGGGGTACAAGGTGCTCTACGACCTGCGGGGCAAGTTTGACGGCAAAACGGATCCCGCGCCCGGAGTCAAGACCACCGGAAGCCCCAAGAACGACGCCTATCTGTTTGCCAAATGGCTGGTGCTGGATGCAGGTCTTTGCGATCCGCTGTACTTCGGTGAGTATCAGGATTCCTACATCATTTCTCCCGACCAGGCGGACAGCCGTTGGTTTGTGGTGGACCGCGACGCCATGACAGCCAAAAAGGGCTTTATGTATGACCTGAACTATTGGCCTAATATTTCGGCGGACGACGAGGTCAATTCTCCCGCGGGTGTGGACTACAACACCACCTGCGCTTTGCTGGACAGCGCCTGGGCTCAACTGCGCGAATCTCATATTATTGAAGTTTTGGGATGTTCCAACTTCTACGGAAAATACACCTCCGTTTACAGCGCTTCCGAAGGTGAGTGGGGTAATATTCAGCTGATCACTGAGCATCACGGAATGCTGACGGCGGACGCGGAATGCCGCAACGCCTCCTTCTATTACCATGCCCCTCAAAGCCATCAGCTGGTGCAGAACGCCCCCTCCGAGCGGGCGGTGAGCTCCTCCTATGAGGAAGGCAAGGTCTACGTGATGATCGAGGGCTTTGACTACGACGGCCTTTGCCAAAACTACGGCAACTGGCAGTGGATGGCCGCTGATCGCACGGTGAGCACCCGTCTGATCCCCGTGTCCCTGAGCGCCACGGTCATGGTGTATAAGTATTCGCCTGCCATTATGCAGTATTATTACGATACCAAGACCGAAAAGGACTTTATCGTAGGCGGCCCCTCCGGCGTTGGCTACGTGCTTCCCTCTCATATGGACGAGCGCATGGTGGAACTGTTTGCCGAGCAGGGCAAGCATTACTACTCCCGCCTTAATTATAAGGTGGCCAATTTCAACATCGACAACCAAATTCCCGACGACAGTATTCTGGAGGCTTATTCCACCTTTGCCACCGACGGGTACGGGGTGACCAATATCTCCGGGCCGCAGGTGAAGACCAAGCTGGTCAACCGCATGGTGCTCAACGTGCTGGGCGGAGTTGGCAGCAAGGAGGCCACGGCGGCGGCAAAGGAAATGATGACGCAGATCAAGTATTACAACCCCGGCATGAAGCCCGGAGATACGGTGTTCTACACGGCCCGCTTTGCCCGTGCGGACATCGGCTTTTACGACGACGTGGCCAAGGCCTGTCAGGAGATCTACGCCGATTACAATTTCGAATTCGTGGATCCCTATACCTACTATTACTACCTGCGCGAATATTTGGGCGGAGACAACAACCGTCTCTCCTCCGTGACGGATTGGGACGTGGCCGAGCGCGTGTGTGCCCAAACTACTACGACTGTGACCGCCTCTTTCCGCAACGATGGCCGCGACACCTGGAAAAAGGGCGATGTCTTCGGTCTGTTGCAACTGACGGACAAGGCAGGCAACGTGGTCGCCGAGCTGAAGAGCAAGCTGAAAAACGACGTCAAGCCCCTGCAGACGGCAGAGCTCTCCTTTGACGTGACCTGGCCCGAAAAGACGGGGGACTACAACGTCAAGATCCAGATGAGCGACGGAGAGAAGACCTTTGAGGAATATTTCAACGTGGCCTTTGAGACGAAGGTGCGCGTAGCCGAGACATGGGATGAGCTTCCCGGCTCCTTCCGTCCGCTGACGCCCACCAATCAAGTTCCTCACGAAGGAAGCACGACCATTACCTTCAAGTGGGAGGAGTCTCAGGGCGCGCAGAGCTATAAGATCGTGTTGGCCCGGGATAAGAACTTCAAAGAAGTGGTAGAGACGGCCGAGGGCCTGACGGAGGCTACCTATACCACCACGGTGGCATTGGAGGACGGGTTGCATTTTTGGAAGGTGGAGGCGACGAACGGTGTCGGCTCTGTCGAGGAGATCTTCGGTAGCTTCATGCACCGTAACGAGTCCCGCGTGAAATAAGTTTTTTACGGCAAGCGCCCCTTTTGTACAAAGGGGCGCTTGTTTTGGCGCTAAAGACAGGATAAATTTGCAAAAAACACAGAATTTTTTTCTTTTTTTTAGGTGTTATTCTTTACAAATGGCATTTTTTTTGGTATTCTTATATGGTTGTAGAGGTAAAAAAGCCTGTATACGCTGAAATTTTGTTACACAAAACAAGGAGTGATTCCAAGATGAGTCGCATGGTCGGTACTGTTTCCAGAGGGATCCGAGCTCCCATTATCCGCAGAGGGGACGACCTGGCTGCCATCGTGACCGATTCTGTTTTGGCTGCTGCCGCCGATGACGGGTTTGAGATCCGCGATCGGGATATTGTGGCTATGACGGAGGCTATCGTGGCCCGTGCCCAAGGCAACTATGCCACGGTGGATGATATTGCCAAGGACGTTCACGCCAAATTCGGCGGCGAAGAGGTGGGTGTCATCTTCCCCATCCTCAGCCGTAACCGCTTTGCCATTTGCCTGCGCGGCATTGCCAAGGGGGCAAAGAAGGTCGTGCTGATGCTCAGCTATCCCTCCGACGAGGTGGGCAACCATCTGCTGAGCTTGGATGCGCTGGACGAAAAGGGGATCGACCCCTATAAGGACGTGCTTGATTTAAAGACCTACCGCGCTCTGTTCGGCTACGAAAAGCATCGCTTTACCGGCGTGGATTACGTGGAATATTACGAATCCCTGATCCGTGAAAGCGGCGCCGATTGCGAGATCGTGTTTGCCAACGATCCCCGCGCGGTGCTGGCCTATACCAAAAACGTGCTGTGCTGTGACATCCACACCCGTGCGCGCACCAAGCGCTTGCTGAAGGCGGCAGGTGCGGCCAAGGTGTTCGGTTTGGACGAGATCCTCACCGCGCCTGTGGACGGGAGCGGCTATAATGAAAGCTATGGCCTGCTGGGCAGTAACAAGGCCACGGAGGAGCAGGTCAAGCTCTTCCCCCGTGATTGCCAAACGCTGGTGGAGGATATCCAAGACCGTCTGCTGCAGCGTACGGGCAAGCACGTGGAGGTCATGGTATACGGCGACGGCGCCTTTAAGGATCCCGTGGGAAAGATCTGGGAATTGGCCGACCCCGTGGTGGCTCCCGCTTACACCTCCGGGCTGGAGGGGACGCCCAACGAGCTGAAACTGAAATACCTGGCCGATAACGATTTTGCTCATCTTTCGGGCGATGCGCTGAAGGAAGCCATTAAAGAGCAGATCCACAAGAAGGATGGGGATCTGGTGGGCAATATGGCCTCCGAAGGCACCACGCCTCGCCGCCTGACCGACCTGATCGGTTCCCTTTGCGATCTGACCTCCGGCTCCGGCGACAAAGGCACCCCCATCGTATATATTCAAGGCTATTTTGACAACTACACCGCTGAATAAAACGCCTGCTCCAAGCACCCGTCAAAAGACGGGTGTTTTTTTCTTTTTTTTTCGCTTTTTATCTTGCCAAACGGGCAATTTTTCTGTACAATGTGAGGCAAAGGAAGTGTGTACATGATCGCAATTGTGGATTACGGTGCGGGAAATTTGGCCAACGTCAGCCGCGCCTTGGAATTTTTGGGTGCACAGGCCGTGGTGACCTCTGACGCGGGGGTCATTCGCGAGGCTGAGCGGGTGCTTTTGCCCGGGGTGGGCGCTTTCGGAGACGCCATGGAGAGCTTGCGCCGTAAGGGCCTGGAGCAGGTGCTTTGCCAAGCAGCGGAAGAAAAACCGTTTTTGGGAATCTGTTTGGGCCTTCAGCTGCTGTTTGAGGAATCGGAGGAAAGCCCCGGGGTCAGCGGTCTGGGCGTGCTGAAGGGATCGGTGCGTCGCTTCCGTTTGGAAGGGCTAAAGGTGCCTCACATGGGCTGGAATACCCTGCAGGTCTTGCAAAAGGAAGGGGTCTTTGCCCATTTGGAGGAACAGAAAAGCGTGTATTTCGTGCATTCCTACTACGTTTGTCCCGAGGAGCCCGTGGCAGCCACTCGGACCGAATACGGCATTCCCTTCGTCTCTGCGGTGCAGAAGGGGCAGTTGGCGGCCATGCAGTTTCACCCCGAAAAAAGCGGTACGGTGGGGCTGGGCCTGCTGAAGGCTTTTATTGACGGAAGGGAGGCATAACGGATGCTGGCTAAGAGAATCATTCCCTGCCTGGATATTGACCACGGCCGCGTAGTTAAGGGTGTGCGCTTTGTGAACATCCGCGATGCGGGCGACCCTGTGGAAGTGGCGGCCATGTACGACCGCGCCGGGGCGGACGAGCTGGTGTTTCTGGATATTACCGCCTCCTCCGAAAGCCGCAGTATTGCCCTGCAAACGGTGGAAGCCGTGGCCAAGCAGGTGTTTTTGCCCCTGACGGTGGGCGGTGGTGTGCGCACGGTGGAGGATTTTCGCATGCTGTTGCGCGCGGGTGCGGACAAAGTATCCGTGAATTCTTCGGCGGTGAAGAACCCCCAGTTAATCGCTGATGCGGCGAAGATCTTCGGCAGTCAGTGCGTGGTGGTAGCCATTGACGCCAAGCGCCGTGCCGACGGTACGGGCAGTGAGGTGTACCTCAACGGCGGCCGTGTGGCCACGGGGATCGACGCGGTGGAATGGGCCAAGCAGGCCGAACGTCTGGGCGCGGGCGAAATTTTGCTGACCTCCATGGATACCGACGGGGAAAAGAAGGGCTACGACCTTCCCTTGACCCGTGCGGTAGGGGAAGCGGTGGGCATTCCCGTGATCGCCTCGGGCGGGGCGGGAAGCATGGAGGATTTTGCCCAAGTGCTCACCCACGGAAAGGCCGATGCGGCTTTGGCGGCCAGCCTGTTCCATTACAAAGAAATGGAGATCGGGGACCTGAAGCGCTATTTGCACGAGCAGGGGATCCCCGTGCGACTGTAAGCCTGTTTAACGAAGAAAAAAGCGGCTGTGGGCCGCCATATATAAAAAACGACCTGAAGGAGGCATTTTCATGGACATTAAACCCCGTATCGGGCGCTACACGGTGTACGCCAGCGACTATCTGAAGCAAGACAGCGATGTGATGCTGGGCGGCGGCACGGACGAGACCGAGCTGCTGCAAGCCATTTTGGACAAGGCCGAGGAATGGGGCGGCCTGGTTTTGGAGGTGGACGGCGCCATCCTCATGCGGGGCATGCGCCTGCATTCCAACACCACCATTCATTGTGCCAATCAAAACTGCGGCTTTTATTTGGCCGACGACACCAACGACGCCATCGTGCAGAACGCCCATTTGGACTACGACGTGATCCGCGACGAGAACATCCAACTGCTGGGCGGTACGTATAACATCAACTGCGAGCACCAGCAACGCAGCAAGGAGCCTCTGCCTCCGGGGGACGGAAAATACGGCAAGGAACAAAGCCGCTTTGAGGGAGCCCATTATTTGCACGGCCTGCGCTTTATCGGCGTGCGGGGACTGACTTTGCGGGATATGCGTACCGTGGACCAGCGCGTATGGGATGCGGTGTTCTGTAACTGGGAGCATATCGTCATCGAGAATTTTGCCGTGGAGCTGCCTCATAATTACGTGGCGCAGAACCAGGACGGCCTCCATTTTTGGGGCCCCGGGCGCGACCTGTTTATCCACAACATCCGCGGTGGCTCAGGGGACGATTTCATTGCCCTGGCGCCCGACGAGCACGACCGCTGCTCCGACATTACCGACGTGCTTATTGACGGCGTGTATTTGGAAAATGCGGATCAGGGCATCCGTATGCTGTCCCGCGGGCCGGGTAAGCTGGACCGCGTGACCGTGCGCAACGTGTACGGCACCTATAAAAGCTGTGGCTTTTTCATCAACCCTTGGTTCGGCAAATGGTGCGATGACAGCGACGGCAATTACGGTGCCATTACCGTAGAAAATGTGCAGTTGCGCCAGACCTACCATAAGTACAAAGACTATTGCCGCCCCTTCCTGTTCCGTATCGGCGGGCGTATTCAAAGCCTGACGCTGAAGAACATTCAGGCCATCGAGCCCAACGATGCCCGCGAGCTGGTAGACATCAGCCATATTTACAGCGGTGACGCTGTAAAGGACAATTTCGTGGACATTGCCAACCTGACGGTGGACGGGCTGGAGGTCCTCAACCGCGAGGGGACGACGGACCCTGTGGATTACATTGCCGTGGACAGCAAGGTGGACCATTTGACGGTGCGCAACGTGCTGATCAACCGTGACGGAAACCCTGCGGCGGATACGGTGGTGCACGTCAAGCCCGGGGCCAAGGTGGGCACGCTGGATCTGTCCGGCGTACAGGCCTACGGCATTGAGGCGGGTGTGAAAAACGAGGGCGATGTGAGCGTGTTGCGCCGCCACTGTGTCTACGTGAACGATCAGGAAGAAAAATAAGGGAGGCATTTCAATGGAGATCAAACCCCGTATCGGGCGCTACACGGTGTACGCCTGCGACTACCTGAAGCAGGACAGCGATGTCATGAAGGGTGGCGGCACGGATGAGACCGAGCTGTTGCAGGCCATTTTGGACAAGGCTGAGGAATGGGGAGGCTTGACCTTGGAGGTGGACGGCGCCATTTTGACTCGCGGCATGGCCATTCATTCCAACACCACCATCCATTGCGCCAACCAAAATTGCGGTTTCTTTTTGAAGGACGGCGCGGCCCAGCCTTTGGCACGAAACGCGCATTTAAGTTATTTGAACATCCACGACGAAAATATTTCTCTGCTTGGCGGCACGTATAACCTGAACAGCCCCGGGCAAGATCGTGCCGAAGTGCCCGTGATCCCCACGGAAGGAGAGGAAAACCTTTTGTCCGCTTGGCTGATGGGTATTAAGTTTTTGGGTGTGCGCGGCCTGACCATGCGGGATATGCGCCTGGTCAACCAACGCACCTTTGCGGGTCTTTTTGCCAACTGGGAGCATATCGTCATCGAAAACTTTGCCATTGATCTGCTCGACGAACGGGACGCCCAAAACCAGGACGGCCTCCATTTCTGGGGCCCCGGGCGTGACCTGTCCATTCGCAATATCCGCGGAGGATCGGGGGACGACTTCATGGCCCTGGCGCCCGACGAGCACGATTTCAAGTCCGACATTACGGATGTACTCATCGACGGAGTATATTTGGAAAATGCCGACCAAGGGATCCGCATGCTGTCCCGTGGGCCGGGCAAGCTGGACCGCGTGACCGTGCGCAACGTGTACGGCACTTACAAGAGCTGTGGCTTTTTCATCAATCCCGCCTTCGGTAAGGGTCTGGGAGATTGCGAGGGCAATTATGGCTCTATTACCCTGGAAAACATTCAACTGCGCCAAACCTACCATAAATACGCCCAGCACGCCCACGCCTTTTTGTTCCGCATCGGCGGCCGCATGCAAAGCCTGACGCTGAAAAACATTCAGGCCATCGAGCCCAACGATGCCCGCCCGCTGGTGGATATCAGCCATATCTACGGCCATTGGAGCCGCACGGGAAGCTGTGTGGACATTGCCAACCTGACGGTGGACGGCTTGGAGATCCTCAACCGCGAGGGCACCGTTGATCCTGCCGATTACATTTCCGTGGACGGCAAGGTGGACCATTTGACGGTGCGTAATGTGCTGGTCAACCGCGATGGCCATCCTGCCGCCGACCGCTTGGTGGCAGTGAAGGAGGCAGGTCAGGTGAAGAGCCTGATGATCTCTCAGGTGCAGGCTATGGGGATCGATAGCGTACTGGATTTGCAGGGCGGTACGGTGGAGCATGTGTACGCCGACCATGTGTTTTTGAATGACTTGGAGGTGTTGGGATGAAATCCATTCTTCCTTCCTGCGGACGCTTTACCGTCCGCGCAAGCGATTACCTGAAGCAAGACAGCGACGTGATGCTGGGCGGCGGCACGGATGAGACCGAGCTGCTGCAGGCCATTCTGGACAAGGCACTTGAATGGGGAGGCCTTCATCTGATCGTGGACGGCGCCGTGCTGGTGCGCGGGCTGACCCTGCATTCCAACACCACCGTTGAATGCACCGATCAAAGCTGCGGCTTCTTTTTGAAGGACGGCGCGGCCAAGCCCTTGGTGAGCAACGCCAAGCTGAGTTATTCCCACATTCATACGGAAAACATTCGCCTGCTGGGAGGAACCTACAACCTCAACAGCCCCGGGCAGGAGAGAATGGAGAACGATCCCCCCGTCATCGAAGGGGATACGGACAAGCCCTTCAACTGGCTCATGGGCGTAAAATTCATCGGCGTGCGAAATCTGACTATGCGGGATATGCGTTTGGTCAACCAACGCACCTTCGCGGGTCTTTTTGCCAACTGGGAGCACGTGGTGGTGGAGAATTTCGCCATTGATCTGCCCGACAACCGCTTTGCCCAAAATCAGGACGGCCTTCATTTCTGGGGTCCCGGACGTGACCTTTGTATTCGCAATATCCGAGGTGGCTCGGGGGACGATTTCATGGCCCTGGCTCCCGATGAGCACGATCTCAAGTCCGACATTACGGATGTGGTTATAGACGGGGTGTATTTGGAAGATGCGGATCAGGGGATCCGTATGCTCTCCCGCGGGCCGGGGCGGCTGGATCGCGTATTTATTCGCAACGTGTACGGCACTTACAAGAGCTGTGGCTTTTTCATCAATCCTTGGTTCGGTAAGGGCTACGGCGACAGCAAAGGCAATTACGGTGCCATTACCGTGGAAAATGTGAATCTGCAGCAGACCTACGATAAATACGGCGATTTTTGCGATGCTTTTCTTTTCCGCATCGGCGGACGTATTCAAAGCTTAACGCTGAAGAACATTCAAACGGTGGATCCCAACGATGCCAGACCTTTGGTGGACGTCAGTCATGTGTACGGGAGCCGCATTCTGTCCGGCAACTTTACTCATGTGTCCAACCTGACAATAGACGGGCTGGAGGTGGTCAACCATCGCGGTACCAAAAAGAAGAACGCCTATATCAAGGTGGACACCCGCGTGGATAATCTGGTGGTGCGTAACGTGACCGTGGACCGAAGCGGGAATGAAAATGACGATACCCTCATCCGCTTGACGGAGGAAGCACAGGTAGATGCTTTGACTGTGCGGGGTGTGCTGACCCGAGGAATTGGCAAAACGTTGGAGGGAAAGGCCAATCACACTCTTATTGAAGGGGAACTAAAGCTCTGAACAGACACCCGACGAAAGATTTTGCTTTCGTCGGGTGTTTTTTGTGGACGACGGGGCTTGTTTTTTGCCTTGACATTTGGTATAATAATCAAATACAATAGGTAAAATCTTTTTTCGCAAGAAAACGAGGGATGGTTATGATGAACGAAAAGCCCAAATATTATTTGACCACAGCCATTGCTTACGCCTCCAGGGTGCCTCATATCGGCAACACCTACGAGGCCGTGCTGGCCGATGCCATTGCCCGCTATAAGCGCGCGGAGGGATATGATGTCTTTTTCCTGACCGGCACGGATGAGCACGGGCAGAAGATCCAGGAGCAGGCCGAGCAGGACGGAAGGACTCCCCAGGCCCACGTGGATGAGATCGCCGGTGAGATCCGCCGCATCTGGGATATGATGAACGTCAGCTATGACCGCTTTATCCGCACCACGGACGAGGATCACGTGGCCATCATGCAAAAGGCGTTTAAAAAGCTCTACGAGCAGGGGGATATTTACAAATCCGCCTACGAGGGCAAATATTGCGTGGCTTGCGAATCCTTCTATACGGAAAGCCAGCTGGTCAACGGCAAATGCCCCGATTGCGGCCGGGACGTGCGTGAGGCCAGGGAGGAGGCCTATTTCTTCCGTTTGAGCAAGTACGCGTCCGCTTTGGAGGCTCATATTGAAAGCCATCCGGAGTTTATTCAGCCCGAAAGCCGCAAAAACGAGATGCTCAACAACTTCATCCGTCCCGGTCTGCAGGATTTCTGCGTGTCCCGCACCTCCTTTACTTGGGGCGTGCCCGTGGACTTTGATCCCGGCCACGTGGTGTACGTTTGGGTGGATGCCCTGTTTAATTACGTGACGGCATTGGGATACGATCCTTATGCAAGCAGCGAACTGTTTGACAAATACTGGCCTGCGGATGTGCATCTGATCGGCAAGGATATTCTGCGCTTCCACACCATTTACTGGCCCGCTATGCTCATGGCCTTGAACGTACCCCTGCCCAAGCAGGTGTTCGGACATCCTTGGTTGCTTTCCAACGGGGATAAGATGTCCAAATCCAAGGGAAACGTCATTTACGCCGAGGAGCTGGTACAGCGCTTTGGAGTGGATGCCACTCGCTACTACTGCCTCCACGAGATGCCCTTTGCTCAGGACGGTACGCTGACCTACGAGCTGCTTATCTCCCGCATCAATACGGATCTGGCCAATATTTTGGGCAATCTGGTGAAACGTTCCGTTTCCATGGCTCAGAAATATTTCGGCGGCATCGTGCCTCAGCCCAATGAGGAGCAGGATCCCGACGAAGAACTGAAGGCCCTGGCCGCGCAGACGCCCGCCGCAGTAAAGCGTTGCATGGACGGCCTGCACGTAGCCGACGCGCTGGACGAGATCTGGACACTGCTGCGCCGAAGCAATAAATATATTGACGAGACCATGCCTTGGGTGCTTGCCAAGGACGAGGCAACCATGCCCCGTTTGCAAACGGTCATCTACAATCTGCTGGAGAGCCTGCGTATCGCCGCTTCTTTGTTGGCCCCCTTCCTGCCCGAAACAGCCGCCCGCATTTTTGCCCAGCTGAACGTTCAGGCCGAGGAAGGTCTGCCTGCGGGCGAATTCGGCCTTTTGGTGCCGGGTACCGTGCTGGGAGAGGCCGAGACCCTGTTCGAGCGCATTGACGAGGCCAAGGCCTTGGCGGAGATCGAGGCGGCCCACGAGCCTGCCAAGCCCGTCATCCCCAAGCCCGAGATGAAAGAGATCACCATCGACGATTTTGCCGCCGTGGAATTGCGCGCGGGCAAGATCCTTTCCTGCGAAAAGCTGGCAAAGAGCCGCAAGCTGCTGAAAATGAAGGTGGATCTGGGCTTTGAGGAAAGGCAGATCCTTTCCGGAATCGCCCCCTACTATCAGCCCGAGGAATTGGTGGGCAAGACCGTGGCCGTAGTGGCCAATTTGGCTCCCGCTACCCTTTGCGGCGAGCGTAGTGAAGGAATGATCCTGGCTTCGGGAGAAGAAAATCCCCGCGTGCTGTTTTTGGATGCCGCTGTCAATCCCGGCGACAAGATCCGCTGAGGCGGCCTATGATCATAGATACGCATGCGCATTACGACGATGCGCGCTTTGACGGTTTGCGGGACAGCCTGTTGCCTCAGCTTCACCAAAACGGCGTGGAGCTGATGGTCAACGCCGGAGCCTGCATGAATACCTCCCGCGCGGGAGCGGCTTTGGCCGAGACTTATGAATACGTTTATTTTGCCGCAGGGGTGCATCCCAGCGAAGTGGCCTCCCTGACCTCGGCGGACATGGAGGAATTGGCCAAACTGTTAGCGCATCCCAAGGCGGTGGCGTTGGGGGAGATCGGCTTGGATTATCATTATCCCGAGCCCTCCAAGGAAGTACAGCGCCAATGGTTTGAGGCTCAGCTGGACGTGGCGGCTCAAACGGGCAAGCCTGTGATCATTCACGATCGGGACGCCCATCAGGATTGTTTGGATATTTTGCTTCCGCGGCTTTCTTCTATTAATAAGGTAGTCTTTCACTGCTTTTCCGGCGAATGGGAGATGGCGCGCTTGCTTTGCGATAAGGGAGTGTATCTGGGCTTCGGCGGCGTGGTCACCTTTAAAAACGCCCGCAAAAGCCTGGAGGTGGTGGCGCAGATGCCCATGGAGCTGTTGCTTTTGGAAACGGATTGCCCCTATTTGGCTCCGGAGCCTTACCGCGGCAAGCTGAACCATTCGGGGCTTTTGCCTCATGTGGTGGAAAAGATCGCCCAAGTCAGAGGGATCGAAACGGACGAGGTAGAACATGTCACCTCTCAAAACGCACGCCGCTTTTTTAACTTTTAGGGGTAAACATATCAATTAGGAGCTTTCTGCACTATGAGAAAGACGAAGATCGTTTGTACTTTGGGGCCTGCCTGCGATGATCCTGCCGTATTGAGACGGATGGCGGAAGCGGGAATGAATGTGGCCCGTTTGAATTTTTCCCACGGCAGTTACGACAGTCACCGAGAAAAGATCGAAAAGGTCAAAAAATTGCGGGACGAGATGGGAATTCCTTTGGCCATCATGCTGGACACCAAAGGACCCGAGATCCGCATTGGCCGCTTCGAGAACGGAAGCGCGGAACTGGTATCGGGGCAGAGCTTTATCCTGACCTCTGAGCAGGTAGAGGGAAACGGGCGTAGGGTATCCGTCAGCTACGCCAAGCTGCACGAGGCCCTTCGTCCGGGAGATCGGGTGATGGTCAACGATGGCGCCATTGAGCTTCGGGTGGAAAGCATTGCTGACGGGGAAGTCCTTTGCCGCGTCGTCAACGGCGGTGTGCTGACCGACAGAAAGAGCATTAATCTGCCAGACACAGAGGTACCTATGCCCTATATCGGGGAAGCGGATCGCCGTGATCTGCTTTTCGGTGTGGAGAACGGGGTGGACTACATCGCCGCCTCCTTTGTGCGTACCGCCCAGGATGTGCTGGATGTCCGCCGCCTGCTGGAGGAAAACGGCGCGCCCGATATTGAGATCATTGCCAAAATCGAAAATGCTCAGGGAGTAGCCAATATTGACGAGATTCTCCGTGTGTCCGACGGTATTATGGTTGCACGCGGAGACATGGGTGTGGAGATCGATTTTGAGGAGCTTCCCGCCATTCAGAAAAGGCTGATCCATAAATGCTATACCGCAGGCAAGCGGGTCATTACAGCTACGCAGATGCTGGAATCCATGATCAGTAATCCCCGCCCCACCCGTGCGGAGACCTCGGATGTAGCCAACGCCGTGTACGACGGCACCAGTGCCGTGATGCTTTCGGGAGAAAGCGCCGTGGGGCAATACCCGGTGGAGGCCGTGCGCGCCATGGCCCGCATTTCCGAGCAGACGGAAGGAAATATCAACTATATCCGCCGTTTCAAACAAAGCGATATCGTGCCCGACGGCATTCCCGATGCCATTGCTCACGCCACCTGTACCACGGCGCAGGATCTGAACGCCCGCGCTATCATCGTGGTCACACAGTCAGGGGGGACGGCGCGTATGGTATCCAAATTCCGTCCCACGGTACCTATTGTGGCTGCCACTACGACGCCCCGCGTATTTCATCAGCTGGCGCTGTCTTGGGGTGTGTATCCCGTTATGGCCGTTCCGCAGACCGACACGGATGCCTTGTTCGATCACGCGGTGGAATGCGCCGTTCGAAACGGCTTTGTGGAAAACGGAGATATTACCGTCATCACGGCGGGGATGCCTTTGGGAGTCAGCGGTACGACCAATACCTTGAAGGTGCATATCGTGGGAAAGGTGCTGGTTTCCGGTGCGGGCATCAGTAACCAAAGCCTTTGCGGGCAGGTTTGTGTTTGCGCTACCGAGGAAGAGGTTCACGAGAAGGCTATTCCCGGACGCATTTTGGTGGTCAACCAAACCACCAATACCATGATGCAGGAGCTGCGCAAGGCGGCCGGTATCATTTGTGAAGAAAGCGGCCAGGCTTCTCACGCCGCCGTGGTGGGGCATGCCTTGGGCATTCCCGTCATTACCGGAGCTCGAGGCGCCACCCGTATTTTGAAGGATGGCATCACCGTGACCATGGACAGCGGCCGCGGGCTGGTCTATTCCGGCAGCGTGCAAACGGCTGCTGCAGAGAAAAAAAGCGAATAGGATAAAAGATCATGGAAGTTATTTTGGGAAAATTGGGGGAGGCCGCCCTGAAAGGGGACAATCGGCGCACCTTTGAACGGATCCTGGCAGAAAATACCCGCAAGGCCGTAGCGCCCTTCGGTGCGTTTGATGTGCATTATGCACAGTCCACCTTTTATGTGAAACCTCTGGCAGAGGATTGCGACATTGACGGGGCGTACGAAGCCGTCAAAGGAGTGTTCGGCTTTACCGTGGTGGCCCGTGCCTTGGGCTGTGCCAAAACGGAGGAGGGGATCGGGGAACTGTTGCGCACCCGTATCGCGCCCCTGGTGGCCCACAAGACCTTTAAGGTGGAAAGCCGCCGCAGTGATAAGAGCTTTCCTTTGAAATCTCCCCAGCTTTCGGCCATGGCCGGGGGCATCTTGCTGGAAAGCGCACCCGGAGCCAAGGTGGACGTGCATCAGCCTCAGGTCACGGTGTTCGTGGAGGTGCGCGAGGAATATGTGTTTATCCATGCCGGGGCAGAACGCGGCGCAGGCGGTCTGCCCGTGGGAACGGGGGGGAAGGCGATGCTTCTCCTTTCCGGTGGCATCGACAGTCCCGTGGCCGGCTATATGACCGCCAAGCGTGGGCTTCGCCTTTGCGCGGTGCATTTCTTCTCCTTCCCTTATACGGGAGAGCGCGCCAAGCAAAAGGTCATGGAACTGGCACAGATGCTGGCTTCCCGTTGCGGAGGCATGACTCTTTGCTGTGTGCCCTTTACCCGCGTGCAGGAAATGATCCGCGACCATTGCCGCGAGGAGCTGTTTACCATTTTGATGCGCCGCTTCATGATGCAGATCGCTACGCGTCTTGCCTATAAGGAGCATTGCCGCGCCTTGGTGACAGGAGAGAGCTTGGGGCAGGTGGCCAGCCAGACCATCGACGCCATCCGCTGTACCGACGATGCCACCTCCATGCCCGTATTCCGCCCTCTGATCGGGTTGGATAAGCTGGAGATCATCGAGCGGGCTCGTGCCTTTGGCTCTTTAGAGGTGTCCGAGCGCCCCTATGAGGACTGCTGTACCGTCTTTACACCCCGCCATCCGGAGCTTCGCCCCAAGTTGGAGGAGGTTCGGCAGGTGCAAGAATCCCTCCCCTGGGAAGAATTGGTGGAAGAAGCCGTGCAGGCCACGGAATTTTATAAATTTTGACCGAAAGCGGGGCGCAAAAAAACTTTGCCACCCCGCTTTTTTGGGAAAAAACAAGTCTGTTTTTGGTCATATTGTATAAAAAATGATGGTGAAAACGTAAAAACGCCCTTTGTTTTTGTGCAAGTATACAAAGTTTAAAAAAACTAAAAAAAATGCTTGCAATCCACTTGAATTTGTTGTATTCTATTGTGGCATGAGCAGATATGCGATGAAGTGGGAGGTGGCTGCCCTCTGAGGCAGGGAATTTCCACGGAGTATGTCCGATTTGAAACCGGGCGACAAAAAAACCGAACATCAACCTCTGGCGGTTGATGGCGCTTTCGGAGCCGAGTCCCTTTGTGGATTTACCCTTCGAGTCGTTTCTTTGTGTTGTCAATATCGGGTTGCAAAATCCGGTTTTTTATTGTGTCAACACGAAACACGCGGAACGGTGTTTGGGAAATACGTCGTCTGCCACAAACAATTTTTTATGGAGGCGAACGAAACCATGGCAGTCAAGCAAAAAATCAAGATCAGACTTAAGTCGTACGACCACATGCTGGTGGATCAGTCGGCAGAGCGGATCGTGGAAACCGCCAAGCGCAACGGCGCTCAGGTGTCCGGTCCCATTCCGCTGCCCACCGAAAAGGAAGTCGTCACGATCCTGCGCGCTGTGCACAAGTATAAGGACTCGCGCGAACAGTTTGAGACCCGCACCCACAAGCGCTTGATCCAGATCACCAACCCCTCGGCGAAGTGTGTGGAAGCCCTGACCGGGCTGGAACTTCCCGCCGGCGTTGATTTCGAGATCAAGCTGTAAGCTCCCCGTTTGCAAACGGTCAAGTTGGCTCAGCCAACCAATAACCATAGGAGGAAAAGAAAATGCAAAAAGCAATCATCGGCAAAAAGATCGGCATGACGCAGATCTTTGACGAAAAGGGCAACGTGATCCCCGTAACGCTGGTGGAAGCCGGTCCCTGCGTCGTTACGCAGAAGAGAACGGTGGAAAAGGACGGATACTCCGCCATCCAGCTGGGCTATGAGGATATTGCCGAGCGCAAGCTCAACAAACCCGAAAAAGGCCATTTGGCCAAAGCAGGTACTTCCTTAAAGAAATACCTGAAGGAATTCAAGCTGGACAACGCCGCCGACATGAACGTGGGCGACGAGGTGACCGCGGCGGTCTTCGCCGAGGGCGATGCTGTGGATGTCTGCGGCAAGTCCAAGGGTCACGGTTATTCCGGTACCATCAAGCGCTGGGGTCAGCATCGCCAGGAAATGACCCACGGCGTAGGCCCCATCCACCGCAGCGCCGGTTCCATGGGTGCCAACTCCAGCCCCTCTCGCGTGTTCAAGAACAAGCACCTGCCCGGCCAGTACGGTAACGAGCGCGTCACTGTTCAGAACCTGACGATCGCGAAGGTGGATGCGGAAAACAATTTGATCGCCGTCAAGGGTGCCATTCCCGGTGCTAAGGGCGGCCTGGTCTTCATCACCACTTCGGTGAAGGCCTAAGCGGAAGGAGGAAACATCATGCCTAAAGTGAAAGTTTTCAACATGAAAGGCGAGCAGGTGGGCGATCTGGACCTGAACGAGGCCGTTTTCGGCGCGTCTGTGAACGAAACGGTGCTCCATTCCGCAGTAGTTACCTATCTTGCCAACCAGCGTCAGGGCACTCAGTCCACGCTGACCCGCGCCGAAGTATCCGGCGGCGGCAAAAAGCCTTGGCGTCAAAAGGGCACCGGCCGTGCCCGTCAGGGTTCCACTCGCGCTCCCCAGTGGACGCACGGCGGTATCGCCCTGGGCCCCAAGCCCCGTTTGTACAAGAAATCCATGAACAAGAAGGTTCGCCGCAACGCTATGATCAGCGCTCTGTCCTCCAAAGTGGTGGATGAGAAGCTTATCGTGGTGGACAACATCACCATGGATGCCTACAAGACCAAGACTGTGGTTGAGATGCTCAAAGCCCTCAACGCCAATAAGTCTTTGATCGTGACGGCCGAAAAGAACGAGTTCGTCATCAAGAGTGCTGCCAACCTTCCCGGTGTGGCCACCGCTTTGACCAACACCGTCAACGTTTACGACATCCTGAAGTATGACAGCCTGATCCTCTCGAAGGATGCCGTCGCTAAGCTGGAGGAGGTATACGCATGAAAAGCGCAGCCGATATCATCGTCCGCCCGGTCGTAACTGAACGCAGCCTGGCCGGTGTGGCAGACAAGAAGTACACCTTTGAAGTTGCCAAGGGTGCCAACAAGACCGAGATCAAAAAGGCTGTTGAGGAGCTGTTCGGTGTGAAGGTTAAGTCCGTCAACACCGTGTCCATGCTTCCCAAGCCGAAAAGTGTGGGCGTCCACAAGGGTTACACTTCCGCCTGGAAAAAGGCGATCGTGACCCTGACGTCCGACTCCAAGTCCATCGAGTTCTTCGATGGCATGATGTAAGGAGGTCGCAGCAATGGCAGTTAAAACTTATAAGCCCGTTACGCCCGGCCTGCGCCAGAAAACGGTTGCCAGCTTCGAGGAGATCACCAAAACGACTCCCGAAAAGAGCCTGGTAACGGTGCTCAAAAAGCACGCCGGCCGCAACAGCTACGGCAAGATCACCGTTCGCCATCGTGGCGGCGGCAACCGCCGTAAATACCGTATCATCGATTTCAAGCGCAACAAGCTGGATGTTCCCGCTACCGTGCTGGCGATCGAGTACGATCCCAACCGCACCTGCTACATCGCCCTGCTGGAATATGCTGACGGCGAGAAGCGCTATATCCTGGCTCCTTTGGGCCTGACCGTGGGCAGCAGCGTTGTCGCTTCCGCCACGGCCGATATCAAGCCCGGCAATGCCATGCCCCTGTCCGCTATCCCCGTAGGTACCCTGGTCCACAACGTGGAGCTGTACCCCGGTAAGGGCGGCCAGCTGGTGCGCGCCGCCGGTGCTGCCGGCCAGTTGATGGCCAAAGAAGACGGCTACGCCCAAGTGCGTTTGCCCTCCAACGAAGTGCGTTTGGTCCGTTTGGACTGCATGGCCACCATCGGTCAGGTAGGCAACCTGGAGCACGAAAACATCTCCATCGGTAAAGCCGGCCGTAAGCGCCACATGGGTTGGAGACCCACCGTTCGCGGTTCTGTGATGAACCCCTGCGATCACCCCCACGGTGGTGGTGAGGGTCGCTCTCCCGTTGGCCGTCCCGGCCCTGTGACCCCCTGGGGCAAGCCCGCACTGGGTTACAAGACCCGTTCCAAGAAGGCTTTGACCGATAAGTTTATCGTCAAACGCCGCAACGGTAAATAATGGAAGGAGGAACTGAGAATGGGCAGAAGTGTTAAGAAGGGCCCCTTTGTACAAGCGGCCTTGATGAAACGAATCGTTGAGATGAACAAAGCCGGCGAAAAGCGCGCTTTGAAGACCTGGTCGAGATCCTCCACCATTTTTCCGGATTTCGTGGGCCACACCATTGCCGTCCATGACGGACGCAAGCACGTGCCGGTCTTCATTACCGAAGATATGGTAGGACACAAGCTCGGAGAGTTCGCTCCTACGCGCTTGTTCCGCGGCCACGCCGGGTCCAAGACATCCAACAACGGCAAATAGGGAGGAAATGAAACATGGAAGCAAAAGCATATTTGCGTTATGCTCGCATTTCCCCGCGTAAAGTATCCATTGTGTTGGACTTGATCCGTGGAAAGAATGCACGCATGGCGATGGCAATTCTGAAGAACACCCCCAAGGCGGCCTCCGAGTATCTGGTCAAGCTGCTCCAATCCGCCATGGCAAACGCTGAGCACAACCACCAGATGGACCCCTCCAAGCTGTATGTGGCCGAGTGCTTCGTGACCCCCGGACCCACGCTTAAGCGTATCATGCCCCGCGCCAAGGGTCCGGCAGACAGAATTCTCAAGAGAACCAGTCACATGACGATTGTTCTGCGCGAGAAGGACTAAGATCAGGAGGAAAAGTATGGGACAGAAGGTTAATCCCCACGGTTTGCGTGTGGGTATCATCAAAAACTGGGACTCCCGTTGGTTCGTCAGCGACAACAAGTTTGCGGACTGCCTGGTCGAAGACTATCAGATCCGTACCGAACTGAAGAAGAGACTGTATGCCACCGGTATTTCCAAAATCGAGATCGAGCGCACCGAAAAGGTGGCCCGTATCAACATCCATTGTGCTAAGCCCGGCATGATCATCGGCAAGAACGGCGAAGCCATCGACAACCTGAAGGCCGAACTGGAAGCCCGCATGGGTTGCCCCGTTTCCCTGAAGGTGACCGAGATCAAGCTGGTGGATACCAACGCTCAGCTGGTGGCCGAAAACATCGCCGATCAGCTGGAGCACCGCATCTCTTTCCGCCGCGCCATGAAAATGGCCATCGGCCGCGCCATGAAAATGGGCATGAAGGGCATTAAGGTGTCCGCTTCCGGCCGTCTGGGCGGCGCCGAGATCGCGCGTACCGAGCACTACCATGAAGGAACCATTCCGCTGCAGACCCTGCGTGCGGACATTGACTACGGCTTCGCGGAGGCCAACACGACCTACGGTAAGATCGGCCTGAAGGTTTGGATCTACCGCGGCGAGATCCTGCCCGAGGTCAAGAAGACCGTCAAGAAGGAGGAAACCGGCAATGCTGATGCCTAAAAGAGTCAAGTACCGTCGTGTGCAGCGCGGCCGCATGAAGGGTAAAGCTACCCGCGGTAACGTGGTCTGCCAGGGCGATTTCGGCTTGGTGGCTCTTGAGCCCGCCTGGATCACCAGCAACCAGATCGAAGCTGCCCGTATTGCCCTGACCCGCTACACCAAAAGAAGCGGTCAGGTTTGGATCAAGATCTTCCCCGATAAGCCGGTAACTGAGAAGCCTGCCGAAACTCGAATGGGTTCCGGTAAAGGTTCTCCCGAATATTGGGTAGCGGTGGTAAAGCCCGGCCGCGTGCTGTTCGAAATGGACGGCGTGAGCGAAGCCGATGCCCGCGAGGCCATGCGTCTTGCGAGCCACAAACTGCCGCTGAAGTGCAAGTTTGTCAAGCGTGAGGAGGCTGCAGCAAATGAAAATGAGTGAGATTCGCGCCATGGACGCCAAGCAGCTCAATGAAAAGCTGGCAGAATTGAAGAGCGAGCTGTTCAATCTGCGCTTCCAGCATGCTATCAACCAGCTGGACAACCCCATGCGCATTGTGGAAGTCAAGAAGAATATTGCCCGTATCCTGACCGTGCAGTCTCAGCAGGCCAACGGTCAGTCCGCGCAGTAAGGAGGGCTCGACATGAGTGAAGAAAGAGCACTGAGAAAGACCCGTACGGGTAAAGTCGTCAGCGATAAGATGGATAAGACCATTGTGGTAGCCGTTGTGGACAACGTCCGTCACCCGGCTTACAAAAAGATCATCAAGCGCACCCTGCGCGTGAAAGCTCACGACGAAAACAACGAATGCGGTATCGGAGATACCGTGGAGATCATGGAGACCCGCCCCCTGTCCAAGGACAAGCACTGGCGCTTGGTATCCATCATCGAAAAGGCGAAATAAGGCTGCGAGCAGTAAGGAGAAAGAACCATGATTCAACAGCAAACATATCTGCAGGTCGCCGATAACTCCGGCGCCAAAGAGCTGATGTGCATCCGAGTCCTGGGCGGTACTCGCAGACGCTACGCCAATATCGGCGATGTGATCATCTGCGCTGTAAAGAAAGCTACCCCCAACGGCGCTGTCAAGAAGGGCGAGGTCGTTACCGCTGTGGTGGTGCGTTCCGTCAAGGGGATCCGCCGTGCCGACGGTTCCTATGTAAAGTTTGACGAAAACGCTGCCGTCATCATCAAGGAAGACAAAAACCCCCGCGGCACCCGTATTTTCGGACCGGTGGCACGCGAGCTGCGTGACAAGGATTATATGAAGATCCTGTCTCTGGCACCCGAAGTGCTGTAAGGAGGAAAAGGAAAAATGAGTACGCTTCATGTCAAGACCGGCGATCAGGTCATCGTGATCTCCGGCGACGATAAGGGCAAAACCGGCAAGGTCATGCAGGTGTCCCGCAAAGAGGGCAAGGTCATCGTAGAAGGTGCCAACATCGTGACCAAGCACGTCAAGCCCCGCAAACAGGGCGACAAGGGCGGCCTGATCAAGGCCGAGGGCGCCATGTATGCATCCAAAGTTATGCTTTTCTGCCCCAAGTGCAACGCCGGTGTGCGCGCCGGTTACAAAGTGGGCGAAAACAACGAGAAGATCCGCGTTTGCAAAAAATGCGGAGCCGTTCTTTAATCACAGGGAGGTGCAACGATGTCTCGACTGAAAGATTTTTACAGAAGTGAAGTCGCTCCCGCCCTGATGAAGAAGTTCCAGTACAAAAGTGTAATGCAGATCCCCAAACTGGAAAAGATCGTCATCAATGTGGGTGCCGGCGATGTGAAAGACAACACCAAGGCGCTGGAGAACATTGCCGGTGAACTGGCTCAGATCACCGGTCAAAGACCCATCATCACCAAGGCTACCAAGTCCGTTGCAAACTTTAAGCTGCGCCAGGGCATGAGCATTGGTGTAAAGGTAACGCTGCGCGGCGACACCATGTACGAATTCATGGATCGTCTGTTCAACGTGGCGCTGCCCCGTGTGCGTGACTTTAAGGGAATCAGTGCAAATTCCTTTGACGGCCGCGGAAACTACTCGTTCGGCCTGCGTGAGCAGCTGATCTTCCCCGAAATCGAATACGATAAGATCGAGAAGATCCGCGGCATGGACATCACGTTTGTGACGAGCGCCAAAACCGACGAAGAGGCTGCCGAGCTGCTCAAGCTCATGGGCGCGCCCTTCGCCAAGCAGTAAGGAGGGCATTCAAGTGGCTAAAACATCCTTGAAATTGAAGCAACAGCGGGACCCCAAATTCTCTACCCGTGCATACAACCGTTGCAGAATCTGCGGTCGTCCCCATGCTTACCTCCGTAAATACGGTATCTGCCGTATCTGCTTCCGCGAGCTTGCTTACAAGGGTCAGATTCCCGGCGTTAAAAAGGCAAGCTGGTAAAGGATAGGAGGAACAACAGATGAGAGTTACAGATCCCATCGCGGATATGCTCACCCGTATTCGCAACGCCAGCACTGCGCGTCACGAAACGGTGGACGTGCCTGCGTCTAACATGAAAAAGGCCATCGCCCAGATTCTGCTGGAGGAAGGCTATATCAAAAACTATGAGGTGCTGGAAGAAGGCCCTCAGGGAACCATCAAAATCACACTGAAGTACGGCCAGAATAAAGCCAAGGCTATCACGGGCATTAAGCGCGTTTCCAAGCCCGGCCTGCGTATTTATTCCGGTTGCGAGGATATGCCCCGGGTCATCCGTGGGCTGGGTATCGCCATCGTGTCCACCAATAAGGGCGTGATGACCGACAAGAAGGCTCGTAGCCTGAACGTCGGCGGCGAAGTCCTTGCGTTCGTCTGGTAACGGGGAGGGTACGGAAAAATGTCTAGAATCGGTAGAATGCCTATCGTAATTCCGGCCGGCGTCACCGTTGATGTGGCAGACGGCAACGTGGTCACTGTGAAAGGTCCCAAGGGTACCCTGACGGACAAAATGCACAGACTCATGACCATTACCATCGAAGACGGTGTCATTCATGTGACCCGGCCCAACGATGAAAAAGAGACCCGTGCTTTGCACGGTATGACCCGCGCTTTGCTGGCCAACATGGTCCACGGCGTGACCGAAGGCTACTCCAAGACCTTGGAGATCAACGGCGTCGGTTACCGTGCTGCCAAGCAGGGCAAGCAGCTGGTCATGAACCTGGGCTATTCCCACAACGTGGTCTTTGACGAGCCCGAAGGCTTGACCATCGATGTGCCTTCGCCCAACCAGGTGGTCATCTCCGGCGCTGACAAGCAGAAGGTCGGTCAGCTGGCCGCTGAGATCCGCGAAAAACGTCTTCCTGAGCCCTACCTCGGCAAAGGCATCAAGTATGTGGACGAGGTCATTCGGCGCAAGGAAGGCAAAGCCGGTAAGAAATAAAGAAGGGACGGATCGAATATGTTTACTCGCAAAGACAGTAATGCGCAGCGTCTTAAGCGTCATGCAAGAGTTCGCGGCAAGATCTCGGGTACGGCGGAACGTCCCCGTTTGAGCGTATACCGCTCTCTGAGCAACATCTACGCCCAGCTCATTGACGATGTCAACGGTGTGACCTTGGCAGCCGCTTCCACCCTGGATAAGGAGCTGGAAGGCTACGGCGGCAACAAGGAAGCCGCCGCAAAGGTTGGCGAAGCCATTGCCAAGAAGGCAGCCGAAAAGGGTATCACCGACGTGGTGTTTGACCGCGGCGGCTACGTGTACCAGGGCCGTGTGGCGGCGCTTGCCGAGGCAGCCCGCGAAGCCGGCTTAAAGTTCTGAGGAGGGTTACGATGGCTAACAACAGAATGTCTAACAGAAACCGTGAAAATTCCGTTCCGGAATTTCAGGAGAAAATGGTAACTCTGGGCCGCGTTTCCAAAACCGTTAAGGGCGGTCGCGTTGCCAAGTTTACCGCTTTGATGGTAGTGGGCGACGGCAAAGGCCGCGTCGGCTACGGTCTGGGCAAGGCCTCTGAAGTGCCCGATGCGATCCGCAAGGGTATCGAAGATGCCAAGAAGAACATGATCAAGGTGTCCTTGAAGGGAACCACCATTCCCCACGAAGTGCTGGGCGAGTTCAGCGCCGCTCGCGTGCTGATGAAGCCCGCTGCTCCCGGTACCGGTGTTATCGCCGGTGGCGCCGTGCGTGCCGTGCTGGAAATGGCCGGTGTCAAGGATA
The DNA here is from genome assembly GCA_017507855.1 of Clostridia bacterium. Taxonomy (GTDB): domain Bacteria; phylum Bacillota; class Clostridia; order Oscillospirales; family RGIG5554; genus RGIG5554. The sequence goes on from JAFWAE010000026.1 coordinate 195,181, forward strand.
TCCGTACCAAATCTTTGCGTTCCAATAACCCCATCAACGTGGTGAAGGCGACCTTCGAAGGCCTGCAGTCTCTGCGTACGATCGAGGATGTCTCCAAAGCCAGAGGCAAGAACGCCGAAGAAATCCTCGGTTAAGGGAGGACGACGACATGGCTACGAAAAAACAGGATTCCAAGATCAAGATCACGCTGGTGCGCAGCCTGATCGGTGCCAAAGACAACCACATTGCCACTGCTAAATCCCTGGGATTGAAGAAGATCGGTGATGTGACTGTGCAGCCTGCCAATGCGCAGACTGCCGGCAAGATCAAGCTGATCTCCTACCTGATCAAGACCGAAGACGCGGAATAGGAGGGAAACGAGCATGAAACTTTCCGAACTTTCTCCGGCGGCCGGTGCCGTCAAGCCCGCCTACCGCAAAGGTAGAGGTCCCGGTTCCGGCAACGGTAAGACCGGTGGCCGTGGCCACAAGGGTCAGAAAGCGCGTTCCGGCGGCGGTGTGCGTCCCGGTTTTGAGGGCGGTCAGATGCCCTTGCAGCGCCGTCTGCCCAAGCGCGGATTCAACAACATCTTTGCCAAGCGCTACGCAATTGTCAATGTTTGTGACCTGAATGCTTTCAACGACGGTGACACGGTGGATGCCGCTGTGTTGCTGGAAAAGGGCATTCTCAGCAAAACCTATGATGGCGTTCGTGTTCTCGGCAACGGCGAGCTGACCAAAAAGCTCGTGGTGAAGGCAGCTGCATTTTCCGGCTCTGCCGCACAGAAAATTGCTGCTGCGGGCGGAAGTGCAGAGGTGATCTGAAGTGATTAAAACATTGAAAAACGCATGGGCCATCGAGGACCTGCGCAAAAAAATGCTTTTTACTCTTCTTATCATTGCACTGTATCGTATCGGTTCGGCTATCGTGGTGCCGTTCGTGAATTCTTCCGAACTGTATTCCTACTTCAGCCAGGCCGGCGACAATATCTTCACGTATATGAACATCCTCGGCGGCGAGGCTTTCTCTAAGGGTACGCTTTTTGCACTGGGTATTTATCCGTATATTACGGCTTCCATTATTATCCAGCTTTTGCAGGTGGCGATCCCCACGCTGGAAAGATGGGCCAAAGAGGGCGGTGAAGAGGGCCGCAAGAAGATCGAGCGTCTTACCCGCTATACCACGGTGGGGCTGGCGCTGATCCAAGGCTGGGCCTATTACACCTATCTGAATGCCAACTCCCTGCTGACCGACGGCGCACAGAGCAATTTCTTTGCCGCCGTGGTGATCATTCTTTCCCTGACTGCCGGTGCTTCCATCACCATGTGGTTGGGCGAGAAGATCAACGAAAAGGGTATCGGTAACGGCATCTCCATGCTGCTGTTTGCCGGTATTGTGGCCAGCTTGCCTTCCATGTTCAACTCCATCCTCAACGTGCTGGACTTCGGCACGGTGTGGGGCTGGTTGGGCTTGGTGCTGACGGTGGCCGTTGTGCTGATCAGCGTGGGCTTTATCGTGTTCGTGACCGAGGCGGAGCGCCGTATTCCGGTGCAGTATGCCAAGCGTGTGGTGGGCCGTAAGGTGTACGGAGGCCAGTCCTCCAACCTGCCCATTAAGGTAAATATGGCCGGCGTTATGCCCGTCATCTTTGCCTCCACCATGGTGATGCTGCCCCAGACCATCATTGGTTTCTTCGGTCAGCCTCCTGAAGGCAGCGTGCGCGAGTGGATCATCAACAATCTGGGTATGAGCTCCGTGGCCGGTGCCATCCTCTACCTGGTGCTGATCCTTGCATTCTCTTATTTCTATGTTGCCATTTCCTTTAATCCGGTGGAAGTGTCTAACAACATTCGGAAAAACGGTGGCTTTATCCTGGGTATCCGCCCCGGTAAGCCCACCAGCGACTATATCAGCCGCATTCTGAATAAGATCACTTTCATGGGTGCTTTGTTCCTGGGAATCGTCGCCATCGTGCCGATCCTGTTGGCTGTGGCCATTCCCACTCTGCACATCTCGTTGAGCGGTACCTCGGTGCTGATCGTGGTAGGCGTGGCACTGGAAACGGTGCGCGATCTGGAAGCTCAGATGATGATGCGTCACTACAAAGGATTCCTGGATTAACGGGGGAAACGGCATGAGAATCATTTTACTCGGAGCTCCCGGCGCCGGGAAAGGTACTCAAGCCGAGATCCTTTCTCAACATTATTGCATTCCCGCTGTATCTACCGGTAACCTCATCCGCGAGGCTGTACGGGCACAAACGCCCTTGGGTCTTCGGGTGCAGGCTGTCATCGAACGCGGAGAGCTGGTGAGCGACGAAACGGTGATCCAGATCCTGACAGAAAGGCTGACTAAGCCCGATTGCGAAGGCGGCTTTATTCTGGACGGATTCCCCCGTACGGTACCCCAGGCGCAGGCGTTGGAGTTGATCTCCGACGTGGATTGCGTGCTGAGTATCGAGGTGTCGGACGAGCGTATCATCAAGCGCATGGGTGGACGGCGCAGCTGTCCCAAGTGCGGAGCTACCTACCATGTGGACTATAAGCCCTCTGCCGGCGGCGAGAACTGCCAGCATTGCGGCGAATTCTTGGTGGTTCGCAACGATGATAAGCCCGAGGTCGTGCTTCACCGCCTGGAAACCTACCACGCACAAACCGAGCCGCTCAAGGTCTTCTATGAGAAGACCGGAAAGCTCCTCTGCGTGGAGGGCCAGGAAGAGGTGAAGGACACCACCGCTTTAGTGCTGGAGGCACTGGCTTCGTTATGATCTGTTTAAAAAACGAAGAAGAATTACAACAAATGCGTCGTTGCGGTGCTATTGCCGCAGCCGCGCTGAAGGCCGTTGAGGAGCAGCTTCGCCCCGGGATGACCACCGCTGCCGTCAATAAGATCGTGCATACGGTGATCGTTTCCGCAGGGGCCAAGCCCTCCTTCAAGGGTTACCACGGTTTTCCCGCTTCCGCTTGTGTCAGCCTGAATGACGAGATCATTCACGGCATTCCCGCCCACGATCGGGTCATCCACGAAGGGGATCTGGTCAAGGTGGACGTGGGGGCGTTCCTTGGCGGCGTGCATACCGATTGCGCTCAAACGTACGCGGTCGGCCACGTAACGGAGGAAGCTGAAAGGCTGATCCGGATCACGCGCGAAAGCTTTTACGCAGGCGTGGCGTTTTGCCGGGCCGGCGGCAGGCTGGGAGACGTCAGTTCGGCCATCCAGCAAACAGCGGAGGCCGCAGGATTTTCACTGGTCCGTGAATATACGGGTCACGGCGTGGGCTTTGCCCTGCACGAGGACCCTTCCGTTCCCAATTTCGGCACGGCAGGCCGCGGCGTTCGGCTGGCAAACGGCATGACCCTTGCCATCGAACCCATGGTCAACGCAGGGACTCGCAAGATCCTTGCCATGCCCGACGGATGGACGGTTAAAACCGGGGATGGGGCGCTGTCGGCTCATTACGAGCGCACGGTAGCCATCACGCCCGACGGGCCCGAGATCCTCACCAAAGTGGGGGACGAGATATGAGTATCCAAGCTGGCGACATTGTGGTTTCCGCCGCCGGGCACGACAAGGGACAGCGCTTTTTGGTGCTGGAGGTCCTGGAAGAACGGGCCGTGTTGGTGGACGGAAAAAGCCGTAGAACAGAAAAACCGAAGCTGAAAAATTTAAAACATCTGATTCCGGAAGGTCGCGTGCCGGCGGAAACCATGGCCGGGATGTCTGCCGAAAGGCCGACGAACGCCTGGGTACGCAAGGTGCTGGCAAAGACCTTCGCAACCGATACAACGGAAGCTAAGGGGGAATTCACTTGCCAAAAGACGATGTAGTGGAATTTGAAGGCGTAGTGGTAGAAGCACTGCCCAACGCCGTATTCAAGGTCAAACTGCCCAGTGGGTATATTGTGACAGCGCATATCTCCGGAAAACTCCGGCAGAATTTTATCAAGATCCTTGTCGGCGATAAGGTCACGGTGGAAGTTTCCACCTACGACCCCACCAAAGGCCGGATCACATGGCGCGTCAAATAGCGCAACAAGGAGGAACAACAATGAAAGTCAAACCCTCGGTGAAACCCATTTGTGAGCATTGCAAGATCATCAAGCGCAAAGGTCGTATCATGGTCATTTGCAGCGCTCATCCCAAGCATAAGCAGAAACAAGGTTAACCAAACAGGAGGTGCAAGAGAAACATGGCCAGAATTGCAGGCATTGATCTGCCCCGTGAAAAACGGATCGAGATCGGCTTGACCTACATCTACGGTATCGGTCGCGCTCGTTCCAACGAGATCCTGAAGAAGACGGGCATCAACCCCGACACTCGCGTAAAGGATCTGACAGAAGCCGAAAACGCCGCGCTGCGCGAAGAGATCGAAAAGGGCAGCTACAACGTGGAGGGTGACCTCCGCCGAGAAGTGGCGTACAATATCAAGCGTCTGGTTGAAATCGGCTGCTACCGCGGTGTTCGTCATCGCAAGGGGCTGCCCGTGCGCGGTCAGCGTACCAAGACCAACGCCAGAACCCGTAAGGGTCCGGCGAAGACGATTGCCAACAAGAAGAAATAAAGGAGGGATATGCATGGCAAGCACAGCTAAGAAAGGCACGACCGTACGTCGTCGCCGCGAAAAGAAAAACGTTGAAAGTGGTGCGGCGCATATCCGTTCTACCTTCAACAACACCATCGTTACCATTACCGATGCCAATGGCAACGCACTTTCCTGGGCCTCCGCCGGTATGAACCAGCGCGGCTCCAAGAAGTCCACTCCCTTTGCTGCTCAGGTGGCTGCCGAAGCCGCTGCCAAGGCTGCCATGGAGCACGGGCTGAAGACTGTGGAAGTGTTCGTCAAGGGCCCCGGCTGGGGACGCGAGTCCGCCATCCGCGCGCTGCAGACCGCCGGTCTGGAGATCACCACCATCAAGGACGTGACCCCCATTCCTCACAACGGCTGCCGCCCGCCCAAGCGCAGACGCGTTTGATTTAGACAGAGGAGGAAACACAAATGGCTAGATACACAGGTCCTTCCTGCCGTCTTTGCCGCCGCGAAGGTCAGAAGCTGTTTTTGAAGGGCGACCGTTGCTACTCCAGCAAGTGCTCCTTTAACAGCCGTTCTTTCGCTCCCGGTCAGCATGGCAAGGCACGCAAGAAAATTTCCGAATACGGCCTGCAGCTGCGCGAAAAGCAGAAGGCACGTCGCTATTACGGCGTTAACGAAACTCAGTTTGCCAAGTATTTCGAGATGGCTGACAAGGCCGCCGGCATGACCGGTGAGAACCTGCTGCGCATCCTGGAAAGCAGACTGGACAATGTTGTTTACAAAATGGGCTTGGCTCATTCCCGCAAAGAAGCTCGTCAGCTGCTGCTGCACGGCCACTTCACCGTCAACGGCAAGAAGGTCACCATTCCTTCCTACCTGGTCAAGGCCGGGACCGTTGTGGCTTTGGCCGAATCCAGCCGCGACAGCGCAAAGTTCAAAGCCATCATCGAGGCCGGCTTTACCCGCCCCGCTGCCAAATGGTTGGACTTCAACGCTGAAAAATGCGCCGCAACCGTGCTGAATCTGCCCAGCCGCGAGGAAGTCGACTTCCCGTTCGAGGAGCATTTGATCGTCGAGCTCTATTCCAAGTAATCCGTTTCGTTCCGGTGCAGAACCAAAAACTGCTGATATAGGAGGAACAACATTATGATAAAAATTGAGGAGCCCCGCATCGAAATGATCATGGACGACAGCAATGCCAATTACGGCAAGTTCGTTGTCGAACCCCTGGAGCGCGGCTACGGCATGACGTTGGGAAATGCCCTGCGTCGTGTGCTGCTCAGCTCGCTTCCCGGTGTCTCCGTGGTTTCGGTGAACATTCAGGGCGTCCTGCATGAGATCTCCACCATTGAAGGTGTCAAGGAAGACGTGCCTGAGATCATTTTGAACGTTAAGCAGATCCTGGCCAAGCTTCATAACACCGAGGAACCCAAAACCGTCATCATTGATGCGGAAGGGGAAGGGGAGGTTACTGCCGGTTCCATCCGCACGGACGCAGACCTTGAGATCCTCAATCCGGAGCTTCACCTGGCTACCTTAAGCAAAAATGCCCATTTGTATATGGAGCTGACCTTTGCAGCCGGGCGTGGCTATGTATCCGCGGAGCGTAATAAGCAAACTTTCCCGGCTTCTATCGGAACGATCTTTACCGATTCCGATTACACGCCGGTCCGCAAGGTGAATTTCACGGTAGAAAACACGCGCGTTGGCAACATTACAGACTACGACAAGCTGATCCTTGAAGTCTGGACAAAGGGGATCCTTTCCGCGAAGGAATCGGTCTCTGTGGCTGCCAAGTTTCTCAACGAGCACCTCATCCGCTTTGTGAATCTTTCCGATACGGCGGACAAGGTTGGGCCCATTATTGCCGGCGGTGCTGCCGACGGTAAGGCCAAGATCCTTGAGATGACCATTGAAGAACTTGACTTGTCTGTGCGTTCCTTCAACTGCTTGAAGCGGGCGGGGATCAACACCGTGGAAGACCTGGCCAATCATACCGAAGAGGATATGATGAAGGTCAGAAACCTGGGTAAGAAATCTTTGGAAGAGGTTATCGGCAAATTGCAGAGCCTCGGCCTGAAATTGGCCACCCCCGAAGAGTAAACGCCCTGCACGAAGCACATATTCACATGAAGGAGGAAACACAACATGCCCGGTACTCGTAAATTGGGCAGGACCACCGACCACCGTATGTCTATGCTGCGCGGTCTGGTGACCTTCCTGCTTGAAAACGGTCGCCTGGAAACCACGCTCCACAGAGCGAAGGAAGTCAAGGCCATGACCGATAAGATGATCACCCTCGGCAAGCAAAACACCCTTGCTTCCCGTCGTCAGGCTTTGGCCTTTATCACCAAGGAAGCCGTTGTGGTGAAACTGTTTGATGAGATCGCTCCTGCTTATGCAGAGCGCAACGGCGGTTATACCCGTATTTATCAAACGGGCCCCCGCCGCGGTGACGCCGCCGAGATGGCCATCATCGAGCTGGTTAAGTAAAAAAACGGTAAAAAGGACCTGCAAGGAACTCCTTGCGGGTTCTTTTTTTGTCCGAAAAACACGAAAAAATGAAAAACTTTTTTTGCTCTTGAGGAACAGAGAATATTTTTGTGCAATTTTACCGAAAAAAAGGAGCTTTGAATAAAAACAAAAGGACAGAAATCATGGAGAAGGAGAAAAAACAAAAAAAATTAAAAAAATAAACAAAAAAAATTCACGAAAAACGCCCGCTTTTTTTGCGAAAAAAATAAAATGAAACAAAAATTTCAATTTTGAATGGCTGAAATGCACAAAAAAAATCATAAAACTTGTGCAACATAAACAAAAAATAGGCTTTTTTCAAAAACAGTGTGAAAAAAACAGGACGCTTTTGTAGGACTTGACAAAAAGCGGGGGTTGCAGTAAAATATACTGTACCGATAAAGGGGAATGGTGTGAGTGTTTCCCTTTGAAAAAATCGGGTGTTTTGAACTTCTTTGTAAAACGGAGGAAAACCGCATGAAGACACACAACGTTCTTCGCAAAGCGCTGATGGTCGTGGCCGTCGTGGCTTTGGCTGCTTCTATGGCATTGGGAGCGGCTGCAGCAAGGGTGGACGAAAATATCTTGGTATCCACCACTTACAACGACTACTACACTCAGCTGCTTAAAGCAGGCGCCAAGGATGCGACCAAGACCGCATCGGTGGACGTGATGGCTTATCTGCCCGATCAGACAACGGCAGAGGTCAAGACCATGACCGAAGGCGGCAAGACCGGCTTGTGGACCGGTGACAATGGCATGGTGGCCTTTAAGGTCAACGTGCCCCAGACCGGTTTCTACAATCTGCAGCTGACCTACTACCCCGTAGAGGGCAAGGGCAGCTCCATCGAGCGTATGCTGTATATCGACGGCGTGATCCCCTTTAAGGATGCACGTTATCTGTCCTTCTCCCGTGTGTTTAAGTACAACATTGAGAAGGTAGAGCACAGCCTGCTGTCCGCTGTGGATCGCCAGCTGTTCAAAAAAGATACTTCCGGCAATGAGATCCGTGCCGAGATCGTGGAAGCTCCCATGTGGATGAGCAAAATGCTCACCGACGATGTGGGGTATTATTCCAGCGCCCTGCGTTTCTATCTAACTGAGGGCGAGCACGTCCTGAGTTTCAGCTCCGTGCGTGAGCCTATGCTCATCGGCGGCATCGAGCTGTTCATTGAAGACGCCGTGCCCTCTTACGCCGACGTGAAGGAAGGCTACGATAAAAAGGGCTATGCTGCTGCGGATGGCGGCGAAGTGACCATTCAGGCAGAGAACCCCACCCTGATCTCTTCCATCACCTTGTACCCCGTGTACGACAAATCTTCGGCTAACTCACAGCCTCAGCATATCACCCAGATCCGTTTGAACTCCGTGGGCGGCAGCAAGTGGCAGCTCAACGGCGAATGGATGGAGTGGGAAGTGGACGTTCCTGCCGACGGTCTGTATCAGATCGTGCCCCGTGCCAGACAGAACGTCTATTCCGGTATGTTTGCTTCTCGCCGCATTTACATCGACGGCAAGATTCCCTTTGAGGAAGCTAAAAACCTTCGTTTTGCATATACCTCCGGCTGGCAGACCAATCCCCTGGGCAATGCAGACGGCGCTTACGCCTTCTACCTGACCGAGGGCACCCACGTCATCCGCATGGAAGCGGTGCTGGGCGATATGGCTGACCTGCTGCGTCGGGTAGAGGCCTCGCTGACGGCTTTGAACGGCGTGTACCGTCAGATCCTGATGATCACCGGCCCCAACCCCGACTTGAACCGCGACTACTCCTTCCGTTCTTCCATTCCGGATGCGGTGGGTGAACTGGGCAAGCAGTCCAAGGAGCTGTACGAGATCTCCGCTTTGCTGGAAGAGATCACCGGCGAGAAGGGCGAATATTCCGTTCTGCTGGATAAGATCGCTTTCCAGACCGAGCAGATGAACTACGACGCCAACGACATTGCCAAGAACTTTACCTCCTTTAAGACCAACCTGGGCTCCCTGGGCACGTGGATCATGACGGCTCAGTATCAGCCCTTGGAGCTGGACTGCGTGACGTTGCAGCCCTACGGCGCTGAAACGCCTCAGGCCGAGCCCGGCTTCTTCAGAAGCCTTTGGTTCGAGATCCAGAGCTTCTTTGCTTCCTTCTTCTTTGACTACACCACCGTTGGCTCCACGTTGGATGCCGATTCCGGTGACCGCGTGGTCATCAAGGTTTGGAACGCCACCGGCCGCGACCAGGCCCAGATCATTCGTGAAATGATCGATAACGACTTTACCCCCAATACCAACATCGGCGTGGACTTCAGCCTGGTAGCCGCCGGCTCCCTGTTGCCTGCCACCTGCGCCGGTATCGGCCCCGATGTGAATATGTTCTCCGCCTCTTCGGATGCGGTCAACTACGCACTGCGTTCCGCCGTGTTGGATATTTCCGGTATGCCCGGCTTCGACGAAGTGGCTTCCCGCTTCCACGAATCTGCCATGGTGCCGCTGACCTTTAACGGCGCTGTGTACGGCCTGCCCGAGCAGGAATCCTTCCCCATGATGTTCTACCGCAAGGACATCTTTGCCGAGCTGGGCATTGAGCCTCCTCAGACTTGGGAAGACCTGTACGAGCTGGTGCCCCTGTTCCAGCAGAAGAAGATGGAGATCGGCTTCCTGGGCGAGGGCGGCATGCTGACCTTCCTGTATCAGTACGGCGGTGAATTCTACCGTAACGGTGAAGGCTACGATTACCCCCGTTTCACCAATATCGATTCCGAAGAATACATCAACGCATTCGAGACCGTTTGCGAAATGTACACCACCTATAAGTTCCCCTTGGCGTACGACTTTGCCAACCGTTTCCGTACCGGTGAGCTGCCCCTGGCTTTTGCAGACTACACCGTGTATAACAACCTGATCGTATTTGCCACCGAGCTTCGCGGCTTGTGGGAGTTCCTGCCCATTCCCGGTACCTTGATGGAAGACGGCACGATCAACCGAGCCACCTCCGCCACCGTGACCACCGTCATGATGATGCGCGGCGCCGATCGCAGCGAGGAAGTGAAGCTGGGCGCTTGGGAGTTCATGAAATGGTGGACCAGCGCTCCCGTGCAGAGCACCTACGGCGTGGAATTGGAAGCCATCATGGGTCAGGCTGCCAAGTATCCCACCGCTAACCTGGAAGCCCTGGCCAATCTGCCTTGGTCTGCCGATGAATACACGGCTCTGTCCCAGCAGTTCCAGGAGCTGGTCGGTACTCCCGAGGTTCCCGGTAACTACATCGTGACCCGTGATATCAGCTTTGCGTACAAGCGCGTGGTTACCCAGGGCGACAACCCTGCGGAAGCCCTGCTGGACTACGTAAAGGATATTAACGACGAGTTGGCCCGTAAACGTAAAGAGTTCGGGTTGGATTGATTTTACTGAAGACGAGGGAGATGAAATTATATGGCTAAAGAACCCGTCAATGCGGTCAAAGAGCGCGCGGATTGGACCAAGCGCGATTGGCGCCGCTATGAAATGAAAAAGAACAAGGTTGCCTATCTTTTCGTGGCTCCGTATATGATCCTCTTTACGGTGTTTACGGTGGCACCCGTTGTACTGTCCTTCTTGCTCAGCTTTACCTCATTTAACATGCTTGAGTGGCCCAAAATGGTGTGGCTGGACAACTACCTGCGCCTGTTCCTGGCAGACGATATCTTCTTGACGTCTGTGAAGAACACATTCCTCTTCGCGGTGATCACAGGCCCTGCTTCCTACCTGCTGTGCCTGTTCTTCGCCTGGTTTATCAACGAATTGACCCCCAAGATCCGTTCCTTCGTGACGTTGATCTTTTACGCACCTGCCATTGCCGGTAACGTGTACCTGATCTGGGGTATCCTCTTCTCGGGCGACTCCTACGGTTACGTCAACGGTTGGCTGCTGAAAATGGGCCTCATTTCCGAGCCCATCCTGTTCTTCCAGAACGTTAACTACATTTTCCCGCTGATCATCATGGTGGCCCTGTGGACCTCCCTGGGTACCTCCTTCCTGACCTTTATCGCCGGTTTCCAGAACGTGGACCGTACGTATTACGAGGCCGGTGCGGTGGACGGCGTGAAAAACCGTTGGCAGGAGCTGTGGTTCGTGACCCTTCCTTTGATGAAAAACCAGATGCTGTTGAGCGCCGTGCTGGCTATCACCGGTGCTTTCGGCTTCGGCGCCATTATCGACGCCATGGTTGGGTTCCCGTCTCCTGACTACTGCGTACACACCATGGTACACCATCTGAATGACTACGGTAACCTGCGTATGGAGCTGGGCTATGCCTCCGCCATCGCCACGCTGCTGTTCCTGATGATGATCGGCTCCAACTTCCTGGTGCGCAATCTGCTGAAGAGGGTGGGTAAGTAACATGAAAAAATTTAAGATCAAAAAGATGCGCGCGCTGAACCGTTCTTACGGCGGCGACGTGGGCATCAACGTTTTCCTTCTCATCGTCGGCGCATTCATGGCCTTGCCCTTCGTATACGCCATCTGCAGTGCTTTGAAGCCCTTGGACGAGTTGTGGTATTTCCCGCCTCGCTTCTTCGTGGAAAACCCCACGCTGAAAAACTTTACCGAGCTGTTCCGCTTGATGTCCACCTCTTGGGTGCCCTTCTCCCGTTACATCTTCAACACGGTGTTCATCTCCGTGGTAGGTACGGGCGGTCACGTGCTGGTGGCTTCGCTGGCAGCTTACGCCCTTTCCAAAATGAAGTTCCCCGGCCGCAACTTTATGTTTAAGGCTGTGGAATACTCCCTGATGTACAACGCGGTGGCTGCCGGTATCGCCATTTTCATCATCCTGTCCGCTTTGGGCTGGATCGATACCTACCTGGCCATCATCATCCCCACCTTGGCCGGTTCTTTGGGTCTGTTCCTGATGAAGCAGTTTATGGACTCCAACGTACCCGACCAGATCCTGGAAGCCGCTCATATCGACGGCGCAGGCGAATTCCGCATTTGGTGGCAGATCGCCATGCCCCTGGTAAAGCCCGCTTGGCTGACGCTGATCATCCTGATGTTCCAAAGCCTGTGGCAGACCGGTGCTTCCATCTACATCCAAAGCGAAGAGCTGAAGACCTTCTCCTATGCCATCAGCCAGGTATTGGCCGGCGGTATCGTGCGTACGGGTGCTGCTTCCGCTTCCACAGTGATCATGATGAGCGTGCCGATCCTGGTGTTCGTGCTGTCTCAGTCCAACGTTATTGAGACCATGGCCACTTCCGGCATGAAAGATTAAGGGGGAAATGAGAAAAATGAAAAACACCCTTATCAAGATCCTGGTGCTCACCTTGGCGTTGCTCATGGCCATCGGGCCGTTGACTGCCAGCGCCGACGCACCCTATATCACCTATATCTACGGCTACGGCCAGCAGGCGCTGGAATCTCCTCACGCCTACGTGCCCTATAAGATCTACGAATCCGCAAAAATGGAATACGGCGCCCTGAAGGATGCCCAGGACCTTTATGTGGATAAAAACACCAACTACGTCTACATTGCCGATACGGGCAACAACCGTATCGTCTGCTTGGACGAAAACTTTAACCTGCGTTTTGTGCTGGATTGGTTCTTTAGTGATATGACCATTCCCGTAACCGCAGAAGACGGCATCTACGAGGTGGATGAAAACGGCCAGCTGCAGTACCCCATCGGGGAAGACGGCAACGGCTACTACATCTACAACGACGAGGGTCACGCTTACGTGATCCGCGATGCCGAAGGCAACCGTATGTTCATCGAAGGTTTTGTGCTGGAAGTGAACGTGGAAGCCTTGGAAGAGCTGTGGGCCAGCAAAAATATCGACATTACCCAGCAGCTGGAGGACCGCTTGAAGGAAGCTTACGACAGCGCCCTGAGCGAGGCCATCCAGGATGCGGCCAATGCCGGTAACGACTTCGACGAGGAAGCCTTTGAGCTGAACGAAGAAGAAAAGGCTCTGGTCCGCCAGACCCTGATCATCGAGCACCTGGAAGAGGATGAGGTTCCCTACGACAAGGTCCCCACCACCTTCTATCCCGAAGACAGCAAGGGCCGTGTATTGCCCTTGGGTACTTGTGCGACCGAAGTGCCTCAGGACTTTATCGACACCTATATGCCCGGCTGGCAGGTTGGCGACAAGCCCCAGCCCGTGATTGAAAAAGAAGATCAGCGTCCTGTGGTCATGCAGTATGTGGACGGCTTTAACAAGCCCCAGGGTCTGTTCGTTTGGGACAACGGTGACATCTACGTGGCTGACACCGAAAATATGCGTTTGGTCGTCTTCGATAAGGAAGGCAACTTCAAGCGCATCATCCAGGCTCCCGAATCCGATATTTTCCCCGCCCAGTTCACCTACAAGCCCAAGGCCTTGGCGGTGGACGGCGCCGGCCGTTTGTACGTGGTCGCTTCCTCTGCAAACTGGGGTATCCTTTCCATGACGCCTGACGGCGAATTTGAAAGCTTCCTGGGTGCCCAGAAGGTGCGTCCCCGTCTGTTTGACCTGTTTACCCAGCTGTTTATGTCCGAAAAGAAGCGCCGTCTGCTGGTTAAAACGGTGCCTACGGAATACAACAACATCACCATTGATGAGGGCGGCTTTATGTACGCCACCATCTCCTCCATTGCCGACTATACTCAGCAGGCTTACATTTGGGCCCGCGATAAGAGCGGCGACTATTCTCCCGTTAAGAAGCTGAGCCCCTCCGGTGTGGACGTGATGAAGCGCTTCGGCTCCTGGCCCCCCTCCGGTGAGGTGGACGTGGAAATGGGCAGCGCGTACGTGTACGGCTCCAGCAAGTTCGGTGCCTCCACCATCGTGGACGTGGCTCTGGGCCCCAACGACACCTGGTCCATCCTTGACCAGAAGCGTTCCCGCGTATTTACCTACGACGAGGAAGGCCGTTGCCTGTTCATCTTCGGTTGCCCCGGTAACCAGTTCGGTAACTTCAGCAAGGCTACCGCCATGGCCTATCAGGGCGAGCTGATCGTGGTGCTGGATGCCGGCAACCAGAGCATTACCACCTTTAAGCGTACCGAGTACGGCGATGCCATCGTGCAGGCCATTACTCTGCACGCCGAACGTAAGTATGACGAGTCCGTGGCCTACTGGCAGGATATTCTGAAGAGAAACACCAACTTCGAGATCGCCTACGTAGGTATCGGTAAGTCCCTGCTTCGTAAGGAGCAGAACAAGGAAGCCATGGAGCAGTTCAAGCAGGCTTTCGATACCGAAAACTACTCCAAGGCCTTTAAGGCATACCGTAAAGAGGTCATTGAAAAGTACATTCTGCTGATTCCCGTGGCTGCGGTGCTGATCTACTTCGCTTTGAAGGCCTTCAGCAAGCACGTGACCAAGGTGAACCTGAAAGGGCAGAAGGAGATCCGCAAGAGGACTTTGTGGGAAGAGCTGATGTACGGCTTCCACATTATCGTCCATCCCTTTGACGGTTTCTGGGATATGAAGCACGAAAAACGCGGCGGCGTGCGCGGTGCGACCGTGTACATTCTGCTGACGGTGCTGACCTTCGTGTTCCAAAGCGTGGGCAAGGGCTACATCTTCGATCCCTATGCTGCGTATTCCGACGTCAGCATCTTCTCCAGCGTGGCTACCATTGCTTTGCCCGTGTTGCTGTGGTGTACGGCTAACTGGGCCTTGACCACTTTGTTTGACGGTGAAGGTAGCTTTAAGGATATCTACATGGCCACCGGCTACTCCCTGGTACCCCTGATCATGTTCCTGATCCCCTGGACCATCGCTTCGAACTTTATCACCTTGGAAGAAGCTTCTCTGCTGAACTTCTTCTCCACCCTGGCTTACGTATGGACCGGCTTGCTGCTGTTCCTGGGCTCCATGGTGGTACACGACTATTCCTTCGGTAAGAACATCTTGACCGTGATCGGTTCTATTGCCGGTATGGGTGTGGTGATCTTCTTGGTCAGCCTGTTTATGAACCTGACCACCCAGATCTACAACTTCATCCGCAGTATCGTCAACGAGATCACCTACCGAATGTAGCAGAGGAAAGGAGATGAATCTGATGAAAATGCGCAAATTGATTGCTCTGACCTTGGCTTTGACCATGCTGGCCGGCGCCTTTGGCGTGGCCGCTTCGGCAGACGACTCGGCAGTGGCGGAAACCCCTGCGGCTACTCAGGATGCGCCCGCTGCTACGGTGGAGCCCCCTGTTACCCAGGAGCCCGTTGAGGAAGAGCCTGCAACTCCTTCCATCGATCTGTCCCAGATCACGCCCGACCAGCCTGAAACGGGTGAGGCCTCCTCTTATCAGCATATGACTTATGAGTCTGAAGAGCATAAGCTGGCCACCATGACCAAAATGATGTCCAACGACCGCTACGACTTCTACATCCATTTGCAGAACGGCGACGTTGCCGTGGTGGACAAGGTTTCCGGCCAACGCTGGTTCTCCACTCCCTACGACTACAATACCGGCTCCACTTCCAAGGACGTGAAGGCCCGTATGCTGTCCCAGCTGGTCATCAAGTACTACGATAACATTAACCAAAAGACCCTGTACAGCTTTTCCGAGGCTGCCCAGAAGAATCAGATCAAGATCTTTTCGGTGAGCACCGGCGTGCGTGTGGAATACACCTTTGGCCGTGCGGAACAGCGCTTGCTGCTGCCCATCCGCATTCCCAAGGAAAGCATGGAGGAAAACATCCTCAGCAAGCTGGATGCTAAGGCCGCCAAAGCCTTTAAAAACGCTTACAAACTGTACGATCTGAGCACCGTGACCAACGAAAAGGTGCGTGAGGAGTACGAAAAAACCTACGGTATTACCGAGGACAACCCCCTCTACATCCTGGTGGGTAATACGGCCAACCGTATCAAATTGCAGCTGGAGGGTTACATCAAGGCCCAGACCGACTACGATTTCGACCAGTTGGAAAAGGACCACGCCGCTGCCGAATTTACGGTGACCAACACGGTACAGCCCGTGTTTAAGATGGCGCTGGAATACAGCCTGACCGATGACGGTATGCAGGTTCGCCTGTCCACCCGTTCTATCCGCTACAACCAGACCGCTTTCAAGCTGGACTCTATCGACATTTTGCCTTTCTTCGGCGCCCAGAAGAGCACCTCTGAAGGCTACCTGTTCCTGCCCGACGGCAGCGGTGCCATCATCAACTACAACACCGGTGACAAGCTGTCCAACGTGTTGAGCGGCACCATCTACGGTACCGACTACGGCTTTAACCAGACCACGGGCGTTATGGTGGCGGAAAACTACCGCATGCCTGTGTTCGGCAACTACAAGGCGCCCGGTTGGGGCGTGCTGGGTGTGGTCACCGCAGGCGACTCCATGTCCACCGTGTATGCGGAAGTGGCAGGCGTATCTCACCAGTATAACACCTCCTACGCCAGCTTCTACTACCGCGTTAAGGATAAGTTTACCGCCATGGCCGGCTTCGAGCAGATGTACGGCGGCTCCAACACCATGGAGATCTACAGCAAGGCCAAATTTACCGGCGACTATAAGGTTCGCTATTTCCTGCTCAATGACGAGGATGCCGACTATTCCGGTATGGCCAAGACCTACCGCGAATATCTGCTGGATAACGGCTTGCTCAACAAGTCCGAGATCGACGGCACCAAGGACGTGCCCCTGTACGTGGAATCCTTCGGTGTGCTCCAGGCTCGCGAGCGTGTGTTGGGTATTCCCGTCACCGTCAAGAACGCCATGACCAGCTTCGAGGATGCCCAGGAAATGCTGAACACCCTGAAGGACAAAGGCATTACCAACGTCAACCTCCGCTACCAGGGTTGGATCAACGGCGGTATGTACTACCGCATTAATGACAACATCAGCATCGAAAGCAAGCTGGGCGGCAAGAAAGGCTTTAAAGAGCTGATCAAGTACGCCGAGGACAACGACATCGGTCTGTATCCCGAAGTAGACGTGATGTACGTGTTGGCCGACGGCTGGTTCGACGGCTTCAGCCTGCGTAAGCACGCTGCCAAGCTGATGGACACCAGCTCTGCCGCTTACCGCAAGATGTACGTGGCCACCATGAGCTACGACTATTCCTGGAAGGGTCTGATCTCTCCCAAGTACTACATGGACATCTACGAGAAGGCCATGAAGGATTATTTGGACTACAACGTAGGCGGTATTTCCATGGGCAACCTGGGCGACCAGATCAGCTCCGACTTTAACAAGAAGAACGTGATCTTCCGCGAAGAGTCCAAGGAATACATCATCGAGACCCTGGCCAAGGCCAAGGAGCAGAACGGTAGCCTGCTGGTAACGGGCGGTAACGTGTACGCCGCTCCCTACGCCGACCACATCATCAACATGCCTGTGGAAAACAGCGGCTTCATCATTGAAGACGAGAGCATTCCCTTCATGCAGATGGTGTATCACGGCTATATCAGCTATGCCGGTAAGACCCTCAACCTCTCCGGTGACTACACCAAGATGGTTTTGAAGAACATCGAGACCGGTTCTTATCCCTATTTTGCCCTGTCTATGCAGCGTAACGACCTGGTGAAGGATTCCTTCCTTTTTGCCTCCTACTTCTCGGTCATGTTCGACCAGTGGTTGGGTGACGTGACGGAAACCTACGAAATGATCAACGACGCCTTGAAGGGTTTCCAGACCGAGCAGATGGTTCGCCACGAAAAGGTAGCCGACGGTGTATACAAGACTACCTATTCCGGCGGTGGCTATACCTTGGTCAACTACAACGAAACCGACGTAACGGTGGACGGCACCAAGGTGCCCGCCCTCGGCTACGCGGTTGTGCACTGATTGAAGGGGGGAGAACGATATGAGTAAAAAAGAACTGCCCGTGCAGGACACGGAAGTGACCCAGGTCACTCCCACTCCCGACGTTCAGGCGCAACCCGCCAAGGCTGAAAAGCCTGCCAAGCCCGTGAAGCCTTCAAAGCCTGCCAAGCCCGTGAAGGCTGAAAAGCCCGCCAAAGAGAAAAAGGCCAAGCCCGTGAAGGCTGAAAAGCCCGCCAAGCCCAAGAAACATAAGAATGTTTCTCTGGAAAGTAAAAAGGCCCGTCAAGGCTGGCTGTTCGTACTGCCCTTCGTAGTGGGTCTGATCACGATGTTTATTCCCATCGTATACGACTCGCTGGTCTACTGCTTTACCAAGATCGAGCTTAACGCCACCGGCTTTACCCGTACTTTTGTGGGGTGGGGCAACCTGGTAGAGCTCATGGAAAAGGACGTGACCTTCTTCCCGGCTTTGGAGAGCAACCTGCTGTCTATTGCTTACAACCTGCCTCTGGTCATTTTCTTCTCGCTGTTTATGGCCGTTATGCTGAACCAGAAAATGGCAGGCCGTACCCTTTTCCGTGCGATCTTCTTCCTGCCGGTTATTCTGGCCACGGGTATTATCGACAAGGTGGACTATGTTTCCACCATCGGTTCCTTGCTGAACAATGCCACCACCGGTTCCATTGACATCGGTACCTCCGGTGCCCAGGCCACCGGTGTAGACGCCATCGTGGAAGCCATGAACATTCAAGCAATGTTCTCCAACATGGCTTTCGGCGCCGACATTGCCAACTACGTCATGGGTGCCGCGGCCAACATTCTGTCCGTGGTCAACATGTCCGGTGTACAGATGCTGATCTTCCTGGCCGGTCTGCAGAGCATTCACCCCTCCATTTACGAGGCCGCTTATGTGGAAGGCGCTACGGGTTGGGAAACCTTCTGGAAAATTACCCTGCCCATGATCAGCCCGATGATCTTTGTAAACATCATTTACACCATTATCGATAACTTTACCAACTCCAGCAACGGAGTCATGACGCAGATCACCCAGGCCTTCAGCTCTCAGTCTTACGGTTTGGCATCTGTGATGGCTTGGATTTACTTCATTCTGATCATGGTGGTCACGGGGGTACTGGCACTGGTTTCCTCGCGCATCATTTTCTATCAGGAAAAGAAGAGATAAGGAGGGGACGAAACAATGGCTTCTAAGATTTTAGCAAAAGAGATTAAAGGCAGCCTGACCACCGGCCAGCGCGCCAAAAGTAAGATCGTAAACCTGAAGACTTGGGGCAACATTCTTTGGAAAATTGCCCGCGTCGTGCTGTTGATCGGACTTTCCTACGTGATTCTGCAGCCCTTTATCGTGAAGATCAGCTATGCTTTCATGAGCGATCAGGATATCATGGACAACACGGTAAAGTGGATCCCCAAGAACCCCACCATGGAGCATATCGACAAGGTCATCCGTGACGGTAAATATTACGAGTGCTTGAAAAACACCATCTCCATTTCCGTCATGTCCGGTATCGTGCAGATGCTGATCTGTACCATGATCGGTTACGGCTTTGCCAAGTTTAAGTTCAAGGGAAGCAAGCTGCTGTTTATGCTGGTGATCTTCACCATGATCATCCCGCCTCAGACGGTCATGATCTCTATGTTCATGCAGTTCCGCTTCTTTGACGTGCAGGTGCTGCCCTTCTTGCCCGGCCCGTTTGAGCTGTTGCAGAAGGCAGGCGCGATAGAGAAGATGCCCAACCTGCTGAACTCTGTCTGGCCCACGGTGATCCTGTCCGTCTTCGGTATTGGCTTTAAGAACGGCTTGTACATCTTCATGATGCGCCAATTCTTCAAAGGCGTGCCTGACGAACTGGAAGAGGCTTCTTACGTGGACGGCAGCGGTACCTTCCGTACCTTCTTCCGCGTGATTCTGCCCCTGTCCCTGCCCATGATGGTGACGGTGTTCCTGTTCGCCTTCTCTTGGACTTGGACGGACACCTTCTACTCTTCCATGTTCTACACCAACAACTTCCCTGTGTTGGCCAACATGGTGTTCAACTTCTCCAACGTTATGGTTGGCGGTCACCTGCAAGGCGGTATGGACGCCCAGGTTACCATCAACACGGCCGCTATGCTGGTTATTCTGCCCCTGGTGCTGTTCTACTGCTTCGCGCAGAAGGCCCTTATCCAAGGTGTGGAGCGTTCCGGTATTACGGGTTAACGTTTGTTTCACGCACCCTTCAGATCCCGCGGTTTTTAGACTGCGGGATCTGTTTTTCCCCGTGGTTAAAACGGGGGAAAGAGGGGAAAACTGCGCTTATAGGAAAGGAGAAGAATTGCATGAAAAAAACTTGGAAAAGCGTGGCTTGCCTGAGCGCGGCATTGTTGCTGGTGCTTTCTGCTGCTTGCACGTCCCGCCTGGTGCTGTCCACCCCTGAGGGAAGCCTGGAGGAGATCCTGGACAGACTGTACGAAACCGTGGAGATCGACGAAGGGATGAAGGGGTGGCTGCGCGAAGGCTTGGCCACCGAGCCCATCACTGCCGAAAAGGCCGAATATTTTTTAGGGATCCCTTTGCCCGACAGCGTTGTGGAAGGAATCGCCAGCGAACCGGTGATGAGCGGCTCTGCCTTTTCTGTTTGCCTGCTGCGGGTGAAGGATGGTACGGACACCGAGGCCCTGGCCAAGCAGATACGCAACAACGTCAACACCTTTAAATGGGTCTGTGTGGGGGTGGAAAAGGAGAACGTGCGCACCTTGTGTGCGGGTAACGTGATCCTTTTGGCCGTCACAGAGGATTCCAAGGCCTTCGTAAAGGCCTTTCGTGCATTGGCCCAATAAAACGGCACCCCCGAAAACGGCGAAAAGCGCCCTTGGCTTTTTGTCATTTTCGGGGGTGTTTTGTCCTTTTCACAAAGAATTTACAAAAGAAAAGTTGAAATTGGGAACACAATCGTGTATAATGGAATCAAATGGGAATACAGTGTTGCCTTGTACCCTGTAGGGGGAAGGGCTCTTTGTGCTGAAGACCCGGCTCATTTAGGGCCATTTTACGGGGCTAAGCCCCATAAACGGAGGAAAGACTATGTGCAAAAAATTAGGCGCCTTGATGCTGGCGGTGTTGCTGTTGCTTTCGGCCGCTTCCTGCAAAAAACAGCCTTCCACCCACGAGGGAACCCTGCCTTCTACGGAAGGGCAAACGGGAAGCACCCTGCGCTTAAACGTGTATTATCCCGCTAAGGATTCCGACTCGTTGGCCGCAGAGGAGCGGATCGTGGAGGTGAAGGAAGGCGCAGATACCCGTGCTGTGGTCACAACGCTGATGCAGGAAGCCCTGCGCGGCCCTGTGATCAAGAATCACGTCAACTTCTTTCCCACGGATACGGCCTTGCTTTGGGTCAGCTATGCAGACGGTTGGGCCGGCATTAATTTTTCCGCCGCTTACGGCACTCTGGGCACCGAGGCGGTGCGCATTGCCAACCATTGCGTGGTCCTGACAGCTTTACAGCTGCAAGGGGTGGATTCGGTGAGCATTTACGCCAACGGCGAGCTGATCAAGACCGCCGATGCGGAGGACGGGACTTATACGGCCTCTTCCTTTAAGGGGGCCAACACCCAGACCGCTCCCAAGCTGACCACAGTGACCGTGTATTTCCCCGATGAAGGCCGCGAATTTTTGCATGCGGAATCCCGCACGCTGGAGGTGCCTGCCGGGGAACACGTGGCGTATTACGTTATGGAGGCACTGATGAAGGGCACCCAGGACAGCACCCATTTAAATCTGATGCCCACGGGTGCACGCTTGTTGGGCGTGTCGGTCAGCGGGGTGACCTGTACGGTGAATTTCTCGGCCGAGTTTGTGGGGAATTTTTCCGGGGGCGCGGCTTCCGGTGTGATGCTGATCTACTCCATCGTCAATTCCCTGACGGAGCTGGAGGGGATCGAGTTGGTGCGCTTCCAGATCGACGGAGCCGCCATAGAGACCTTTGCCGGCTTGGATATGAGCGAGCCTTTTACCCGCGACGGCACCATGATCCTGGCAGAAAAATCCTAAATTGAAACGAACGGAAGGAAGCGGTAGCATGGGTTGTGTACGCGTACTGAAGGATTCGCGCTGTCCGTGGCAGACTTATGAGATCGGCGAAATGCCGGTGGAAGCCTATATTTGCCAAAGGCTGGAGGAGGCCGTGCCCCAAGGGGCCTGCCTGCTGATCAGCATGGCGATGCCTGCTTTGCAGGCCTCTACCCTGCGCAAGGCCCCCGTGCCCTGCCGCCTGGGAGAAGGGGCCTGGCTGATAGAGGAGGCCGAGGTGCCTGCTCAGGCAGAGGACGTGGCTCAAATGCCCGTGGAGGGCTTTGACGCATGGCCCTTGGGGGAGGAGGAAGGCCGTCTTTGTACGGACGCCTACGCCCATATGCGCCTTAACCGCTTTGTCAACGAACTGCGGGTAGAGGAATTACTGCGCCTGGGTGTGCGCATTCCGGATCCCACGGGGGTGACCGTTTCGGCAGACAGTACGGTGGAGGCCGGGGCGTTGCTTCGCGCGGGCACGGTGCTTCGCAGAGGCACCCATATCGGCGCAGGATGCGAGATTGGCCCTTATACCGTGTTGGAGCATTGTACCGTGGGGCAGGAAACGGTCATCAAAGCTTCGGTGGGGACGGATGCCCGGGTGGGCAACCATGTGAAGATCGGTCCGTACTGCCATTTGCGTCCCAACACCTGCTTGAAGGATTACGTGAAGCTGGGAGATTTCGTGGAGGTCAAAAACTCCACCATGGGAGAGCGTTCTCAGGCCAGCCATTTGACCTACATTGGCGACAGCGACGTGGGCAGCGGGGTCAATTTTGGCTGCGGCACGGTCACGGTGAATTACGACGGCTTTGGAAAGGCCCGCTGTACGGTGGGGGATGGAGTGTTCATCGGCTGCAACACCAACCTCATTGCCCCCGTAGAGGTAGAAGAGGGGGCGTACATCGCCGCAGGCAGTACCATTACCCAAAACGTGCCGGCAGACAGCTTGGCCATTGCCCGTTGCCGCCAGACCAATAAAGAGGGCTGGGCCAAGGAAAACCGAGCTAAAAAGAAAAAATAAAGCTAATAAAGTTCGTTTGAACGAAGGAGATGAGCCTTATGCAAATGCGAAAATTCGGCAACACCGGCGAGCAGATCTCGGCCTTGGGCTTTGGCTGTATGCGTTTCCCCGAAGTGGAGAACAACGGCCAATGGAGCGTTGAACAGGACAAGGTGGACGAAATGATCCGCACCGCCTTTGAAAACGGCGTGAATTATTACGATACCGCCCCCTATTATTGCCATTCCAACAGCGAAAAAGCCTTGGGGGACGCCTTAAAGGGGATCCGCGATCAAGTGCTGATCGCCACCAAGTGCCCCGTATTTGACGAAGGCTTTAAAACCTCCGATTACCGCCGTTTTCTGGAGCAGAGTTTAACTCGCCTGGGCACGGATCATATTGATTTTTACCATTTTTGGAGTCTCAGCGGCAAGGGCTTTGACGAGCGTGTGATGGGCTTGGGTCTGCTGGAGGAAGCAGTCAAAGCCAAGGAAGAGGGCCTGATCCGCCACATTAGCTTTTCCTTCCACGACGAGCCCGAGCAACTGCGCCGTATCGTGGAAACGGCGGGCATTATGGAGACGGTGCTGTTGCAGTACAATTTGCTGGATCGGCGAAACGAGGCAATGATGGCCTACGCGCAGGGAAAGGGCTTGGGTGTAGTGGCCATGGGCCCCGTGGGAGGCGGTCGTTTGGCGGCCCCCGGCGAGCTGTATGCCAAGTTGACGGGAAAGCCCGCCACCGCCACTTACGAGATCGCCTTGCGCTTCGTGCTGGGCAATCCTCATTTGAGCTGTGCCCTCAGCGGTATGACGGACAGGGACATCGTGCTGAAAAACGCCGCCGTGGCCGCCGACGAAACGCCCATGAGCGCAGAGGAATTTCAACGTATCAACGAGGCTGTGGCACAGCTGGAAAAATTTAAAGAGCTGTACTGCACCGGCTGCGGCTATTGCCAGCCCTGTCCCCAAAACATTCGCATCCCCGATATCTTTCAGTTGTACACCTATTCCCACGTGTACGGATTGCACGAATATGCCAAGCAAGCCTATTCCAACCACCTGCAGCAGGGCGGGGTGGACCCCCGTACCTGTTTGGAATGCGGCCAATGCGAGGGAAAATGTCCCCAAAAGCTGTCCATTATAAAGGAATTGGCCCGCGTGGCGGACGTATTGGAGGGAAAATAATGCAGGATCTGGAGCAGGCCAAGGCCCTGTTGGCCCAAGGTGAGCACACCTGTGTCCGAGTGCTGAACGGGGAAGCCAAGGTGTCTGCGGCCCGCCGCCTGGAACCGCTGATCGCCTTTTTGAAGGAAGATGAAAACACCCTGCGCGGGGCGGCTGTGGCAGACCGTGTGATCGGCGCCGCGGCGGCCTGGCTGTTGGCCTACGGCGGGGCGGCTCGGGTGTACGGCGGGGTCATGAGCGCCGGTGCGGCCATCGTGCTGGAGCAATACGGCATCGCCTACGAATTCGGGGAGGCGGTGGCCTTCATTCAGCGGCCCGGCAGCGAAGCCCTTTGTCCTATGGAGGAACGGGCCTTGACCTTTACCTCTGCCGAGCAAGCGTATAAGGAGCTGGTTCAATGAAAAAGAAAAGAGGGGCATGGCTGTTGCTTTGCCTGGTTCTTTGCGCCGCCCTGGGCGGCTGTGCCCAGCGCGAGCCTGCGGGTACGGTACAGGTGACGGTGTACGGAAAGGACGGGGCTTTGATGCTGGAGCAGGTCACGGTGACCTTGTACGACCGCTTTTCGGTGTTTGACGCCCTGATCAAGGCCTGCGGTGCCGCCGAGATCGAGATCTATGCCCGAGGCTCGGGGATCTACGCTGTGGTGACGGAGATCGGCGGCCTGCGTGAGGCAGACGGCGCCGTGTGGAGCTTTACGGTCAACGGGGGCGAGGCCTCTGCCAATCCCGGGCGGGTGCGTCCGCAGGACGGGGATGAGATCGTGTTTTCCTACGGTATTTTTGAATAGAAAACAAAAAAAACGGTTAAAATTTATAAAAACCACTTGAAAAAAGGGAAGCTTTTTGGTATAATTAAACCATAGAAGATTCCCCCCACACACAAGAAACAGCGCAGAAACCGCGCAAAGCGGAAAGGAGGCGAACTTGCACCCCTTTTTTGCAACGGCGGCATTCTGTGCTTTTTTATATCTGTATAAGGAGTTGTCACCTATGAAGATCCAAATGAACGGCCGTAAATTCAACATCACCCCCGATATTCGGGAGCGTACGGAAAAGAAGCTGCAAAAGCTGGGCAAGTTCTTTGATGACGATGCCCAAGCAGAGGTGAAATTTTCCACGTTGAGGGAGAAAATCATTTTAGAGGTGACGGTCAAGCACCGGGGGATGGTGTACCGCGCGGAGCGGGAGGAGGAGGATGCCGCCGCGGCGGTGGACGCCATTATTGACGTGCTGGAGCGGCAGATCCGCAAAAACAAGACCCGTTTGGAAAAACGCCTTCGCAGTGGCGCTTTTGAGGCGCTTCCCGCCTTGCCCGAGGAGGATCTGAGCGTGATCCGCACCAAGCGCTTTGCCGTGCAGATGATGACGCAGGAGGAAGCCGCCTTGCAAATGGAAATGCTGGGACACCAGTTCTTTATGTTCCGCAACGGAGAGGATGCGGGGCAGATCAACGTGATCTATCGGCGTAAGGACGGCCGCTACGGCCTTCTGCAGCCGGTTATTGAATAAAAAGCCTGCAAAAAGGGACGGAGAAATTGGGCGACCTACTGTAAAGCAGGTCGCCCAACGAAATTTGCCCATTTGGGCAAGTGAAATCGCTTCGCGGTGAAATATTTGCTTCGCAAATGTGAAATGTTCGCTTCGCGAACACGGGCAAATTTCATTTCACATCGAAC
>JAFWAE010000027.1 GCA_017507855.1 Clostridia bacterium
AGGGGTAGTTATCTCTCCCTCAGTCAGCTTCGCTGACAGCTCCCTCGTCAGAGGGAGCCGATATGTAGATTTGTCCCTGATTTAACACAACCATATAATACACTCAAGGCGGTGATTTGATGAATTTTGAAATCACAAATGGATTGATTGATACAATAAAACCGTATACGGAAAATGCAATAATAACAATTTCTACCGAGAATAACGATTGGAAGGGTAGAGCGTATAAATCGGATTTTATAACGATTGATGATAAAAACAATGTTGGTTTTGAAGTTTTTGATAATGAGATAATTGTGTTTTATTTTACCGACCATTATCATTTTGAAGATTATTCGTCAGAATTAGAAGACGGTGACGATGATTACATAAAAAGAGCAAAAAAATTTTTGATTGAGTTGTTTGAAAATCAAATCAAATATATTGAAATATATAAAGGGAAAAAACTTGCCGCTGAAAAGTATTATCTTATTTATTCAGATAATACGGAAGAGCGTATGGGTGGCACATGGTGGGGCTTAGAGAGATTTCTCAATCCTTTTGCTAAAAAGGTTGAAAAAATAACTATTTATAAGTTTTGCCGAACTGCTGACAAATATGTTCCTCAGCCCCGTGATTCTACGTATTTTAACTGCCTATAAAGAAAAAAATAAAAAAAGTATTGCCAAATAAAAAATTTTATGTTAATATGAAAATACGAATTTCCCTAAAAAAAAGGAAAGAAGGATTCTGTATGAAAAAGATTTTGGCTTTGTGCCTGATCGCCTGCCTGACCCTGTGTCTGGCAGTCCCCGCTTTTGCCGCTGACGCTTCCAACAAGGTTGGCGTTGTGGAAGGCAAGCGTATTTGGCTGTCCACTTTTGACGGGACGGATACGTGGGTTCTTGGAGGAAGTGACTCTGAGATTGAAATTACAGAGGACAATTTGGACACAGTTAACAAGAAGAACGGCGCTGCTCTGTCCTATACGGCCAGTGGTTATAGCATCGTTCTTGCTTCCAACCTGAACCTGGACCTGAGCGATTACGTGGCTGAAGGCGTTGTGAAGATGGACATCTATATTGAAGATGCTTCCAAGCTGATGCCCTCTGTGGGTGCCCGTACTGCTCAGTGGATCGGCTTCTCCAGCAACGAGAGCGGCGATACCGACGACCTGAAGGCTGTTTGGGTTCTGATGGAAAACATGAACCTGAAGACCGGTTGGAACGAGATCTCCTGCCCCATCAGCGAAGCGATGGCTCAGGGCGGTACCGATTGGAGCAAGATCACCTTTATGCGTGTTGTTGTAGGTGTCAATGCTGAGATGACCATTAAATTGGACAATCTGCGTATTGAGCTGCCCGGTGCCGATCCTATTCCCGAGGATGCTGCCCCCGCTACCACTCCCGCTGCCCCCGCTACCACTCCCGCTGAAACCGCTCCCGCTACCGCACCTGCTACCACTCCCGCCACCACTCCTGCTGAGACGACTCCCACCACCGGTGGTATCTCTCTGATCGCTGTGGCCGGTCTGGGTCTGGTTGCCGCTTCCTTGGCTTCCAAAAAGCGCAAGTAAGCTTTTCCCAAAAAACCAAAAGCGTCCGCTGAAAAGGCGGGCGCTTTTTTTTGGTAAATTTGGAAAAAAGAAAATAAAACCGAAAAAATGACTTGACAAAGGGCTTTTTTGGTGATACAATAGCGAAGCGCCATTTATTGGGTGGAGAATGCCCAATGCTCAAAATGCGCCCGAAAGGAAAGAAATTTCATGTTGGATGAGCTGAAAACCGGCACGAAAATCGTGGGTCTGAAGCAGTCCTTAAAAGCCTTGCGCGACGGCCAGGCCGCCAAGGTGTTTTTAGCCGAAGATGCCGATGAATCGCTGAAAAATTCGGTGCTGGAGCTGGCCGTTCAAAAAAACGTCTCCGTGGTGTCGGTGCCTACCCGTTTTGAACTGGGGCAGGCCTGCGGCATTCGGGTGGGATGTGCAGTTTGCACAGTACTGCAAAGCTGATGTTTCCGCATTGCAAAATGCGTGGAATATAATTTTTGAGAAAGGAGGAACAACATGCCCACATTTAACCAGTTGGTCAGACATGGCCGCAAGCAGGTGTCGTACAAGTCTAAGTCTCCTGCGCTGCAGAAGGGCCTCAACACCCTCAAGCGCGAAGCGACTGACGTGTCTTCCCCTCAAAAGCGCGGTGTTTGCACGGTGGTAAAGACCATGACGCCCAAAAAGCCTAACTCCGCTTTGCGTAAGGTTGCAAAGGTTCGCTTGACGAACGGCAACGAGGTCACCGCCTACATTCCCGGCGAAGGCCACAACCTGCAGGAGCACTCTGTGGTGATGATCCGCGGCGGAAGAGTAAAAGACCTTCCCGGTATCCGCTATCACATCATTCGCGGAACGCTGGATACGCAGGGCGTAGCTGACAGAAAGCAGAGCCGTTCCAAGTACGGCGCCAAGAAACCCAAGCAGGTAGCCGGTAAGTAAGGCCCCTGCGACCCCAGGTATTAGCATAAAAAGGACAACTTGTTTTTTATATAGATAAAAGGCAACAGATCCTTTTTGCGCTGACGAAATGGAAACAGTTTCGAGTACCTATGAGCTCATTTATTATGAAGGAGGGAAGTAAAGTGCCCAGAAGAGGATTTGTTCCTGTTAGGGAAGTGTTGCCCGATCCCAAGTTCAACTCCGAATTGGTGACCAAACTCATCAACAAGGTGATGTACGACGGGAAGAAGGGTGTGGCCCAGCAGATCGTATACGATGCTTTTGACATCGTGAACGAAAAAACCGGCAAAGAGCCCCTGGAAGCTTTCGTTGAGGCGATGGAAAACATCATGCCCCAGCTGGAAGTTAAGGCTCGCCGTGTAGGTGGTTCTACCTACCAGGTTCCCATGGAGGTCCGTCCCGAACGCCGCCAGACCCTTGGTCTGCGTTGGTTGACCGACTATGCCCGCAAGAGAAGCGAGCGTACCATGAAGGAACGCCTGGCCAACGAAATTCTTGACGCGCTCAACCAGCAGGGTGGCGCCGTTAAGAAGCGTGAAGACACGCACAAGATGGCTGAAGCCAACAAGGCTTTTGCCCACTACAGATGGTAATTTACCAATAGGTTGCGACAAACCGGAAAGGAGGCCCCCATGGCAAGAGAATATTCCCTGCAAAACACCCGTAATATCGGCATTATGGCCCATATTGACGCGGGTAAGACTACTACGACTGAGCGTATCCTGTTCTACACGGGTAAAACGCATAAGTTGGGCGAAACCCATGAAGGTGCCGCAACGATGGACTGGATGGAACAGGAGCAGGAGCGCGGTATTACCATTACCTCGGCTGCTACCACCTGTTTCTGGAGAGCAAACCGTATCAACATTATCGATACGCCCGGACACGTGGACTTTACCGTCGAGGTGGAGCGTTCCCTTCGTGTGCTGGACGGCGCGGTCAGCGTGTTTTGTGCTAAAGGCGGCGTTGAGCCCCAGTCTGAAACCGTTTGGCGCCAGGCAAATAAGTATAATGTTCCCCGTTTGGCCTATGTGAATAAAATGGATATTATGGGCGCCGATTTCTTCCGTGTGCTCTCCATGATGCACGAAAGACTGAAAGCGAATGCGGTGCCGATCCAGCTTCCCATCGGTAAAGAAGCGGACTTTAAAGGCATTATCGACCTGGTCGAAATGAAGGCCTACGTGTACTACGACGATCTGGGCAAAGACATCCGCTGCGAGGACATCCCCGCAGACATGATGGATCTGGCTCAGGAGTATCATTCCAAACTGCTGGACAGCGTTGCGGAAACGGATGACACCCTGCTTGAAAAGTACCTGGGCGGCGAAGAGCTGACCGTGGGAGAAATCAAGCCCGCCATCCGCAAAGCGACCATTGCCAACGTCATCACCCCCGTTGTTTGCGGTACTTCCTACCGTAACAAGGGCGTGCAGAAGCTTCTGGACGCTATTATCGACTATATGCCCTCTCCCCTGGACGTAGAGCATATCACCGGTATTAACCCCAGAACTGAGGAAGAAGAAGTGCGTGAAACTTCTGATGAAGCACCCTTCTCTGCGCTGGCGTTTAAGATCGCCACCGACCCCTTTGTGGGCCGTCTGTGCTTCTTCCGCGTCTATTCCGGCAGCGTGGCCGCCGGTACTACCGTGTACAACGCTACCAAAGATTCTCGCGAGCGCATTGGCCGCTTGCTGTTGATGCATGCCAACCACCGCGAAGACACCGAGCGTGTATACGCCGGTGACATCGCCTCCATCGTAGGCATCAAAAACACCACCACCGGCGATACGCTGTGTGATGAAGCCCATCCCATCATTCTGGAATCCATGGTCTTCCCCGAGCCCGTTATCCGCGTGGCTATCGAGCCCAAGACCAAGGCCGGCCAGGAAAAGATGGGTCTGGCTTTGGCCAAACTGGCCGAAGAAGACCCCACCTTCCGCTGCTATACCGACGGCGATACCGGGCAGACCATTATTGCCGGTATGGGTGAGCTCCACTTGGAGATCATCGTGGACCGTCTGCTGCGCGAATTCAAGGTGGAAGCCAACGTGGGTAAACCTCAGGTAGCCTACAAAGAGACCATGCGCCGTTCTGCCGACGTGGATATGAAATATGCCCGTCAGTCCGGCGGTAAGGGTCAGTACGGTCACGTTAAGATCATTGCCGAACCCAACGAGGCCGGCAAGGGTTATGAGTTTGTCAACAAAGTCGTTGGCGGCGCCGTTCCCAAAGAGTATATTCCTGCGGTTGATGCAGGTATCCAGGGCGCGCTGCTGTCCGGCGTGTTGGCCGGCTACAACGTCGTTGACGTGAAGGTGACTTTGTACGACGGTTCCTACCACGAGGTAGACTCTTCCGAAATGGCTTTTAAGATCGCCGGATCTATGGCTATTAAGGAAGCCCTGCGCAAGGGCGATTGCGTACTGACCGAACCCATCATGAAGGTGGTTGCCGTTGTGCCCGATGATTACCTGGGCGACGTCATCGGCGACCTGAACAGCCGCCGTGGCCAGATCAGCGGTATCGAGATGCTTTCCGGTGCCCAGCAGATTACGGCTAATGTGCCTCTGTCCAACATGTTTGGTTATGCTACCGATCTGCGTAGCCGTACCCAGGGTCGCGGCCAGTACTCTATGGAGCCCAGCCATTATGCTGAAGTGCCCAAGAGCATTCAGGAATCCATCGTGAAGGCCAGAAAGCCTGAAGAAAACTAAAAAAAGCGGTTTTTTCAGGTAAAAGACTTGCTATTTTTTAAAAAAATCAGTACAATAGAATCAAGCAAAAAAAACAATTTAACCGTATAGGAGGAACAAGAAAATGGCAAAGGCAAAATTCGAAAGAAACAAGCCCCATGTTAACATTGGTACCATTGGTCACGTTGACCACGGTAAGACCACTCTGACCGCCGCGATCACCAAGACCCTGTCCCTGCAGGGCCGCGCTCAGTTCAGCGCTTACGATCAGATCGACAAGGCTCCCGAAGAGAAGGCCCGCGGTATCACCATTAACACCACTCACGTAGAATACGAGACCGAGACCCGTCACTACGCTCACGTAGACTGCCCCGGACACGCTGACTACGTGAAGAACATGATCACCGGTGCCGCTCAGATGGACGGCGCCATCCTGGTCGTTTCTGCTGCCGACGGTGTTATGCCCCAGACCCGTGAGCACATCCTGCTGGCCCGTCAGGTAGGCGTGCCCTGCATCGTTGTGTTCATGAACAAGTGCGACCTGGTGGACGACGACGAGCTGCTGGAGATCGTTGAGATGGAAATCCGCGATCTGCTGAACGAGTACGAGTTCCCCGGCGACGAGATCCCGATCGTTCGCGGTTCCGCCAGAGAAGTGCTGGATGCTGCCGAAGACCTCTCTCTGCCTGCTTACGAGTGCGTCAACAAGCTGATGGCCGAAGTGGACCGCTATATCCCCACTCCCGACCGTAAGGCTGACCTGCCCTTCCTGATGCCCGTGGAAGACGTGTTCACCATCACCGGCCGCGGCACCGTGGCTACCGGTAGAGTGGAGCGTGGTACCGTTAAGATGGCTGACGAAGTTGAGATCGTTGGTCTGATGGACGCCCCCCGCAGAACCGTTATCACCGGTATCGAAATGTTCCGCAAGCTGCTTGACTTTGCTCAGGCCGGCGACAACATCGGTTGCTTGCTGCGCGGTATTGCCAAGAACGAAATCGAGCGCGGCCAGGTTCTGGCTAAGATCGGTTCCATCAAGCCCTACACCAAGTTCTCCGGCCAGGTGTACGTGCTGACTGAAAAAGAAGGCGGCCGTCATAAGCCCTTCTTCAGCAACTACCGTCCTCAGTTCTATTTCCGTACCACCGACGTGACCGGTGTTATCACTCTGCCCGACGGTGTGGAAATGTGCTTGCCCGGTGACCACGTCACCATCGGCGTTGAGCTGATCACCCCCATTGCCATTGAAAAGGGTCTGCGTTTCGCTATCCGCGAAGGCGGCAAGACCGTTGGTTCCGGCACTGTGGCTGACATCGCTGAATAAGCACCAAAACAATTCAATCAATATCTTCGGGGCGGGGTGAGATTCCCCACCGGCGGTACAGTCCGCGACCCTGCTTTTAGCAGGCTGATTCGGTGCAATTCCGAAACCGACGGTTAAAGTCCGGATGGAAGAAGAGTGAAGCGTTGTTTTACGTCAAAAAAAGCGCCCCTGTTTTCAGGGGCGCTTTTCGTATTTCTTGGCAACGGAAACTCCCGAGGATCTGACACTAAAAAGAAAGCGAGGATCTTTTATGTCTGCTGCCAAAAAGATCGCATTTGCAGGGGTATTTTCCGCCATGGCTGTTTTGCTGGTGGTGCTTCCTGCACCATTCCGTTTTTCAATTTTTCCCGCCGTATCCTTTTTGGAATATGATTTTGCGGATATTCCCATTTTGATCTCCGCCTTTTTGTTTGGACCGTGGATGGGACTGGCGGTGACCGCTGTGACAGCGTTGGTACAGGGCGTGACTGTAAGCGCCCAGGCCGGTATTATCGGCATCATCATGCACATTATTTCCAGCGGCATGTACGTATTGGTGGCCGGTTTGATCTATCGGCACCGCAAAACGAAAAAAAGCGCGCTGTTAGGACTTGGGTGCGGAGCTTTGACTGTTACTCTGGCCATGACCCTTTGGAATTTGCTGATCACCCCGTTGTACATGGGTGTTCCCCGTGGCGTAGTGGTGGACCTGCTTGGGTTTATCGTGGCATTTAATTTGATCAAGACCTGCGGAAACGGCTTGCTGACCTTCCTGCTTTATAAGCGGGTATCCAAGCTGGTGAAGCATTTTTAAGAGAATAGAAGGAAAGCCCTTCCCCTGTTTGGGGCAAGGGCTTTTTTCGCGAGAACGGGGTTGGAAAGGACGCGCCCGTAGAGGAACGGAAAATTTGACAGAGACAAGGGAAAAAAGAAAGGCGCACCTGCGGTGGCAGGTGCGCCGAATTCTTACAGAAGCAGATTACTGAGCTGCAGGCGTGCTCTTGCCCTGGAATTCATCCAGTGCAATCGTAGAGCCTTCATAGTTGGCTTCATACAGTGCGGAGAAGTCGCCGCCTTCCATCAGGACGCCCTGCAGGAGGCTGGCTGCCAGGCCGTATACGGCACCGTTGGTTGCATAGGCGATGGTGTCGTTTACGGGGTCGTTCACGAAGGTCTGGTGAACCAGCTTGACCATTTCGATAGACTCATCGTCACGGGTGGCGTATTCGATGTTGTCGTAAATAACGTCAAGAACTTCGTTGTAGTAGCCGCGGGTCAGAGCTTCCACGATCAGGCCGATGTTGTCCTCGTTGTTGGTGTTGATCGGGATCATCATCATGGAGGTGAAGTGGTCAATTACGCCGTAGTAGGGCTGGTCTTCCGTGAATTTGGGCATGGGCAGCACGCCGTAGTCGCTCTCCATTTCATGCCAGCCGTAGGTATTGTTAGCAAAGCCATAGATGGGATAGGCCACAAAGAGCTGCTGATCGGCGGGGAACATATCATTCAGGAAATAGCCCCAGCTTTCGCCGCCGGAGCAATCGTACTTCAGCTGATTGTTCAGGAAGATGTCGATCATCGTTTCCATCAACTGCTTGTTGCGATCGTTAGCAATGACAGAGGTCCAGAAGCCGTCTTCGCCCTTTTCATAGTAGGTACCGCCGGCGGCCATCCAGAAGGCGCCCAAGGTCTCGATAACAGGACCGCCCCAAGCGTAACTGTCACGGTCATCCATGATGTTGTCGCCGTTCAAGTCGCGGGTTGCCTTGACACCGAATTCCTTGAATTTTTCCAGCGTCCACTTGCCCTCGCGAACCAGCGCATACATATCGGGTAGCTGCAGCTCTTCGGCCATGGACTTGTTGTACAGGCAGACCCAAGCATCCATATAGCAGTTGTTGAAGGCGCCCTTCATACCCATGAGCTTGCCGTTCCACTCGGTACCGGCAGTTATGTCAGCATACCACCAAGGCTGAGTGAAATCCAGATAGTCCACTTCCTTCAGATCCACCACGTTGTTGGTCTGATACCAATAACCGGCGGAGAAAGAGGCGGGAGCGATAATGTCGGCATACTTATCGCCGGCCAGCAGGACGGGGAACGCTTCATCGTTAAACACGGTGCCGGTGAGGGTGAAGGTGAACACGCAGTTGTATTTTTCCTGAATGTCCATCAGCACGTTCATTTTGGCATCGTCCAACGCGTCGCCATTGCCGGTGGTCACGAAGTTGTTATCGTACGCATAGGCAATGAACTCGTACCCTTCCATGTCCACGATGGGAAGACCGTAGTAGTTTTCACCGGTGGGGGCGGGCGTGGTGGCAGGAGTAGTTGCGGGCGTGGTAGCCGGCGTAGTGGCAGGAGTGGTGGCGGGAGTTTTGGAGCAGCCTGCGAAAGCGCCCAAAGCCATCAGTACAGCCAGCATCAAAGCCGGGATACGGAATTTGCGCATAAAAAATCTCCTTTCAAAAATAGCAGGACCCAAAGACAACGGCCCTATTTTCTTACCTACATTATACAACATTCGCTTGTATAAAGTCAACTAAAAGAGAACAAAATTTTTACAAATGCAAAAATGCAAAGAGCCTTTGGGCAAATTGCACGAAAAGCAGTGGTACTTTTTGAGCAAAACAACGAATCGCTTGACGAAGGAGAACGAGGGGATACCAAGCTTTTCCTATGGCAAAACAAAAAGGAAACGCCCGAAGGCGTTTCCTTGTATAAGCGTTGAGCGGCTTACTTGCGCTTTTTGGAAGCCAAGGAAGCGGCAACCAGACCCAGACCGGCCACAGCGATCAGAGAGATACCACCGGTCACAGGAGTGGTCGTGGGAGCAGTCTCAGCAGGCTGAGTGGCGGGAGCGGTTTCAGCGGGAGTGGTAGCGGGGGCAGTAGCGGGAGCGGTTTCAGCAGGAGTGGTAGCGGGGGCAGTAGCGGGAGTGGTTTCAGCGGGAGTGGTAGCGGGAGCGGTAGCAGGAGCGGTCTCCTCGGGAGCGGCAGGAGTGTGCTCGCCGGCGGGCAGCTCGCCGAAATCGCGCAGCATGACGCGGCCCTGGCACCAGAATACCAGATAACCGGGATCCTTGAAGGGGTTGTCGGAGTCAATGGCTTCAATAGCCAGCTCATCGTCGATCCACATGGACAGCTTCACGGAGCCGTCGTCCTGGTCGATAGCAGCGAGTTTGATGTTGTAGTAGGTGCGCTTGTCAAAAGCGAAATCGGAACCATCTGCACCATCCCACTGGTAGGCTTGGACACCGTCGAGCCACTTACGGATAAAAGCCTTGCCGCCCTGAACAAAGAAGCCGTAGTCGCTGTTACCGTCGTTGTTCACGATGTTCTTCTTTGTGGAACGCAGCTGCATGCTGAAGGAATTACCGTCACCGATCTTCGCCTCAAACTCCACAACTTTGTTGTGGATGCCTTCGGTGTCCAGCAGCACGTTCACGCAACCGCCGGTCTCGGAATTCATGGTCAGTTCCTTGGTGGTAGCGTCATAGCCCTGCAGATAACCGGCAGCCCAGTCTGCATCCCAGATGGTGGTGTCGGCCAAGCGAGAGCCGGTGAGTTTGTAGGTATCGGCGGCCACGGCGCCCAGGCTGAGCACGACGGCCACGGCGAATACCAATGCCATGATCTTTTTCATGTTGTATCTCCCTTTCAAATATTTTTATGCCCGAAAAGAGCATAATGAAGATGGTATAACTATACCACACATTTTGTGTAAAGTCAATAAAAATGCAAAAAAAACAAAAATGCAAAATTTGTTTGTTGGTTTTGTACAAAAGCAGAAAGCTTGTTTTGTGCAAAAAGCACGAAAAAAGGGGAAGAAAGAACCGCGTTTGAAGGGCAAACGCGGTTCAAAGGGGGAGGTTACTCTGCTCTCAGGGCCAGCACGGGATCCCGTTTGGCGGCCATCATGGCGGGGATCAAACCGCCCAGCAGGGTCAGCGTTAAGCTGACGGCCATCATAGCCAGGGCGTGCACGGGGTTGAGCTGTGCTACATTGGGCAGGCCGGAAAGATTTTCGATGATGGCGTTGGCCGGGAAGGTGAGCAGCCAGGCGATGCCCACGCCAAGCAGGCCTGAGCAAAGGCCGATGATAGAGGTTTCGGCGTTAAAGACGCGGGTGATATCCTTGGAACGGGCTCCCAGGGCACGGAGAATGCCGATCTCCTTGGTGCGTTCCAGCACGGAGATATAGGTGATGATGGCGATCATGATAACGCTGACGATGAGGGAGATAGAGGAAAAGGCGATCAGCACGATGGTGATGGCATCCATGATCCCCCCGGAAAGGGCGGTGATCATAGAGGCCATATCCGTATAGACCACAGCGTTTTCTTGGGGAAGGTCTTGATTGTAGGCATCCAAATAATCGGTGATATGATCCTTGGTATCAAAATCGGTGGGGTAGATCATAATGGCGTAGGGAATCCCGTTGCCGCCCAGATAGGAAAGCAGGGTCTCGGCGTCTGCAGAGGTGCCGAAAATAACGGATTCCTCCGAGGCTTGCTGGGCCAGCACGATGGCGGAATGGCGGTTTTCACTGACGACCAGCTCGCTGAGCTCGGCGGGATAGGCCAGACCGGGCTGGAGAATAGGCAGGGTGCTGTCGGGATTGACACGCACGATGCCGCAGATGCGCAGCGTATGGTTGTTGGCGCCGTTATATACGGTCTGCAGATCCTGGTTGGGAATGAATTTGCCCATGTATTCCACGTAATAGTCGTCGTTGGGGACCAGCTTCAGCTCCTTGCCTACGATGGCATCAAAGGAAAGCTGCTCCACTCCGTTGGCGGCAATGCCCAAGGAATTGAGCAAATTGACGTTGACGCGGTTGCCCCCGTCTACCACCAACACCATGTCGTAGGCGCTTTGTGGGTATTCCCCCGCCAGCAGATCGTAATTGTTTTTCAGCAGATGATTGTTTTTTTCGCCCAGGGTCTTGGGAAGGGCGGTCATCATGGCGTTGGTCATGACCGGGGAGATCTGTCCGTCTTCCTTTTTCACCAGCAGGTTGAGGGCGGTGGCACGGGTATAGGAGATGCCGCTGATCCAAGCGGGATCCATTTTTTCCAGGTAGGCGACATATTCATCCGAAAGGCGGTTGTCGTGAATGATGGCGGAGGCGGCGGGATCATAGGGGTAAACGTAGGGTTCAGAGGGCATTTCCGCGCCGTTCCCTCCCATGAGATTGCCAAAATTCTGAGAAGCCTGGGTTTGGAATTCGGCCATGCTTTCTTCCGTCATCTCCATGGTCTGCTGCATGATGAGAATGGGGTATTGGGAAAGAGAGGTGGCTTCAAATTCCTTGACCTTTTGGTCAAAGCCGTTGGACAGAGACATGATCAGGGCAATGCCGATGATGCCGATGCTGGAGGCAAAGGCGGTCAGCAGGGTGCGGAATTTTTTGGTGAGGATATTGGTGAAGGAAAGCTTCAGGGCCGTGGTGTATTTCATGGCCGTGCGCTTGAAACGATAGCTTTCGTCGGTTTCGGGCTCGGTCACGGGGGCGGTGTCGCTGATGATGCGGCCGTCGCTGACTTCAATGGTGCGGGTGGCGTAGCGGGCGGCCAGTTCCGGGTTGTGGGTGACCATGATGACCAGCTTTTCCTTGGAGATCTCGCGGATGAGGTCCATGATCTGCACGCTGGTTTGGCTGTCCACGGCACCGGTGGGCTCGTCGGCCAAAATAATATCGGGGTCGTTGGCCAAAGCGCGGGCGATGGCCACCCGCTGCTGTTGACCGCCGGAAAGCTGGTTGGGGCGCTTGCGGGCATGCTGGCGCAGGCCTACGCGCTCCAGTGCGTCAAGGGCCTTTTGACGGCGCTCTTTGGCAGGTACGCCGCTGAGGGTCATGCCCATTTCCACATTGGCCAGCAGGCTGATGTGGCCGATGAGGTGGTAGCTTTGGAAAATAAAGCCCACGCTGTTGTTGCGGTAGGCGTCCCAATCGGCGGCAGAGAAGCTTTTGGTGGAGCGGCCGTTGATGACCAGGTCACCGCTGTCGTAGCGATCCAGACCGCCGATGATATTCAGCATGGTGGTCTTCCCGGAGCCGCTATGACCCAAAATGGCCACGAATTCGCTGCGGCGGAAGGAAATGCTGACGTCTTTCAGGGCGTCCTGTACGAAATTGCCGGTCACATAGCGCTTGCAAAGGTTTTTCAGTTCCAACATGGGTGGAGATCCTTTCTGTTACTTGTTCACGAAAAAGAGCAAACAAACAGGGCGGTTTTCACTTCCCCGTTCGTTTGCTCCCCTATTTTAAATTACTTGGCGTAGTTGACTACGCGGTTTTCGCGGATCAGGTTGATCTTGATCTGGCCGGGATAATCCAGCTCGTCCTCGATCTTTTTGACGATCTCGTGGGACATGAGCACCATGCGGTCATCGCTGACGGCCTGCGGGTTGACAATGATGCGGATCTCGCGGCCGGCCTGGACGGCAAAGGAACGCTCCACCCCTTCAAAGGAGTTGGCCAGCTCCTCCAGCTTTTCCAGACGCTTGATATAATTTTCCAAATTCTCGCGGCGCGCACCGGGTCGGGCGGCGGAGATAGCGTCGGCGGCTTGGATCAGCACGGCAATGGTGGTGTGGGGCTCTACGTCGTTATGGTGGGCCTCGATGGCATGGATGACGTCTTTGTTTTCGCGGAATTTGCGGGCCAGGTCCACACCGATCTGGATATGGGTACCCTCGGTCTCGTGGTCGATGGCCTTGCCGATGTCATGCAACAGACCTGCGCGGCGGGCCAGCTTGGCATCCAGCCCCAGTTCGGAAGCCATCATGCCTGCCAAATGGGCCACTTCTACGGAATGGCGCAACACGTTCTGGCCGTAGCTGGTACGGTAACGCAAGCGCCCCAGGATCATGACAAGGTCGTGAGGCAGCCCGTGGATCCCCAGCTCCAACAAGGCATCCTCGGCGGCTTTTTTAATGGAGGCGTCCACTTCTTTGCGGGCCTTTTCCACCATTTCCTCGATACGTGCGGGGTGAATGCGGCCGTCGGCGATCAGCTTTTCCAGAGCGATGCGGGCAATTTCGCGGCGCACCGGGTCAAAGGCGGAAAGGGTGATGGCTTCGGGCGTATCGTCAATGATCAGGTCTACCCCGGTGACGGTTTCGAAGGTGCGGATATTGCGCCCCTCGCGGCCAATCAGGCGGCCCTTCATTTCGTCGTTGGGAATGGACACGGTGGACACGGCCGTTTCGGAGACCTGGTCGGCCGCACAGCGCTGAATGGCCATGGACACGTAGTAGCGGGCCTTTTCCTCGGCATCGTCCTTAATGCGACGCTCGTTTTCGGAAATGATCACGGCAGCGTCGTGCTCGGCTTCGTCTTTAATGCGCTCCAGCAACAGGGCTTTGGCTTCCTCGGTGGACATACCCGCCACCTGTTGCAGGGTGTCGATCTGCTTCTTTTTGATTTCTGCGATTTCTTCGTTTAAAGCATCTGCTTGCTTTAAACGGGCGGCTACTTGCTCTTCTTTTTTCTCAAGGGTATCGTACTTGCGGTCAAGCTGCTCTTCTTTTTGGGAAAGACGGCGCTCCTGGCGCTGAAGCTCGGAACGGCGCTCGCGGGTTTCCTGCTCGAGCTCCGTGCGGCTGCGCTGGATCTCCTCTTTTCCTTCGATCAGGTATTCTTTCTTTTTTGCTTCCGCGGCCTTTACAGCGTCGTTAACGATCTTGGCGGCCTGAGATTCGGCACTGCCGATTTGGGCTTCAGCGATCTTTTTTCTGTATTTTATGCCTGCGGCAAAGCCCGCAAAGCCCAGGACGGTGCCTGCGGCCAGGGGCGGAAGGATATAGGTAAGAAAAAATTCCATATTACACCTCCGTTATTTCTTTGTGTTATGTTTGAAACAAACCAATGTCTGCAGAAATCGCACCTTATCTATTTTACTCCTCTTATGGGCTCCTGTCAAGGTTTTTGTTTGTAAATTTTATGTGAAGAAAAGGCGCAATATAAATTAGGGAAAAAGAAAACACAGAATTTTCTGTTTTTTTCTTTGGTTTTGAGCTGTAAAAGGTTGATTTTTGGGAAGAAAAATGTGTATAATGAGAGAAGGAGAAGTTTGTGAAGGAGGGCGGTTGCATGGTTGCTGTCACGGAGACGGTAGAGCTTTGGGGCTTGGACGGATTTCGTGTGTCCGTGGAGGCGGACGTTTCCATGGGATTGGCGCGCTTTGACGTGGTCGGACTGGGTGACACGGCTGTGCGCGAGGCCCGCGAGCGGGTCAGTGCGGCGGCGAAAAACTGCGGCTACGCCTTGCCCGTACGGCATATTACGGTGAATTTAGCCCCTGCCGACGTGAAAAAAGAGGGGTCCTCCTACGACCTTCCTATTTTGCTATGTATTTTAAAGGCTGTGGGCATGATCAACGCTCGCATTGACGATAAATGCTTTATCGGAGAGCTGTCCCTTTCCGGGCGGGTCAACGGGGTAAAGGGTGTACTGCCGATGCTGTTGGCGGCCCGCCGCCTGGGCATGAAAGAGGTCTACATTCCTGCAGACAACGCTGCCGAGGCTTCCGTAGCCGAGGGGCTGACGGTGTTTGCCGTGGAGCATTTGGGGCAACTGCTGGCCCATTTGGCGGGTGAAGAGCTTTTACAACCGGTGGCCTTTAACCCTGTGGCACTGGCCGAAGCAGGACCTGCTTTGGAGGACATGGCGTACGTAAAGGGGCAGGAAAAGGCCCGCCGCGCCATGGAGATCGCCGCGGCCGGAAACCACAATTTGCTGATGCTGGGGCCCCCCGGTACGGGAAAGAGTATGCTGGCCAAATGCTTGCCCGGCATTCTGCCTTCCCTGACCTCGGAGGAAGCCTTGGAGGTATTGCAGATCTATTCCGTGGCGGGCATGTTGGGAGAAAACGCTTTGCCTGTGACCCGCCCCTTCAGGGCCCCTCACCATACGGTCAGTGCGGCGGGCATTGCCGGCGGCGGACGGATCCCCAAGCCCGGTGAGATCACCCTGGCCCATCGGGGCGTGCTGTTCCTGGATGAGCTGCCCGAATATCCCTCCGACACGCTGGAGGTGCTCCGCCAACCCTTGGAGGACGGCACGGTCAGCGTGACCCGCGTGAGCGGAAAGGTGACGTATCCGGCGGAATTTATGCTGGTTTGTGCCATGAACCCCTGCCGCTGCGGCCATTACGGAGATCCCCAACGCAAATGCACCTGCTCGCCCCAGGACGTGCGAAAGTACTTGGCCCGCGTTTCGGGGCCTCTGCTGGACCGCATCGATATTCAGGTGGAGCTTTCTTCCCTCAATTACAGCCAGGTGTCGGATACTCAGCGGGCGGAATCCTCGGAAACGGTGCGTTTGCGGGTCAACGAGGCCAGGAAGCGCCAACTGGCCAGGCAGGAGACCACGGGGGTGTGCAGCAACGCAGCCCTGCCCGCTTCCGTTTTACGCCGGGTATGCGCCCTTAACGGCCAGGCCGAGGAATTTATGCGGCAGGCCTTTGAAAAGCTGGGACTTTCGGCCCGCGGGTATGACCGCGTGCTTCGGGTATCCCGCACGATTGCGGATCTGGCAGGCTCGGAAGAGATCTTGCCTATTCATATTGCGGAGGCCGTTCAGCTGAGGTCCTTGGATCGCAAATATTTTCGCTGAACGGGTCATTGTAGAAGGAGATTTATATGGACAAAACCATTGTAGGCCTGACAGGGGGCAGCGGTGTGGGCAAAAGCGTAGCCGCTGCGGAGATGGCTAAATTTGGCTTTGAGATCATTGATTGCGATGCCATTTCCAGAGAGATCTGCGAGGCGGGAAGCCCCTGCCTGGCGCAGATCGTTGAGGTGTTTGGCAGCGAGATGCTTCAGGCGGACGGAAGTCTGAACCGCCGCGCCTTGGGCGAGGTGGTGTTTGCGGACGAGGCGGAGCTGGAAAAGCTGAACGCCATCGTGCATCCGCTGATCACGGCGGAGGTAAAACGCCGCTTGGAGGAAAGCGAAGAAGAGTATTTGCTTATCGACGCGCCCCTGCTCATTGAGGCCGGGTTGGACACCCTTTGTGACACGGTTGTGGCGGTGGTGGCTCCCGGCGAGGATCGTGTGGAGCGCATTTTAAAGCGGGACGGCGTATCGGAAACGGTGGCGCGCGGTCGCCTGGCCTCCCAGCGAGAGGACGAATTTTACCTGGGAAGGGCTGATTTTGTGATCCTCAACGACGGCGACAAGGGCGATTTTTTGGATAAATGCCGCTACGTGGCCGACCAGGTCAAGAGGAAATGCCTGTGAAAAAAGCCGTTGTGCTGTTGCTCTGCCTGCTGTTGGTGGCCATGACGGCGGCCACGGCCTGGCTTTGGGCCATGCATTTGTTGCCGCGAAGGTTTTCCGTGCAGGTGGAACAGCTTTGCCTTGAGTTTGAATTGCCTTCCGATCTGGTATACGCCGTTTGCTTTCAAGAAAGCCGTTTTGATCCCCGTGCGGTCAGCTCGGCAGGGGCTTGCGGTTTGATGCAGCTGATGCCGGATACCTACCGCTGGATCGCCCAAAAAATGGGGGAGGATCTGCGGGAGGAGGAGATCTTTGACCCTGACATAAACCTTCGTTTGGGTTGCTGGTACCTTTCCTATTTGCGCCAACGCTTTGGAAATGACGAGACGGTGATGCTGGCCGCATACAACGCCGGCCCCAACAAGGTGGACGAATGGCTGAAAAATGAAGCCTACGCTCCCGAAGGAGAGTTGGCGCAG
Organism: Clostridia bacterium; assembly: GCA_017507855.1. Taxonomy (GTDB): domain Bacteria; phylum Bacillota; class Clostridia; order Oscillospirales; family RGIG5554; genus RGIG5554. The sequence continues at coordinate 17,199 of JAFWAE010000027.1, forward strand.
GTCCCGTATCCGGAAACCGCCCGTTACGTGGAGCGGGTACTGCTGTTGAAAAAGCTTTACGGATGGATCTATTTTTGGTAAACGGAGGGGTAAAACGTGGAAACGTGGGAATATGACGTGGCGGTGATCGGCTGCGGTCCTGCGGGGGCTACGTTGGCCCGCTTGCTGGACGAAGGGTTGCGTGTAGTCGTGATCGACCCCAAAACGCGGCAGGCGGATTCCTTTCGAAAGCCCTGTGGAGGCTTGCTGTCAGAGGATGCGCAAAAGGCCCTGTCCCGCTACGATCTGACGTTGCCCAAAGCGTTACTGGTGGATCCGCAGATCTTTTCCGTACGCACGCTGGATGCGGGCAACGGATGTTTGCGCCATTACCGCCGCTTTTACCTGAATATGGACCGTGCCGAGTTTGATTTTTGGATGGCCTCCATGATCCCTTCCCGCGTCAGCCGGATCACAGGCCAATGCACACAGCTGGAGCGGCAGGGCGAAGGTTTTTGTCTGCGACTGCGGACCGAGCAAGGGGAGCAAAGCCTGCGATGTCGTTACGTGGTGGGCGCCGACGGAGCTTTGTCAGTGGTACGGCGAGAGCTGTTTCCCCACCGCCCGTTACCTTGTAAGGTGGCCATTCAGCAGCATTTTGCTCAACAAAAGGAAAACCCTTTTTATTCCTGTGTGTTTGACAGGCAGACCTCCAAGGAATGCTCATGGTCGGTACACAAGGACGGGGTGATGATCTTTGGAGGCGTGTTTGAAAAACAAGGCTGTCGGGCGGCCTTTGAAGAACAGAAACGGCGCCTGCGCGCTTACGGATTTTCCCTGGAAGAGCCCATTCGCACGGAGGCCTGTGCAGTGGGATGCCCCCGCAGATTTAAGCATTTTCTCTGCGGCGATAAGGGGGCCTTCCTCATTGGAGAGGCGGCAGGCTTTATCAGCCCCAGCTCCTATGAGGGCATCAGCTGGGCCATCCGCAGTGCCGAGGCCTTGGCCAAGGCTTTGCGTCCCGACCAACGCCATGCGGAAAAACAGTACAGACGATATACGGTTTTTTTGCGCATTCAATTGATGGTGAAGGTGCTCAAGCGCCCGTTTATGTACGTGCCGTGGTTACGCACAGCCGTGATGAAAAGCGGGCTAAGTGCCATTGCGGTTAAGAAAATGACGGAAAATGACCGGTAATTATAAAGAAACGGAGATAAAAAACATGTACGGATCCCATTTTATCGACTTCAACCAACTTACCCAAGCCCAATGGGACGAGCTGTATGCCCTGGCTTGCGACATGATGACCCACCGCCGCGAATATGCGGATGTGTTACGCGGGCGCACCATGGCTACCCTGTTTTACGAGCCCAGTACCCGCACTCAATTTTCCTTCCAGGCAGCCATGCTTCGCATGGGTGGTAGTGTGATGGGTTTTTCCGATCCGAACAACTCTTCCGTATCCAAGGGGGAAACCTTGCGCGATACCATTAAGATCATGAGCAATTACGCCGACGTGATCGTGATGCGCAATTATTTGGAGGGGGCCGCCCTGGCCGCGTCCATGTACGCCCGCGTGCCCCTGATCAACGCCGGTGACGGTGGCCATTTGCACCCCACCCAGACCCTGACAGATCTGATCTCCATCCGTAAATTCTGCGGCAGAACGGAAAACCTGATCTTGGTCATTTGCGGCGACCTGATGAACGGCCGCACGGTGCATTCTCTGCTTCGTGCCATGATCCGCTTCCCCGGCAACCGTTTTCGTTTGGTGTGCACGCAAGCCCTGCGCCTGCCCCTTTACGTGGAAGAACAGCTGCGGGCTGCCAATGCGCAGTTTGAATACATCCCCACGTTGGAGGAAGCCCTGCCCGGGGCCGACGTGCTGTACATGACCCGCATTCAGAAGGAGCGCTTTGCCAGCCGCGAAGAATATGAAAAGCAGGCGGGCATCTTTGTGCTGGACCGTAAAAAGATGGAACTGGCCTCCAAGGATCTGGTGATCCTGCATCCCCTGCCCAAGGTGGACGAGATCGAGCCTATTTTGGACGATGATCCCCGTGCGCTGTATTTCCGCCAGGCGGAAAACGGCATGTACGGCCGTATGGCACTGATCCTCAATTTGTTGAAGGAGCCCTGCCCTGCTCCCAGCATTCAGCCGCCTCCTTTGGCCAAGCGCCGTTGTCACAACCCCCGTTGTGTCAGCCAATTCGAGGCCTATTTGCCAGACCTGATCGGGAAAACGGCAGAGGGGCGCGAATATTGCCTCTACTGCGACAAGCATATTTAAGCCGAAAGAAAGAAAAAAAGGGAGACTCACCGTATGCCCGCAAAAAAGAAAACCAAAACTGCCGCTTCCTCTCCTAAAAAAGGAACGCGCAAACGCACCACGAAGGCCCAAAAGCAACAGGCGGCCAAACGGGAAACGCTGTTGCAAATTTGGGGTATCGTGCTGTTTGCCGTGGGAGCGTTTCTGCTTTTTACCCTGATCACGGGTTCTAAAGCACCCGTGGTGCACGGCGTGCAGGTCTTCTTCTTCGGCCTGTTTTCCAAGGTGCCCTCCTTTCTGTTGCCTGCGCTGATGTTTTACGTGGCCGTTTACGTGGCCAAGGGGCGCAGCCGCACGTTGGTGGCGCTGAAGGTGTGGACGGGACTGATTATGATGATCCTCCTTTCCGCCATGTGGCAGATCTTTTTCTGTGTACAGCCCAGCAGCTTTTCCGTTTCTCAGGTTTGGGAATGGTCACAGGTGGGAAAGGCCGGCGGCCTATTGGGCGGTTTGCCCGGTTGGCTTTTGGTGAGGGGGTGCGACAAGGCCGGGGCCATCATCGTAGTCATTGCCCTGTTCCTGATCGATTTCGTACTGCTGTTTGGGATCAATCCCCTGACGCTGTTTAAAAAGCTGTTCCCCTTTAACTTTAAACGGGATGCCGACGACGTGGCGGACGAATTTATTCACGAGCCCACCAAGCGGGAAAAACCTGCCAAGCCTGTTAAGCCTGCCAAGCCCGAAAGGATGGAACCGGAGAAGCCCCGCAAGGATTTTCCCCTGGACGTGCCCATCAGCCTGGATCCCCCTGCGGAACAGCCTGCTGAGAAAGCCGGCAAGCATAAAGCCACCCCTGCCCCCGATCTGGAGGGGATCATCAGCAAGTGGAAACGGGACGAGGATCCTTCTACCCCTGCAGAGGAGCCCGTTCCCGTTGAGGCGCCTGTCGACAGCACGCAGGAGAAGCCTCCGGAAAAGGTCAGCGTGCAGGAGATGGAAAAGGAAAGCCGCGAGATCGAAAAGGCTGTGGAAAAAAATGCCCGCGCCACCGATCCGTTCTATTATTTCCCGCCGTTGCATCTGTTGGCTAAGCCCAGCGGTGATAAGGGGGAGGATGCTTCCGACGAGCTGAAGTATAACGCCCAGGTGATCGTGGACACGTTACGCAGCTTCCGCGTGGAAACGAAGATCGTGAACATCAGCCGCGGTCCCTCCGTGACCCGTTACGAGATCGCCCCCGAGACCGGGGTGAAAATGCGCGAGATCGTGAATCTGTCGGAGGATATCGCTTTGGCTCTGGCCGCCAACGGAGTGCGCGTGGCACCTGTGGTCGGCAAGAGTGCGGTGGGAATCGAGGTGCCCAACAAGCAGGTCTCCACCGTGACCATCCGCGAGATCCTGGAATCCAAAGAATTTACATCCGCCTCCTCTTGCCTGACGGCTTGCCTGGGCCGCGATATCGGCGGCGCTCCCATTTTAACGGATATTGAAAAGCTGCCTCATATGCTTATTGCCGGTCAGACCGGCTCCGGCAAAACGGTGTGCATTAACTCGATCATTACTTCGTTGCTGTATAAAGCCACGCCCGACGAGGTCAAGCTGATCATGGTGGATCCCAAGCGTGTGGAGTTGGGGGTCTACAACGGCATTCCCCATTTGCTGATCCCCGTGGTGTGCGACGTGAAAAAGGCCGCCGGGGCTTTACAGTGGGCCGTGCGGGAGATGGAACAGCGCTATATCTTGCTGCAGCAAAGCGGTTGCCGCGATCTGAAGAGCTATAACGAAATGGTGGCCCGTAAAAACGGCGCTGCTCAGCCTCAAGAGAGCCTGTTTGAAAACGAGGGTGAGCAAGCCCCTGCCGAGCCGCAGCTCAAGCCCTTGCCCCGCATCGTTATGATCATTGACGAGCTGGCGGATCTGATGCTTTCCGCTCCCAAGGAGGTGGAGGCCAGCATCTGCCGTTTGGCGCAAATGGCCCGTGCGGCAGGGATGCATTTGATCATTGGCACCCAGCGCCCCTCCGTGGACGTAATTACGGGTACCATCAAGGCCAATATTCCCGCCCGCATTGCCTTTGCCGTGGCATCCCAGATCGACAGCCGTACCATTTTGGACGGTGTGGGCGCCGAGAAGCTTTTGGGCCGCGGCGATATGCTGTATAAGCCCAGCGAAGCGGCCAAGACCCGTGTGCAAGGTTGCTTCGTCAGCGAAAGCGAAGTGCAAAAGATCACGGACTTCCTCCGTTCCAACGGCCAGGCCGATTACGACCAAACCGTGATGGAGAAGATCGACAACAGCGCCAAGGAGGCGGCAGAGGGCGGTGAAGGCCCTGGTGGCGGCGAGGTGGATCCCCTGTTTATGCAGGCGGTGAGCGTGGTGGTGGAAAACGGCACGGCATCCACGTCCTTGCTGACGCGCCGTCTGTCTTTGGGGTACGGCCGCGCTGCTCGTATTATGGACCAAATGGAGGCGCGCGGGATCATTGGGCCTTTTGAAGGCTCGAAGCCCCGCCAAGTGCTGATCACCAAGGCTCAGCTGGATGAGTTGAAAAGCAAGCAATAACATACCGCAAAAAGGCGAGCTTCTCGGCCCGGGAAGCCCGCCTTTTTGGTCAGGCCAGGTCCTCCAGCACGTCTTGCAGGTGAAGACAGGTGACCTGAAGGCGCCACAGCTTTTTGGTGACGGAGCGGGCGCGGTTGCGCAACGAGGTAAAAGCAGCTACCCTTCGGTGTAAAAAGCCTTCCTGCGGGGAATACTGTACGATCTCCACGTCATATACGGGACCGAGATCGGCATCCAAACGGCGGAGACAGCGGTATTCCGCTTGCAGATAGTTGTTTGGCTCTATGCGGATTCGGCAATGGTAAAAGCACAAGGGCTTGATAAGCTTCATAAAGACGTCCCCCATATCTTGTTCTATGCTCTATTAAAGCACAGCAAGAGGTAAAAAGATATAGACAAGATGGCCAAAGTTTCGCACGGATCTTTGACACGAATTTGAAGACCTATATATAGTAGAATTTTGTCGAAGAAGCACTATATATAGATCTTTTAAAAAATCACTTGCACTTTTTAACTTTTTGGTGTAAAGTAAAAGAAGAAAGGAGTTTTCAAGATGCTTTCTTTTGACGACGTAAAAAATGACCTGACCATAAAAACCTACGTTACCCGTGCGGACGATACGCTGGAGGAAATGGGGTATACGGAGCATAGCTTTGCCCACGTGCTGAAGGTGGCGAGTACGGCCAAATATCTGCTGGAAACGCTGGGGTATTCCCCCCGCGAGTTGGAGCTGGTACAGATCGCCGGCTATTTGCATGATATCGGCAACCTGGTCAACCGCGAGGGGCATGCGCATCACGGGGCGATCTTGGCCTTTCAGCTACTGACGGCCATGGGGGCTGACCCGGACGACATTGCGTCGGTGGTGACGGCCATCGGCAACCATGACGAAGGAACGGCAGAGGCGGTGACTCCCTTGGCGGCGGCGTTGATCCTGGCGGATAAAACGGACGTGCGCCGCTCCCGTGTCAGAAGTGTGGACGTGGCTCGTTTTGACATTCACGACAGGGTGAATTATTCGGTGAAAAAGGCCACCACCAAGATCAACGAGGAAAAAACAGCGGTGAACCTGTTTTTGACCATCGATACGGATCAGTTTTCCACGATGGACTATTTTGAGATCTTTCTCAACCGCATGCTTCTTTGCCGTCAGGCGGCTAAAAAGCTGGGGCTGGAATTTCACATTTACGTCAACGGCCAACTGTTGGCATAACTTCTGTCAACGCTCCAAAAGAGAAAAACCCCTGCCAAGGAAATCCTTGACAGGGGTTTTGTTTGTGAAGGCTTGCGTTTTAGTTGAGAGGGCGACCCTGGAATTCATCCAAGGCCAGCTGAGAGGCTTGGGCCTCGGCTTCGTACAAAGCCGAGAAGTCGCCGCCGGCAGTGATGCAACCCAACAGCACGTTTACGCCGCCGCCGTACACAGCACCGTTAAGGGTGTAGGCCAGCTGGTCGGAAACGGGATCGTTGCGGAAATGTTGCTGAGAAAGCTTGATCATTTCCAAAGATTCCTCGTCGCGGCAGTTGATCTCGATGTTTTCATAGGCAGCGGGAACTACGCGCTCGTAAAATTCGCGGGTCAGCGCTTCCAGGATCAGACCGATATTGTCTTCGTTGTTGGTGTTGACGGGGATCATCAGCATGGAGGTGAAATGGTCTACCGTAGCATAGTAGAACTCCTGATCCTTGTCATATTTGGGCATGGGCAGGATGCCGAAGTCGTCTTCCATCTCCCACCAGCCCCAGTTGTTACGGGACACGGCGTACACGGGAGTGGGGGCGAACAGCATCTGGTTGGAGGGGAACATATCGGTATAGTAGTACATCCAGCCCTCGCCGCCGCTGCGGTCGTAGGTAGTGTTGTCCTTCACCAGGATGTCCACCAGCTTTTCCATCAGGTCGCGGTTGCGGGGCGTGGCGGTGGACAGGGTCCAGTAGCCATCCTCGCCCTTAGTAAAGTATTGGCCGCCGGCACCGCCCCAGAAGGCCGTGTCGCCTTCCAGATGGGGGTGGCCCCAACCGTAACTGTCGCGGTCGTCCATGGTGTTGTCGCCGTTCAGATCACGGGTGGCTTTTTTGGCATACTCGCGGAATTTTTCCAGGGTCCACTCTCCGTCGCGCACCATCTGGTACAGGTCGGGCAGCTGCAATTCTTCAGCCAGGGGCTTGTTGAAATAAATGACCCAGGAGTCGGGGATGGGGTTGTTGAAGGAACCCTTGCAGCCGTACAGCTTGCCGTTCCATTCGGTGGCGTAGGTGATGTCTTGATACCACCAGGGCTGGTCAAAGTCCAAATACTTGACGGTCTTCAGATCCACCACGTTGTTGGAGCTGTACCAATAACCGGCGCTGAAGGTGGCGGGAGCCACGAAGTCGGCGTATTTATCGCCGGCCATCAGGATGGCGAAGGCCTCATCCTGGAAGGTGGTGCCCGTTACGGTAAAGGTGAAATAGCAGTTGTAGAGCTCCTGCAGCTCCAAAAACACTTCGTTTTTGGTCTGATCCAGCACGTTGCCATCCGGATTAAAGGAAAAGTTTTCCTCGTAGCCGTAGGCGATGAACTCGTATCCGTCCATGTCGATTACGGGCAGGGCGTTTTCATCGGTGGCAGGGGTAGTGGCGGGCGTGGTAGCAGGCGTAGTGGCGGGTGTGGTGGCAGGGGCCGTGGCAGGGGCGGAAGAGCAGCCTGCAAAAGCGGCCGCGAGCATGGCCAACGCCAAAACCAGCGCGGAAAGCTTGCCGAGTTTCATAAGACGTCCTCCTAAAAAAGAATTTGATTCGGTTCTTCTGCTTTTATTGTAAAAGAAAAAAAGCCCAAAAACAAGAGTATTGCAAGAAAATTCCCAAAAACGGACGGAAAATTCTTAATAAAGGCAGAAGAGGCCCTGTAAAATGCCAAAATGACACCTTACGTTTTCAGTTTAAAGGGGATTGCGGGGAAATACAATAAAATGCAAAAATGCAAAAAACTTTTTCAAAAATTTTATTTATCAAAGGACGGATCGTCCATTTCCAAGCGGATCTCGGCCAGGCAAACGTCCTGCGGCGCGAAGGTATTGGCCCAGAAGGAAAACAGCGCGCCTTCTTTTTCCAGGGAAAGATTTACGTCGTCCAGCAAAAATTCGTGTGTTTGCCAGGTCTTGGTCCCTTGGGTGATGACAAACACCGTATCGCGGGAGCCGGAGGAATCTCGGGGGAATTGCAAAAAGAGATAGTGCACGTTGCTGTCAAAATAGCGGACGGTGACCTTGTAGCGATTTCCATTCAGCTCTGTCAGGGCGGGGTCGGCTTGAACGCGGAAGCAGTAGGCGTTGTTGGGCGCGTAGCAGAAGGCCCCTTCCCAAGGTCCTACAAAAAGACTTCCCTCGTCGGAGGGGATGGGCTTAAGGCCGTTTTGGGAAACGGGATTTCCCACGCTGTCAAAGCCGGCCCAAGCCGCGCGGGCCTTGGGGACGCCCGTATATGCGGGGGTACGGAAGCAGGTGGACAGGCTTGGGGAAACTTTGCCGTAGGTATTGACTGCGCTCACCTCTACCGTGTACGCCGTGTCGGGCTTCAGTTTAGTCAGCGGAGCTGTCAGACGGGGAGGTTTGGTGTGCTTGTGGACGGGGGCGTTGGCGGCGGTGACCCGTTGGAGCTTCCCGTCTTTGTCGCAAATGCGAATCAGATATTTTACCACCGTGGCCGGCGAATCTATCACGGGGATGGAAACGGAGGCGCGGTCAGGCCGAACCTCGGCCATTTCAAGAAAATCCCCGGGGGCAAAAGCGGGAGCGGGAGCTTGTTCCGCAACGGCGGAGGTATGGGTAAAGGAGGTGGGATCAAAGGGGTTTTCGATGACCCAGGGGCGCCCGTTGATGACAGCGTTTTCCGCCACGTCGTAGGGGAAAATGCGAACTTGGTTGTCGGCATTGATCTCTACGATCATCATTTGAGGGGTAGGATCTTGGGGGGCATAGGTATCGTTAAACAGGGTGCTTTGCAGGGTGCTTGCCCCCACCGAGGTAAAGGTATCTTGAAAAATATTGCGTGCGTCGTTGAGGGGATAATGGGAGTGGCCCGAAAAATCAAACACCTGAGGATATTGGCTGAGCAACTGTTTGACAGCGTTGGCATTTTTCGGGGCTAAGACAGCGTTATTTGCCGTGGTAATGGTATCGGCAAAGGGGCTGTGATGAAGGAAAAAGATGGGTCGGTGCGAGGCTTCGGCCTCCTGCAGGCTTTGCTTGACGAAGGCTTGGGTATCGGCATTCATCGTATAGTCGGAAACGGCAATAAAATGCACGCCCTTGATGACGGTAGTGTAATTGGGCTTCAGCCCCATATAATGCTCCCAACGTTCCATGGAATTCCCCTCTTCACCGCAAAGGGCATTGCCCACCAAAAATTCGTGATTGCCCATACAGGCCACCACCTCGGTGCCTTGGCGCACCTCTTCCTTTAAAACACGGGTAAAGGCTTGGTATTCCACGTGTTTGGCGCGGTCGGCGGAGTCGCCGCAAAAGAGGATAGCGTCCAGCTTTTGGTAGGAGGGATGGGCTTGGGCAAAAAGATACAGCGCGCGGATGGCTTGGGTGAGGAGCTCGGCTTGTTTGTCGGAGCGGAAGGATACGTGCACGTCACTCATGACGCCGAAGCGAATAACGGGCTGAAAGCTTGTGTCATGGGAGGAAACGGAAGGCGTTTGGGAAAGACTCATACGGCAAGATCCCTTTCGAGTTTTTTTCATTATACATAAAAAAACAGGCGTTTGTCCAGCATGGAGTTTGATTTTATGACAAAATTTTATTTGGCCCGCCAAAACAGTATGTTTCAGCGGGCCAAATTGCAAATCATAATGGGAATTATTTGCGCTTTTTAAAAGTCAGAGAAGCAACCGACAAGCCCAGGCCAACTGAGGCAAGCAAAGAGATGCCGCCGGTTACGGGGGTAGTAGCGGGAGAGGTCTTTGCGGGAGTAGTGGTGGGGAATGTAACAGGTTCGGTTGCGGGTGCTGTGGCTGGTTGAGTTGTGGGCTCGATTGCGGAATCTTCTGCCCAAGGATGGACGGAGGAATCCTCCTTCATACTGACGTACACGCCGTTGATCCAGATGGGGGAGGCTTTGCTGTTTTGCAATACCAAGCGGCTGAAGTTTATCGCGGACCAATCGATAGAGCCGATGGCAGATCCGTCCTTCAACTTGAAGGACAGGCGGTTCCAGCCGTCCTGCAGGTGGCCATAAAACGAAAATTGGATCTCGTCGACGTCATAAGTTCCGCTGCTGGTAAGCTCCAGATAGGCGTGGCTGTCAAAGGAGGAGGCATCCTCCACGTAGATGTCCATATGAAGATAGCCGCTTTGACAGTAGGCGGACAGATCCAGCGGGGTGGCGAAGGTTTGCTGAACCGCCATCAGGCCTGCGCTTGCGGGAGCAAATTTGGAGGAATAGTTGCCCACCAAAACCTGCTCTCTGTCTTGCATACCTATACCAAGCATGGTACCGTTTTCGGGGTTTAACACCCACAGGGAATCGTCTTCGAGAGCCGGATCGGGTAAAACAATGTCATTTCCTTCCACGGGCGGGGCAGGATCGTCTTGATTTTGGGTTACGTACAGGCCTGCGAACCAAATGGGCACGCCGCCGTTGTTCTGCAGGATCAAGCGGCTGAAGTTTACCGCGGTCCAATCGATAGAGCCTGTGGCGCCTCCGTCCTTCAGCTTGAAGGACAGGCAGTTCCAGCCGTCCTGCAGGCGGCCGTTGAACTTATATTCCATTTCGTTGGCGTCATAGGTTCCGTTGCTGGAGATCTCAAAATAGGCGTGGCTGTCAAAGGAGGAGGCATCCTCCACGTACAGGAGCATATGGATGTAGCCGTCGGCATACTCGGAAATATCTACGGCATCAAAGGTGACTATGTGTGCCATCAACTGACCTACAGCCGCGGTGGCCTTGGCGGAAACGGTACCGATCTGCACATGGGTCTCATCCCGCACGAAGCCGGAATACATGGGGCCGTCATTGGGGTTGAGAATGAACATCCCGGAATTTTCGGCGGCAAGAGCCGAAAAAGTCACAGCGGACAGTACGTTTCCAAGGAGGACGATTGCCAAAAGAATTGAGAAAAGGCTTTTAAATTTTCTTAACATGTGTTTTTTCCTTTCAAAATAAAATTTTTCAGAATTTTTATTGCAAAAGTTTGAAAATGCAGTGAACCCGGCGTTTTTTCCGGAAGAGGGCTTGTCTATAAAATTTTCCAAGGGAAAGAAATTTACTTGCGTTTTCGTTTCAGCACGACGCCTGCGGTCACAAGAGCCACCAAAGCAAGGGCGCCTATGCCGACAGGCACCACCCAACCACTCTTCTGAGGAGTGCCATCCACTTCCCAGCATGCATAGAGCGTGGTATCTTTGACGATTGCCGTAGAGAAATCAAAGGGAGTTTGCCCCTGGGCATCCTGATAGAAGCCAAGGAAACGATAACCAGCTCGCACCGGATCTCTTAAAGCAGTCAATGTGTCGCCGTCGCTGACCTTAAAGACCGGCGCATAATCGGCTCTGCCGCCCGCAAGATCAACGGTAACGTTGTGACTTCCGTTCTTGGTTTGAACCGTTTGCTCGCCATTGTCGGAAAGTGTTTGTTCAACATTAAGCGTAACGGTTTTGTTCTTACTTTCGCTTGTATTTCTCACCGTCAGCGTATAGGTGCCCTGCGCCGACTGTGCTACCTCGACGCGCCCATTGTCATATACGCGAATATTTTCGGGATCGGAAGAGGAAATGAGAATCGAATCGTAAACGTTGTCTGTGGCGATATCCAATTTGACTATCTCTCCTGCCTCAACGGAAATCGTACTGTCCAGTGTCAGATCGGAAGCAGCCGTCGTTACCCAGATGGGGTTGGAGCATGCCATGCGGTTAGCATTGTTGCGCTTGAGGGAAGTAACCTCCAAACGATAGAACTCACCCGCCTTCAGCTGCACCTCCAGCGTTTTTTCGAAGCGATACGTAGCCGTCTCGCCGTTCGGATCGCTGAACAATACCATCACCTCACGGGCATTGTAGGCGGCGTCATTATCTTCGGAAACGGTATATTTGATCAGACGCACTTCGGTCAGGGGAGAAAGCTCGTCGTAGGCGATCACCCTGACCGTTCCCTTGCCTATACTTCCATCCGTAATAATGCTGTCACCCATGTCTGTGTCGTTGATGGTAAAACGGAGATCGGGGCCACTGGTGGCATAGAACGAGCCCGTAATCAAAGCGTTATTGTAAGCTTGCTCGCTCAGCTTGGACATAAGGAAGACGCTTTGCGTAAGGTTTACGTTGCTGCTATAATGTGCGTCCGAGTTGCCGATAGCGAAATACTTTCGCTCACCCTTGATATTCATGCGATCCCAAAATTCAATGGATTTCTTGCTTTGCTCAAACAGGGTATCCGTCTGTTTATCGTTGAAGATCTCCACGCCGGTAAAGTTCGTGAAAACATCGATGTTTTTGGTGCTTTCGCCGATACCGTAGAAAGGTGCTCCCGGAGAGTAGGGATGCGCGATATAGCAGGTGCCGCCTTCTGCGATAACGGAATCCATAATATCCGCAAAAAGCTGCTTGTTTACCTCGTTGTTCGAGCTGGCCGGGGCAGGATAGTAGGTAGCCGTGCCGTAATACAGCATATGCCCTGCACCCAAGACCTGACTGGTAATTTCATTGCCCTTGAGAAGCACCATATCTCCGTAGCCGGCAGCCTCCATAACCGCGCGCGCCTGCTCAATATCGTCGGTCTCTTCCGGATTACTGTTGTGATCGGTAGCATAGAAAACCAACGAACCCTTTTGGTACGAGCTATAGGCATTGTTTGCGATTGCATCTTTGCCGTCACTTCCCACCGAGTGCGTATGAGAGTCGCCTTTATAAAAGCCTTTGCCGCCAACCACGACGTTTGCCGTGACAGAAACTCCGATCTCCTCGCCGAGATCATTGTACAGCGTGACTGTCACGGGATGCATGCCGCCCTCCGAGGCGCACAGCCGGATGCTGAACGATTTGCTTTGTTCCGCTTGCAGATGGAAGAGCATCTCCTCGGCACTGTACAGACTTGCGCCAAGCCCCTCCGACGTCACGCGGTAGCTATAGTTAAGCAAATCGGCCGTTCCTACGTTGTACAGTCGCAGGTCCAGAACGATTTCCTCTCCCGCTACGGGCGTTTTTTCCGGCGCAATCAGCTCGGCCAGAACGCCCATTGTTTCACAGTGTGCATAAAACTCTGCGCGTGCACAGGCATCTACGTAAGCGTAATAGTTTTGCACTGTCTTGGTAATATGATTAACGGTGACTTTGGCAAGATAAGCGTCAACGAAGGGGGCCGCCTGATCGATCAAGGACTGCTTTTGCTTGTAGTTTTCGGGGGTGATTTCACCGATCGTATCGATCTTACGCTCCACCAAGACCGATTCCTCGAGAACGGCAAGATTGTGCAACGTGATCTTGGTGCCGCGGGGAGCCTTCAGGCGAATTCCTACCGTATCCGCATCCAAAAAATCCGAGAAGCCTTCTGCCGTGCGGTCGGGTGTTGCAAGTGAAACCACATACGAGCGGTCCGCATCCGTAGGAATATCATATTCTGCCGTAACGTCCTGCCGTCCGATCACGAGAGAGGCGGCTTGCGCAGCGGAAAGCCCCGACAAATCGACGCTGAACATATACAGATCGGGCATAGGGACGACGACCGCATAGTCATCGGAGGTGATCAGGGCTTCATTATCGGTCATTGTGACGGTCACACCGTCTGCGGTTCGCTCCAGCGTAGCGCCCCGGGCGTTCCACTTTGCCACTGCCCCGTCAGTGCGGAAATCCTCGTACACATCAAGCTCGGGAATTTGCATAATGCAGAGATCGTTCAGCTTGATCTTGATTGAGGAAGAGCCAAAGAAATAAATACGGAAGAAATTGAGATGATCAAAGCGAAATCTTCCTCCCTCATGTGTACCCGTGTCAAGGGGCAGCACCACGGAGTTCCAGCCGGGTTGCAAAACGAACTGGCCGATTTTTCCGTCCTTAAACGGAAACGATAACTCCTCGACGTCGCTTTGCCCCGAAGAGGAAAGCTCTATTTGACCGAGAGTGGGCGCCGAAGGATCTTCGATAAAAATCTCCAGCGACAGATACAGCTCAGACAACGGCGCATCGGAGACGTCAATAGGCTTTGTCAGAGCACCTTGTACGATATTGGGTGTTTGGGGATCGGGTGAGGATTGCCCCATGAAACACAGGGCTCCGTTTTCGTTGGCCTCGTGAGAAACGTTTGTATAGGACCAGGCAAGCTGGTAGGTGCTTGAACTGTCAAAGGTACTGATCATCCAGCTTCTCAATTCACTGATCAACTCCTTATCCTTAGCGTTGGAAGCGCTGACATCGGGCAATACGGTAATTCCCAGTACCAGCACCAGCAGTAGTGAAACGGTCGTTTTCAGACAATTCCGAATTTTGTTTTTCATATTCGTCACGCTCCTTCCTTAGTTGTTGGGCTGTACGCTGACGGCGTTGATATAATTCGGATGGGAGGTTTCAAAAACCAAGCGGAATCCTGTGACCAACACCTCGGTGCCCTCTTTCCACTCGGCGGGATAGTACGTTCTGCCGGGTTCGGAGGATTTGTCTCCCAAGGTGCGCAGAGCGAAGCTGATCTGCACATAGTCCTGCCAGAATCTGGAATCACGGCCGTCAAACGCAGTTGAAGGAATTTCGACGTAGTTCCAGCCCGAAACGAAGCCGTTTTCCTCGGTGATATACCTTGGAGCATTACCGACGTTGTAACGGCCGGCAGCTTCTCCCGAGTTGGGAGTATTGGAAGAGGAAAGACAAATGAAAAATCCGGTCTTTTCTCCCAGGGCTTCAATATCGGAAATGTACACCCAAAAGCCCAGCGAGACAGAGCCGTCCGTTGCCGACAGCAGCTTGGTGCTGTTTTGCGTGTTGCGGAGCATATACGCCGCGCTGATAAAGCGGACGTTTGTATTTTGGTCGGAAAGCTTTGCGGAAACGCCCGTGATGCCCTCGGGCATGTTGTTGCTCAACTCTGCCGCGCCGCCGCCACTGACGTACCAACCGCCTGCCTGGAGATCGTTGGCGTAGGGCGTCAGCATTTCCATCTTCTTATTGATCTTCTCAAGGCGGGATATCGTTTCCCCGTAGGTCGCCTTCAGCGTATTGGTTGCCGTATCATAATCTTCCGTCACCGAAACGCCGTTAAGGCGTTCAATGCAGGCGGAAACCGCTTCACACAGCGTATTGTAATTCGCCTGCGTATATAATTCCGGTTGCTTTTGTGCCTCCAGCTTGGCAATCATCTGCTCCCGCTGTAGCTCAAGCGCCCGTTCCATCAGCTCCAGCGTTAAGACGCTATCCATCGTCGCAATCGTGTCGCTCAGCAACGCGTGAAGCGTAATCACATCGGTAGCGCTGCCTGCTTTTTGGATCGATGCCTGATACATATCGGTCAGCTTTTGATAGTACGCTTCCGTATAGTTTTTCTTATCGTAAGAAGAATATGATTTCTCCAAATTGGCACAAACCTGCGTACGGGTGCTTTCCAACAACGCCTGTGCATCACCAAAAACCGTAATGGCTACGTTTGCCGTATACGTGACATTCCCGATCGTGTAACTGACCTTAGCTGCATAGTTTCCTGCGTTAGAGGTGTCTACCGCCGACGCATCCAGCGTGGCATTGGCAGCATTAGCAGGCACCGTTACACCGTTAGCACAGCGCAAAAGCAGTTTTAATGACTCCTTATTCAGTGCTTCTCCCAACGGAAGCTGCACGGCCTCTGCCTCCAGTCCAATGCAGGGCTCAACATTGACCAGATAGGAAAAGGCGATATCATCGCAACGCACCCACACTTCTTTTTGTCCGGCGGTGCTCATGTCCGGAGCTTCGACCTCAGTGCCCAACTCGATCGTGTTACCATTTGCCTCCGTATAGAAAAGGCGCACGCCTGCGGTGTCCAACACTTCGCCGCACGCATATTCCAGACGGGCATTTTCTATGTCCAAAGAATACGTGTCAGCATTGTGTGGTTGACTGCATGCGCAAAGCAATAGCGTGATGATCAGCACTGCTATGCCGACTATCCATCTTAAATTTGTAATGTTTTTCATCATAAGTCCTCCATTCTGCAATATAGTGACAAAAAATGTTGAAATAATCACAAAAAACTCACCGGTTCTTCAAAGGAAAGAAACACAGTGAGGTTGATCGTGAGATCCTGTTATGCGGCGTTAATCGTTACGCATAAGCGCGGTAGAGGAACGCGGCCATCTGACCTCTTGTGCAGCTTTCATCGGGGGAGAATGTCGTTTCGCTGGTGCGGAGATATCCACGGAGTTGAAGGAAGCCTTGTGAAGCATGAGCTTACCTTCAGTTTCCGTGGCTTTGCCGGAAACGGTGCCGTTTAGCTCGACGGCAAGAGCAGGAACCGTCATGGCTGACAGCACACTGCCAAGCATGACGATTGCACAGAGCAGAGAAAAAAGGCGTTTAAGCTTGGAGAACATACGAACCGTTCCTTTCAGAGTGAAATTTTTGACGGAGATGCGCGGGAGTCTTGCAAAAGTTTGAAAAAGTGGTATAATGGAGAAGCAGCCCTCCCTTTTGGATGTTCTTTCCCTTGTTTTTTATTGTAATATCCCTGTTTTAGCCTGTCAATCTTTGGAGCGAATATTGACAGATGCTCAAAAAATCAATAGAAACAATCAAACTTTTGCAAATGTTTTCAAACGGAAAGAGGTTTTGGACGTGATTGGATATGACCGTCAGCAAGAAATTTTGGCATTGCTTCAGAAAAAACAAAGTGCCACCGTTAAGGAACTGGCCAAAGCCGTATTTGTCAGCGAGGCCTCTGTGCGGCGGGATCTGGAAAAGATGGAGCGGGCAGGGCTTGTACAAAGGGTGTACGGCGGTGTGGTGTTGGCGGAATGTAAAAACAAGGGGGTGCCGCTGGCTTTACGAGATAATGATAATCACACAATTAAGGAGCGGCTGGCTCAAAAAGCTGCCCAGATGATTCCTGACGGGGCGACGGTTCTGATTGCCTCCGGCTCTGCCACAAGGCGTATTGCAAAATATCTTCGGGGTAAGAAGGGCGTGTGCATTATTACCAACAGCTTGGCGATGCTTGAGGAACTAGAGGGTGTCGATGTGCAGGCATATTGTACGGGAGGACTGTTTCGTCCACAGGAGAAGGATTTCTTAGGGCCCGCAACCGAGCGTTTTTTGAGATCCGTATCTGCAGATCTGGCGTTTTTTTCCGTAGGCGCCGTCTCGCGGGAGGGGGAGCTCTCTTCAATAAGAGAAGAATGGGTTTCCGTTGCAAGTACGATGATTCAAAGGGCCAAGCGAAGCGTTTGCCTTTGCGTTTCTTCCAACATTGGCAAGAAAATGCCCTTCATGGTTTGCACAAAGGACGACGTGGACGAGATCCTTTGCGACATGCCCCTTCCTTGGGAAAAACAGGAATAAATCTTCCTTTTTGCGGCAGAATATGCTATAATTAAAAAAACACGTCAAAGAAGGGTGCTTTATGAGCTTTTTAAAGGGAAAAACCGCTATTATTACCGGTGCGGGCTATGCTATTTTGGAGGATGGGCGCTGTGGTTCCATCGGCTACGGCATTGCCACGGCTTATGCCAAGGAAGGGGCCAATCTGGTCATCACCGGGCGAAACGTGGCCAAGTTGGAAAAGGCCAAGGAGGAGCTGGAGAGCTTGTATGGCATCCGCGTATTGGCCTTGGCGGCGGATATTTGCGCCGGGGGCGACAACGAAGCTACGGCCAAAGCTGTGGTGGAAAAGGCTGTGGCCGAGTTCGGCCGTATCGACGTGCTGATCAACAACGCCCAGGCTTCTGCTTCCGGCGTGACCATTCAGGATCATACCACCGAGCAGTTTGACCTGGCCATGTATTCCGGCCTGTACGCGGCGTTTTACTATATGAAGGCCTGCTATCCCTATTTGAAGGAAACGAAGGGCAGCATCATCAATTTTGCTTCCGGAGCGGGTCTGTTTGGCAATTACGGCCAATGCGCCTATGCTGCCGCCAAGGAAGGGATCCGCGGGTTGTCCCGCGTGGCGGCCACGGAATGGGCAGCCGACGGCATCAACACCAATGTCATCTGCCCCCTGGCATGGACGGCCCAACTGGAAAAATTCCGGCAGGCTTACCCGGAGGCCTTCAAGGCCAACGTAAAAATGCCCCCCGCAGGGCATTTTGGGGATGCAGAGCTGGAGATCGGCCGCGTTTGCGTACAGCTGGCCTCCCCTGATTTCAAATACATGAATGGCGAGACCCTGACCCTGGAGGGCGGCATGGGCCTGCGTCCTTAATAGCTTTTAAAGTACAAAAAACCGTTTCCCACAAAAACGCACGGTGGGAAACGGTTTTTTTGTTTTAAGCAGGCGGGGCTGCAAGAGGGGGAGCCCCTGCGGACTTTTTGACACAGCGTTTGTATAAGATGAAAAATGCGACCAATTGGCACAAAAACGTGGCAACCCAGGAAACCGTATAGGAAAAATACAGGCATTCCAGAGTATGATACGCCTCTTGGCGGAACACGGTGTAGATCCACAAAATGCGGATGCCGCAAATCCCCAACACAGAAATGACCATGGGCGTCAAGGAGGAGCCCAGACCGCGCAACGCGCCGGTGGAAACGTCCATCAGCCCGCAAAGGAAATAGGGCAGGCAGATAAAGGCCAGACGCGTCAGCCCGTAACCGATGGCTTCGGGGGAGTCGGTAATGTAGATGGCCAGCAAATGCTCCCCTGCGGCGTATACCGCGCTTCCCGCCACAATTCCCACCACGGAAACACAGCCCAGGCAGATCCACAGGATCTTTCGCACGCGTCCGTATTGCCGCGCCCCGGCGTTTTGCCCCGTGAAGTTGACTGCCGTTTGGTGAAAGGCGTTCAAGCACACGTAGACGAAGCCTTCCAGGTTTCCTGCGGCTGCATTGCCCGCCACGACAATGTCGTTAAAGGAATTGATGGAGGATTGGATGATGACGTTGGAAATGGAAAACAGGGAGCCTTGGATGCCTGCGGGCAGACCGATATAGACGATCTTGAGCAATTGCTTGGCATAGATATGCATTTTGGAAAGAGTCAGGCGGCAGCAGTCCGTGCGGCGCATCAGCGCTCGCACCACCAGTATGGCGGCCACTCCCTGGGAAATGGTGGTAGCCAGCGCCACGCCGTCCACGCTCATACCGAAGACGGTTACGAAAAACACGTTCAGCACCACGTTGATCACGCCTGCGGCAAACAAAAACAGCAGCGGGCCCTTGGTGTCTCCCACAGCCCGAAGGATGGAGGCACAAAAATTGTACACCATAGAAAAGGTGATGCCCGCAAAATAGATGCGCATATATACGGTGGAAAGAGGCAGGACGTTGGCGGGGGTATCCATCCACGCCAAAAAGGTGGGGGAAAAGATGACGCCTACCACGGTCAATACGATGCCGCTGAGGATAGCGGTGGGCAAGGAGGTATGTACGATGCGGTGCACGTCCTGCTCGTCGTTTTTTCCAAAGGAACGGGCTACCGCTACACCTGCACCCACGGAGAGGCCCACAAACAGGTTCACGATCAAATTGGTGATGGAGCCTGTGGCTCCCACTGCCGCTACGGCTACGCTTCCGCGAAAGCGCCCCACGATCACCAGATCGGCGGCGTTGAACAGCAGTTGCAGGATGCTGGTCAGAATAATGGGAACGGTATAAGAAATGATGCCGGAAAAAAGCGGCCCCTCCAGCAGGGACCCGTTGGTCTTCTTCATGTTATGGCCTTCTACGTACAAAATGGCGCGGGGCGTTGCCGTCGCGCAACAAAAGTATAGCACAAAAAACACGGTTTGTACAGAGCAAAGGGAAAATTGAAAGAATGATACGAGTTTTTCTTTATTATAATAGGAAAGAGATTTCCACCGATCTTTGGCGGAAAAAGAAAAACAAAAAAATGAGATTTTGAATGATGTTTTTAAAAAAGTAACTGATTTTGTAACTGAGCGGGTGTATACTGGGCTCACAAACAACGAGCAAGGCCCCGTTTGCAAGGCAGCACCGAAAGAAAAACAAAAAAGTGAAATTTTGAACGATGTTTTTGAAAAAGTAACCGTTCTTGTAACTGCAGGGAGTTATACTAAGCTCGTAAACAACGAAAAACGGTCAGGAAAGGAGGCGCGGCATGCATGTGATAAGGGGCGAAGCACAAAGGACCTTCCTCCTTTGTGTAGATTCTTACCTGGCAGGGGTCCCGCAAGGGCGAGTATACACTCCTGCTTTCCCGGAAGGAAAAAACTTCGCCAGTCTGCTGGAAATGCTTTGGCTGACGGAGCAGTCCCTGGACGACACCAATTTTCCCCAAGCCTTTTCCAAAATGCGCAGCTTTACGGCTGACAAAAGTCCGCTTCCCTCCGAAACCCAAAAAACGGCGTTGAAAAGAGGAAAGGCAGCGACTCTGGCAGTCAGGATCTTCTTTCGGCAGAATGCCAGCTGGCAAGGCTGTGCAAACTGGGTGGAAGGAAACACGGAGGAAAGCTTCCGCAGCGCTTTGGAGCTTTGCTTCCTTATGAAAAGCGCCCTTGAAAACAAACGCACCGTTTCCGCTTAACAAACCAACCCAAATCAAGAAAAAGGCAAACCGCCCGAAAGGACGGGACGCAAAGCAAGAGGTCTACGGCGAAAGCTATGACGGCTCGGCCGCCTGATTTCAATCAAAAACAACAAAGGAGATTGTAATCATGGCAACGAAAAACATCTTTACCCGCATTGGCAAAAAGAGCCTGGCTCTGCTCATGAGCTTGATCCTGGCCATCAGTGTGGCCGTTCCCACCACCCTGGCCGCGGACGCCTATAGCTTGGGCGACGTAGCTTTTACCGCCAACGAGGATACCCTGCCCGTCGGGGCCATTCCCGCCCTGACCAAATGGGAGATCGTCAAGCATCATGCCGCTACGTATGACTGCGACAAGGAGGAGCATGACCACATTCCCCTGCTGTGCCTGTTCTGCTCCCTGGAAGAGCACGATCACGAGCAGGACGGCTGCCAGGTCAAGACCGCGGGCCGTGTGGAGTGGAAGCTGGTCAAAAACAATGACTCCGCCATTCACCTGGACATTCACATCGCCCTGAACGCTACCTACACCCTGGATGGCACCTCCTACTCTGCCTCTGTAGAATTGACCAAGCAGGATTACCTCAACGGCAACCTGGTGATCACTTCCACCGCTCCCTTCAACATTACCGGAACCGAGATCCACGATGCCGGCCAGCGTCGCTTTAACGGCACCTTCCCTGTGGGCACGGCCGCTGACCCCGTATACTACACCATCACCCTGAACAAAAACGTGGACTTCCTCATCAACGGCGAAACCGTTTCCGTCCCCATGACCTTTGAAAGAACGGTTCACTTCTGGCATCCCGACAACATCTGCGAAAGCATCCGCGACAACTCCTCCCGCTTGGCCAACTGGAAAAAAGGCCAGTTCGTCACCGGCGGTATGGACTTTAAGCTGGGCGCCGCTTCCAGCAGCGCCACCACCACGCCCGATCCCGTAGATCCTCCCGTAGTAACCGAAGCTACCCTGACTGTGCAAAAGAATATCAACGGCCTGGAACTGGCTGCTGCCAAGACCTTTGTGTTCGGTGTGTACGATGCCAACGGCGCCAAGGTGGACACGGTGGAGATCAACGTGCCCGCCGGTAGCAAGCAGGCCCTGGGTACGGCTGTGCTGGACCTGAACCTGGAATACTACGTGGTGGAGGAAGGAACTCCCGACGTGGAGGGGTACACTCGCGTGACCTCTGTGGCTGTGGGCCGTGATACCGCCTCCGGCGAGGCCAGCAAGCGCTTCACCCTCAGCGGCGACACCGCCGTGGTCTTTACCAATACCTACACCGAGATCGTGGTAGAGCCTCCCGTAACCGAAGAACCCCCCGTAACCGAAGAGCCCGTGGAATACACCGTGACCACCAACTGGGTGGACGAGAGCGGCAAGGCTTTGGCCGCCGCTCAGGTGGATACCTACGCCGAGGGCGCCGAATACACCACCGAGCAGAAGAACTTTGAAGGCTACGACTTCGTCAGCGTCAGCGGCGATGCCGCCAACGGCAAAGTGGACGGCAACAAGGTCGTCACTTACACCTACGCCGAGATCGTGGTAGTGCCTCCCGTAACCGAAGAACCCCCCGTAACCGAGGAGCCCGTAGAATACACCGTGACCACCAACTGGGTGGACGAGAGCGGCAAGGCTTTGGCTACC